>NZ_CP038469.1:0-302531 GCF_004684345.1 Citrobacter tructae
GTCAGTGGCCCCCCAATGATGCCCAGAATACCGAGAAGAAAGCCGCCAGCGCCGAGAATCAGCACCGGGTGTTTAAGGTGACGCATCAACTGGTGTAAGCGTGGTAAGCACCAGACGGCTATCATGCCCGCCGCAATAGCAATGGCGGCAACCACCGCACCGCTCAAAATATCGATCAGATGCATCTGTGAATAGTGTTCGATGGGCAACGAAAAGTGCGGATGAAAGAACAGACTGGTAGTTAATGAACCCGCTGCTGCCGCCATCAATGGCGCAAATAAGCGATCCCACAAGGGAACATCATTGGAACTATTCAGCGTTTGTGAAAACACCAGCGCGGCGGCAACGGGGGTACCAAATAGTGCCCCGATGGTGCCGGCAGAGGCGAGGATGGTCCAGTCCAGCTTAGTAATACGGGGAAACATGCGGCTACCAACTGCCACAGCCAGCGCGATATTCACGGTCATTATCGGGTGTTCTGGTCCCAAACTGACGCCACCGGCCAGACCGAGGAGCAGCGCGGCCAGCAGGCCGGGGATCGCTGACGTTGGGACCGGCATACCGATTAACGGTTCGCAGGCCGGGTCCGGGCCCGCATGACCACGGCTGTAGCGGATAACTAACCCGACCATGATACCGGTTAGCGTCAGCATACCGATAATCCAGAATGGGGAGTCGTGGGCAATACCGATGCTGGTGGGCAGTCGCTCCCACAAAAATTGCTGTAAAACAGCCGCTACTTTCATTACGACGATCAGCACCAGGCTTGAAGCGACGCCAATGATCAGGGCGGGAGTGGATAACAACAGCATCGTTCTGGCTCGCGGATGGAGCATTTTCTATTCCCTCAAATAGAGTCATAGACATAGTTTGCACAGCCTGTCAGCTGACATCGCTGCAAATGGTGCTGAAACGATAAAGTAATTCTGTGATCTGGGTCGATATTCCACCGGCATCAGCCTTCAGAACATTGTTGTTATGACCCCATGAATTTACAGTGTGGCAAAGATTTATTCTGACTTTAGCGGAGCAGTGGAAGAATGACAAAATATGCTTTAGTAGGTGATGTTGGCGGGACCAACGCACGTCTTGCTCTGTGCGACATTGCCAGTGGCGAGATTTCGCAGGCAAAAACCTATTCCGGGCTGGATTACCCAAGCCTTGAAGCCGTGGTTCGCGTGTACCTGGACGAGCATAGCGTCAGCGTTGAGGATGGATGCATCGCGATCGCCTGTCCCATTACCGGCGACTGGGTAGCAATGACCAACCATACTTGGGCGTTCTCTATTGCTGAAATGAAAAAGAATCTGGGCTTCAGCCATCTGGAAATCATCAATGATTTCACCGCCGTGTCGATGGCGATCCCGATGCTGAAAAAAGAGCATTTGATTCAGTTTGGTGGCACACAGCCGGTGGAAGGTAAACCTATCGCGGTATACGGTGCGGGAACTGGCTTAGGTGTCGCCCATCTGGTGCACGTCGATAAGCGTTGGGTGAGCCTGCCGGGAGAGGGCGGTCACGTAGATTTTGCGCCTAACAGCGAAGAAGAGGCGATTATTCTTGAAGTCCTGCGTGCCGAGATTGGTCATGTTTCCGCAGAACGCGTGCTGTCCGGACCGGGGCTGGTGAATCTGTACCGCGCAATTGTGAAATCAGACGGACGCCTACCGGAAAACCTGCAGCCGAAGGATATCACCGAACGCGCGCTGGCAGACTCGTGCATAGACTGTCGTCGGGCGCTGTCGCTGTTTTGCGTCATCATGGGGCGTTTTGGCGGTGACCTGGCATTAACGTTGGGCACGTTTGGCGGGGTTTACATTGCTGGTGGTATCGTGCCGCGCTTCCTCGAGTTCTTTAAAGCCTCTGGTTTTCGCGGTGGCTTTGAAGACAAAGGACGTTTTAAAGCCTACGTACAGGATATTCCGGTGTATTTGATTGTGCATGATAATCCAGGCCTGCTGGGTTCCGGTGCACATCTGCGCCAGACGCTGGGGCATATTCTGTAATTGTTCCGCAAAAAACCTGCAAAACCGCGTCATTCACGCGGTTTTTTTCGTCTAAGCGGAGTTTGTTATGAGCAAAAAACTGATTGCGGTCTGCGCATGCCCGATGGTGACGTAAAAATGTCCCATCTGGCATACAGAACAATACGCTTGCAGGTCGGTCAAGGCGTACGAGGTTTATTTGCAATATCAGCCAATATTATCGTGGTCACCTGTTGTTCAAAATATTCTGCGTGCAGGTATTTTTGTTCTCTATATTTTTTATCTGTATCCAGGTAGGGTTGATGCAAAGAACATTCCGGTGGCGTGCACGAAATAATGATATTAATAACGTTAATAGGTTCCGGATATTCAAAAAAAAGTGGTCCATAGCGATAGTTATTTTTAATTTGCCATTCTGCCAGATCGTCCAGGAAACAATCTGCTGCGGGTTTTGGCATCGTGCTGGCTTTTTCTCTGCCCCACACAATAAACGCCAGGTTGTATAACCCATGCGCGTATGGCCAGAACATTTTATGGAGCTTAGTAAGCCCAGGTTCCCTCATTTGTGGTACGTTTTTACAATATAAATCAAGCTGAAGCCCTGCTTCTGCAACATCACCATCAAGAAGTGCAATCAGGTAGCGGATGGTCGCTATATCGCCAGGTGTTTGCTTGGTCGCAAGTAACCTTTGTGCTTTTTTCCTTGCATCAACATCAAAGTCAGTGCGTTTATACCATAACGCCATAATTAAATTAGTTATCGCCAGAGTAACGGGGTGACCGTTATCACTCATGCCTAATTTTTCAGGTAATAACAGTGGAACGCGATCAAATAGACCTGCGGCAAGGACATCCAGGGTTGTCCATATATTAATGCAGTGATCGCAACCAGAATCTACACCCAATGTTACATGTTTGATCATGGCGGACTGAAGCAGGGATGAGTGTAGAATTTCCATGTTATTTAACTGTATTGCGGTTTTATATCCTAATAAATCCGGAGTACGCTTCATGCGCAGCATAAAAAGCCATGAAGTTACCTGATTTTGAAGTGAATAATCCGGGTTGCATTGCTCATGAATATCCAGGCATTCAGCTAAATAATCGTCTGTACTCATCCATACCAGGGCATTTTTCTCGGCTTCTTTTGTGTATTCGCGTTGATATGTACGTTGATATTTTTCGCTCAGCTTCGCCATGACATCACCTGTAAAAAATAGAATAACGACCAATATACTACAAACAAAGGAAAGCCATCATTTGGCAACGGGATCTACTGAAAGCGTACGCTGTACTCTCCCGGTGTCAGGCCAAACTGGCGGCGGAAAAGACGACAAAAATAGTCACTGTCCTAATATCCGCATCGTTGTGCCACTCCGCTCATTGGCAGATGATATTTTTGTAAGATAATGCGCGCTACGGGTTTAACACCAGGCCGCTGAACAGATTGGCAAAAAACTGTTGGTCTGCGGGCAAGCCTGATTCTTTCATCACTCTTTCTCTGTGGAATAAGCGCTATAAATGCATTAACTGCCTGAACTCTTTCACTTTACTCCGACTGACCGGGATTTCAAATTCCAGGTCTTTTAAGCGCAGAATATAAGTGTTATTGAACCACGGTTCGATCTCGCGGATTTTATTCAGATTTACGCAGAATGAGCGGTGGCAGCGGAAGAAATGTGAGGCTGGCAGTTTGCTGCAAAATTCACTGATGTTCATCGGCATGACGTACGATTCCCGTCGCGTGTAGACGAACGTCATCTTTTCATGCGCTTCAGCGTAGTAGATGTCATTGATAGGGGTCACGATGATCCGCTCATCCTTGATCAGGTTGATGGTGTCATTTTCACGAGTGACGGGGGTTGTGAGCGGGGTTCCTGTTTGCTGTTGCTGCCAGGCGGCTTCCAGCTTTTGCAACATACCGATAATTCGCGACTCCTGGTACGGCTTCAGAATGTAGTCAAACGCCTCTAGCTCAAACGCCTCAACGGCATGTTCTTTCCATGCGGTAATAAACACAATAAAGGGTTTATGCGCGAACTGGCTGATGTTTTGCGCCAGCAATACGCCGTCCAGCGAGGGAATATTAATATCCAGAAAAATCGCGTCGACGCGGTTGTGCTGCAGAAATTTCAGCACGTCCAGACCGTCGTCAAAGGTGCCGACAATTTCCATCTGGCTATGTTCTTTTATCAGCCAGCTCAGTTCCTGTTGTGCCAGGAATTCATCTTCAACAATGATGACTTTCACAACTTCACTCCTGGTTAAAGCAATAATGTGGCCGGTGCGGCTGCGGGCGAGTGCTGATTAGGCACATAAAAGGCAATCTCAGTGCCTGGTTCAAGGCGGCGGATATGTAAGCCTTCGCCGTAGAGCAGCTTAACGCGATGATGCACATTCAACAGACCAATTTTATTGCCCGGCATTTCATTGGATTCGACCCGTTCAATCACTTTTGGATCGATACCGTGGCCCGTATCCCGCACAGCAATACGCACCCGATTACCGCACTCTGCGACGCTTATGGTGACCACGCCTTTTCCTTTACAAGGCTGAATACCGTGGACGATGGCGTTCTCTACCAGCGGCTGAATCAGCAGGCTGGGAATATAGCAGCTTACCTCTTCATCAATATCATAAATAACCGTCAGTTTATCGCCGAAACGGGCCTGTTCAATGGCGATGTAATCCTTGATTTGATACAGCTCTTTTTTGATGTCGATCTGCTCATCGTCTTTCAATTCAATATTATAGCGAAGGTAACGCGACAAATTGAAAATGAGCTGTCGTGCGGTGTCCGGGTTAAGCCGTACTGACGACGAAATTGCGTTCAGCGCGTTAAACAGGAAATGGGGATTTATTTTACTTTGCAGCGCGCGAAGCTCTGCCTTATTTGCCATTTCACGTAGCTGTTCAGCACGAGAAACCTCCAACTGAGTCGAGATAATTTGCGACAGGCCGATGGCCATTTCCTGTAGCGAGGAGGTGATTTGGTGGGCGTGGCAGTAGTAAATCTTCAGCGTGCCGGTTACGACGCCTTTCTCCCAGAGTGGGATAACCAGCATAGAGTGGATTTCCGGCGTGCGATGCGCTTCATCATTGTTTTTTATGATGATTTTTCCGTAATTGATCGCCTGTTGCGTAGTCGGGCTGACGAAGTCATCGTTATCGCGGTAATTCAGTTCTCCCACGCCAACATAGGCCAGAACGTGCTGGGTATTGGTGATGGCGACCGCGTCTGCATAAATATCGTGGCGAATAATTTCACACACCTGACGTAACGACTCGCTGTTGACCTGGCGAAAGAGCGGCAGAGTTTTGTTGGCAATATCCAGCGCCAGCTTGGCTTGCTTGGCGGCGCTGGCTTCTTTTTCGCCTTCAACGCTTTGAACCAGCATTACGATAAAGCCAATACAGACGCTGCCGAGGATCATCGGAATACCGATTTTCGAGACAATATCCAGCCCCAGTTCGGTGGTGGGAGCCCAGGCGATTACCAGGATCATGGTCAACGATTCGCACAGCATCCCGCCTAAAATACCGGCACGCCAGTGCTGCGCTTTGGGGATCTTACAGTTGATCCAGCCGGCAATACAGCCTGCCAGAATACTGGTGATAAAGCACGGCAGGGCGGTGACGCCGCCAATGTCGATCAGGTAGCGATGGATGCCCGCGATGACGCCGGTAATGATGCCAACCCACGGGCCGAACAGGATCCCCCCCGACATCACTGCAATGATACGCACGTTCACCAGGGAACCTTCGACCGGTACCCCGGACCAGGTGCTGAACAGGGCAAACATGGAGAAAATCGCGGTAACGGCGAGCAGCTCTTTTGGCGAGTGGGCTGACTTGTGCAACAGTTCGCGAAACAGGCGGATACGAATCAGGAAAAACAGACAGAACAGCATCAGCGCTGCCCGATCAAAGACCGCCAGCAGCATATTGAATATTTCGTGCACAGGTGACTCTTGCGAATGGATTAAACCTCTATGATAGGTAACCTGAGCGAGGATGACCAGCCTGCTCATAGCGCCTACCTAATGAGGAAAAACCATAATATTAAAAGGGGATTGTAAAGAAAAAGTGAGTTTGCACGACCTCACCAGGTCTGATTGATTTTTAACGTAAATTTTATAGATTCAAAATGTTAATAGTTGGTAACTTTTACAGTTGGCGAAAAATATTTATTTCCCTGTTTATTTTTATTGTTCCTCTTTTAAAGCTGAAAAAAATATTTTGTTTTTCCCTCTCGACAGACGGAATTTATTCAGGCTATTTTCTAAACGTGCCACCATCGTGGCAGCGTCGCTCGGACGGTCCGGGCGCTAACGTGAATCTGAGGATAATATGGCTGACTCCCGCCCTGAACGTCGCTTTACGCGTATTGATCGCCTTCCCCCCTACGTTTTTAACATCACCGCTGAGTTGAAGATGGCTGCGCGTCGGCGCGGCGAAGATATTATCGATTTCAGCATGGGGAACCCGGATGGGGCCACGCCTCCTCACATTGTCGAAAAACTGTGTACCGTGGCGCAGCGCCCGGATACCCACGGTTATTCAACCTCTCGCGGTATTCCGCGTTTACGTCGGGCGATTTCCCGCTGGTACCAGGAACGCTATGACGTCGAGATCGATCCCGAATCCGAAGCCATTGTGACCATCGGCTCCAAAGAGGGGCTTGCGCACCTGATGCTGGCTACGCTTGATCACGGTGACACGGTCCTCGTGCCCAATCCAAGCTATCCGATCCATATTTACGGTGCCGTTATCGCCGGGGCGCAGGTGCGTTCTGTGCCGTTGGTGGAAGGCGTCGACTTCTTTAACGAGCTGGAACGGGCGATCCGTGAAAGCTACCCAAAACCAAAGATGATGATCTTAGGTTTCCCATCCAACCCGACCGCGCAGTGCGTCGAGCTGGAATTCTTTGAAAAAGTGGTCGCCCTGGCTAAGCGCTACGACGTGCTGGTGGTTCACGACCTGGCCTATGCCGATATTGTCTACGATGGCTGGAAAGCGCCGTCGATCATGCAAGTTCCCGGCGCCCGCGATGTGGCTGTCGAATTCTTCACGCTGTCGAAAAGCTATAACATGGCGGGATGGCGTATTGGCTTTATGGTGGGTAACAAAACGCTGGTTAACGCGCTGGCACGTATTAAAAGCTATCACGATTACGGTACTTTTACGCCATTGCAGGTAGCGGCTATTGCCGCACTGGAAGGCGATCAGCAGTGTGTGCGGGATATAGCAGAACAGTATAAGCGTCGTCGCGATGTGTTGGTCAAAGGGCTGCACGAAGCTGGCTGGATGGTAGAAATGCCGAAGGCGTCGATGTATGTCTGGGCAAAAATTCCCGAGCAATATGCCGCGATGGGCTCGCTTGAATTTGCTAAAAAAATGCTGAACGACGCGAAAGTATGCGTATCACCGGGCGTTGGTTTTGGTGATTATGGCGATACCCACGTGCGCTTTGCGTTGATTGAGAACCGTGACCGAATCCGCCAGGCGATCAGGGGGATTAAAGCGATGTTCCGTGCAGATGGCCTGCTGCCCACCAGCACGAAATCAGCTTCTGAAAGTGCCGACTCATCAAACGCGTAACCCACAAATGCAAACAGGAGCCTGAGGGCTCCTGTTTTTTTGCTGCATCTTTTCTTCTAGATCATCAGGGCAAACGTACCGGCCCAAACGATGACCATAAATGAAATGCCCATAAAGAAATATTTCACTTTTCATCTCTCCGCGTACCTTGAGTACGCCTAAATGAACATATGCTTACCTGACAGAGAGCTGATGCAAGCGTGAACGAGATAGAGAATATCCCTCGTTTGCTTGGCTGCATCACCTCAGAATTCTGAGCGTTAATGCTCCAGACGGCGCTAATGTACGCCTAAAAATGAGGTGAGACAAGAGGCATTTTTTTATTTAATTTTAATAACTTACAGGTGTCGTGATTCGGCGACAGTTTAATTTCTGTCGGTAATAAATTGCTATTGAGCGACGTAATGGTTACTCAGAGAATTCTCATATCGCCATGATGTTAATGCGGTTAATTTTTCGCTGAATTAGATAATGAAAAGGTTAAAAATGACCAGGTTAATGATGCTAGCGCTCGTTCTTACTCCATTGACGTCGATAGCGGCCTCGCCGCTGGCGTTTAATTTCAGCTGCGCAAGTATTGGTGGTGTGAATAGTGATGGTGAAGGTAATGTCTGGATTGATGGTACAAAAGCGACCATTAAGACGTTCAACGAAAATTACTGGGAAGCTAAAAGCGGTAAAAATACCGTATCCATCTCCCGCAATAGTGATGGGAATCCGGATGTATCCTGGACAGGGCCGAATCGAAAGCATGGGATTTGTTTGCCCGAGGATGAGAAGAATTTTGCTCCGGCAAAAAAATCAGCCAGCGCTGGTCCGTCTTACTCATGCTCGACGGTCGACAAGGGAAGCATGGAAGAGATTATTTGTCAGAGTCCATCACTTTCCGCAATGGATTTAAAACTGAATGGCATCTACAAACAGGCGTTGGTTAAATCAAACAATGACTCGATGCTGAAAGCGGAGCAGCGTGGCTGGATCAAAGGTCGCAACGAGTGCTGGAAAGAGCAGGATAAGCCCGCCTGTCTTTCTCGGGAATACAGCCAGCGGATGACTGAACTACAGAATAAATGGAGCGTTAAGTAATTCAGTCGCAAAAAAAAGAAAGGCCATGAGGCCTTTCTTTTTAGATATATAACGAAGATTCACCCATCGGGCGGGTTTTGAAACGACGATGGATCCAGAGATACTGCTCGGGTGCGCGCATGATCTCTTTCTCAATAATTTTGTTCATATAAGCCGCTGCCAGGCCTTCATCATCCGGGTAACCTTCCATCTCCGGCGTGATAAACAGACGGTAGCCGGAATTGTCCGTTTTTCTCACCATGGTGACGGTCAACATCGCAGCACCTGATAAACGTGACAGCACGTAGGTACCATTGGTCGTCGCGACGTCTTTGACGGCGAAAAATGGGGCAAATGAACTGCCTTTACGACCGTAGTCCTGATCGGGTGCAAACCATACGGCTTCTCCTTTTTTCAAGGCGCCGACAATACCGCGCAGGTTATTTCTGCCGATCATGGCTTTGTTTGAGCGCATCCGTCCACGGGTTTGGATCCACTCCATTAACTTATTGTTATGCGGGCGATAGGTCGCCATCATTGGCTGGCAAAGCCCCATGACGCGGCCCCCCAGCTCCAGTGACATAAAGTGTACACCGACCACCATCACGCCACGTTTTTGCGACTGCGCACGCTTCAGGTTGTCCAGACCTTCTACGTCAAACCACTTACGCACCCGGCGGTCAGGCCAGAACCAGGCCATGCCGGTTTCAAGCAGCGCCATGCCGAGTGAACGAAAATTCTCTTCAATCAGCTTGTCTCGTTCTTCTTGTGACAGATTCGGGAAGCACAGTTCGAGGTTTTTACGGGCAATAGATTCACGACGTTTTAAAAATGGGCGTGCAAGCGTTCCGGTACGCGTACCCAGAAAGCACAATACAGGGTAGGGGAGTTGCACCAGTAACCAGAGTACACCGACACCAAACCATGTGAGCCAGTAGCGCGGATGCAAAAACGCGCGTGAAAATTTACATTGGGGGAACATAAGCACCTGTTGTTGATACGAATAAGATGTATCGCGAAGATTCTGTGTCTACAACGTTACACTCTGATACTGATCGTTAGGCCACCATGAAGGACAATGGTTCCTGTAAAGAGTGTAAAACTTAGTCAGGATAAAACCACGGGGGGACATGAATGATCGGACACATAATGTATCACTTGGGGATTAATGTCAGCCAGAGATAAATACTCAAGAAGCGTAAATGTTTTTGGCCGGCAAGAAAAAATGAAATGAGAGATAATTTGTTGTTTTTATGATGGTTAAATACCTGTCAGCGGACAATGGCGTATTTATTGTAACAAAAATGTTGCTTCGATTGCCTGCGCATAGGAATTGTCTTAGACTATAAATTCAAGGAGTGTAAGGACTTACGTGAAGTTTTATGGCAAACAGGAGGTACCGCTATGCTCTATTTCTGGACCTTTCTCGTATTGAGCATTTTGTGCGTTAGTTGCTATATCTGGCAGGTTTTGGGTGCGTTGGCATCCATCAGTTCTTTAATCGGCATGGCTATCCTGGCGGCATTAATTTACTACGTTACCATGTGGTTGACCCATGGTGATGAAATGGTCACGGGAATATTTCTTTTTCTGGCCCCGACCTGTGGGCTGATCATTCGCTTTATGGTCGGTGACGGTAAGCATTAAATCGACGTGTCATTATTGATAATAACAATGAATGTCACGTGGCTGTTTATTCGTATAAAATGTGCACATTCTGAAGTGCCAGCACCGCTGGCACTTTTGTTATCGACCGAAAACAGATTACCGGGCATCAGCAAGCTGTAACGCGGCTTCTTCTTGCTGGGCATCTTTTCGCTGTTGTTCCAACTCCAGCGCGCCACGGTGAGACAAGTAGCAGAACACGATACAGCAGACGATCCCACCCATCAGCAGATAAAAACCCCCGTGCCAGCCCATTTTGTCGACCATCACGCCAAAGAGACTGGTTCCCAGTGATGCGCCAAAAATGTAGCTCATAAATCCGCGTAACCCTACGGCTGAACCGACGGCGAAGCTGGGGACGATTTCCATGGTCTGCACAGATGCCAGGAACTGAGGAACGTAGATCAGGCAACCGACAATGGCGGCGAAAATGGTCACCATCAGCAGGGATTCACTTTTCCAGTAGCCGATCAGACAGACGAAGATCAGTGCCATACAAATCATCGCCAGCGGCATCCTACGCCCCTTAAACAGTTTGTCGGTGAGCCAACCTGCGAGCAGTGTAGAAGGAATAGCCGCCCATTCGAAAAACAGAAAAGCCACGCTCATTTGTTCTTTCGAGAAATGTTTTTCGGTTAACAGATAAATCGGCAACCAACTGATCATGCCAAAGCGCACCATATAGACAAATACGTCCACCATAGAGACATACCAGGCATTTTTATTTCGTAGCACATAGGTGCAAAAGATCTGGAAGGCGCTCATATTTTCCGGTGCCTGGGTGACATGTCGGGCGTTGAGCACGACTTTTTCTTCCGGCATCATTTCTTCCAGCGGCGGTAAACCTTCTTGTCGCGGCGAACCTTTACCCAACATCAGAACAATAAAGGCAAACAGCACGGCGATGCAGGCGGGGACAATATAGCTGGCGCTTTGCCAGTGTTCGCTACCCAGAATGGCAAAAGCCGTGCCCACAATCGGGGCGACAATACCACCGCCAACGTTGTGCGAGATATTCCAGAATGCGCCAACACGCCCACGTTCTTTACGCGGGAACCAGTTGGCAATGGTTATAAACGAAGGGCCTACTCCCATCCCCTGGAATAAACCGTTGAACACCACCAGTGTGGCAAAAATCCAGAATCCGGTGCTGAAACCCAAACCAACGTTCACAATGGCGCACAGGATCAGGCCGCATGCCATAAAGACTTTAGGGCTGGCTTTATCGGCCAGGCTGCTCATAATGCCTTTACTGATCCCGTAGGCAATTAGCATGCAGCTGCTGAGCAAACCAATCTGGGTTGCACTGAGATCCAGGTGTTCTTTCAGGTACGGCGTAGAGAGGGTGAAGTTATTACGTACAATATAGTACGCAAGATAACCGAGAAATACGCTAAGCAGCGCCTGCATACGGTATCGGCCATATGTCGCCTGAACTTGCTCTGGCGGAACTTTATTTGCCGAGGTTCCTGTCTTAAATATTGATAGCATATCATCACCTAACTTTTTATTGATGTGAATATCAGGAGTTTTCGTCAAGCAGGGTGAAATAGACGGTGATGAAATTCAACTCGATGAAATGTGTCAATATTGACTCAATTTATGCAAGGAACGGCTAATTTTGACTCTTTTAAATTAACGGGAATGCGGAGTGGTTATTTTTAGCCGGATTTTATAACCGGCATGTGCGGGTACTAACAATTTTAATCGGTATTTTAAGGTATTCTTTAGCCATGTTTTCGCATTCAGCCTGGTTATTTTGATAACCACCTTACCCTTCCCATGAGTTGCGGTAAACGGGTAAATTTTGTCTCAATATTATTTTTATAACATGTTGGTATTTATGAACGAGATCACAAACAGGGTTTTCGACCGGGGGCGGATTTTTATGTTTTCGCTCTGTTTTACGTTGCTGTCGGCGGTAAGCCAGACACAGGGTAAAGAGTTAGTCATGGCAACGACGTTTTCTCCAGGCGCGACGGCATGGATTATCCAGCAATGGCAAACTGAGTCCGGTTCGGTGATGATTCGGACGCTAAACCGGACCAGCGCTTCTTTGGAACAACTGCTCGATACGGCGAATGCGGATAATGTTGATCTGATTTTGACCTCATCCCCGATGTTGTTGCAGCATTTGCAGGAGCATCAGAAGTTGGCTCCGTTTGACAATGCGCTGCCGGAAAGCCAGCGTCTGGTTCCTGAATCCATCCGTTCTACGTCCGTAGCGGTGGCGATATCGGGTTTTGGCCTGCTGATTAATCGTTCTGCGCTGGCGACGCGGCATTTACCTGCCCCAACAGACTGGGGAGATTTAACGCATCCCAGATATCAGGGGGCGCTATTGATGAGTAGTCCGTCGCGTTCCGATACCAACCATCTGATGGTGGAGTCTCTGTTGCAGCAAAAAGGGTGGGAACAAGGTTGGGCGACGCTGCTGGCGAGTGCAGGTAATCTGGTGACGATTTCATCGCGCAGCTTCGGCGTCGCTGACAAAATTAAGAGCGGACTGGGCGTCGCCGGACCGGTGATTGATAACTACGCCAATTTGCTGCTCAACGACCCGCATCTGGCGTTTAACTATTTTCCACAGTCTGCGGTGTCGCCAACCTATGTGGCCGTGTTGAAGAACAGCCAGCATGCCGGTGAAGCTCGTCGTTTTATCCGCTATTTGTTGAGTCCTCAAGGGCAGCAAATCCTTGCTGATGCGAATACGGGAAAATACCCGGTCACGCTGTTGCCCGCCAATAACCCGCGCGCCGCTCAGCAGGCCATCCTGATGAATCAGCCGCCGTTGAATTATCGCCTGATCCTGAAACGCCAGCAGCTGGTGCAGCGGATGTTTGATACCGCTATCAGTTTTCGTCTTGCACAGTTGAAGGATGCCTGGCGAGCGTTATATAGCGCTGAAGCGCGGCTGAAACGTCCTCTTCCTGAAATCAGATCGTTATTAACCCGCGTTCCGATAGACGCCAGGAGCAGCGAAGATGAGGCCTGGCTTGCGCAATTCGATAGTAAAAGCATTGCTGAACAGCAGATGATGGAGTGGCAGTTGTGGTTTCTCAATAATCAGCGCGAGGCTATCTCGAAATTGGAAGAATTAAAATGAAAGGTGGGTCGCTACTGCAACATCTACGTCAGCTCAGCATCAGCAGCAGTCTGCGGGGGGCTTTTCTGACAGGGGCGTTGCTGACGTTAAGCGTGAGTTGTGTGAGCTTGTATTCCTGGCATGAGCAGGGCTCGCAGATCCGCTATTCGCTGGATGACTACTTCCCACGCGTCCATTCCGCTTTTCTGATTGAAGGAAATCTTAACCTGGTGGTGGATCAGCTCAACGAATTCTTGCTTGCTCCCAACACCACGGTAAGGCTGCAACTGCGTAACCAGATAATCCAACATCTGGATAAAATTGAGGCGCTAAGTCGGGGATTACAACCCGCGGAACAGCAGCAGCTGGCGGTCATTTTGCAGGACAGCCGTACCCTGGTGACGAAGCTGGATAGAGTGCTCTACAACATGTTCCTGGTGCGTGAAAAAGTGAGTGAACTGTCCGCGCGCATCGACTGGCTGCATGATGATTTTACGACCGAGCTGAATTCACTGGTGCAGGATTTTACCTGGCAGCAGGGAACATTGTTGGATCAAATCGAGGCCAAAAATGGCGATGCGGCGCAGTACCTGAAACGTGCCCGGGAAGTACAAAACGAACAGCAGCAGGTTTACACGCTGGCGAGAATTGAGAATCAAATCGTCGATGATCTACGCGACAGGCTGAACGAACTGAAGTCAGGCAGCGATGACGGTATGCTGGTGGAAACCCACATTCGGTATCTGGCGAATTTGAAAACAACGGCGGATGAAAATATCCGTACGCTGGATGACTGGCCCAGTACGATAACGTTGCGTCAAACCATCGATGAGTTGCTGGAAATCGGCATGATGAAAAATAAAATGCCCGACACGATGCGCGATTATGTGGCCGCGCAAAAGGCTCTCGTTGATGCTAATCATGCCAGAGAAGCAACTCTCGGGCGCTTTCGTACTTTGCTCGAGGCGCAACTGGGCAGCAGCCATCAGCAAATGCAGATGTTTAATCAGCGTCTGGAGCAAATTGTTCGCGTCAGCGGTGGGCTAATATTACTGGCGACAATGCTGGCGCTGCTTCTTGCCTGGACACTCAACCACTACTTTATCCGCTCACGACTGGTGAAGCGTTTTACTGCACTGAACCAGGCTGTGGTACAGATTGGTCTCGGCAGAACAGATGCGACGATCCCGGTGTATGGTCGTGATGAGTTAGGGCGCATTGCGGGCTTGCTGCGCCATACGCTGGGGCAGCTTAATACGCAAAAAAATCAGCTTGAGCAGGAAGTGGCTGAGCGTAAGGAGATTGAATCCGATCTCCGTGCCACGCAGGATGAGCTGATTCAGACGGCGAAACTGGCGGTGGTCGGCCAGACAATGACCACTCTGGCGCATGAAATTAACCAACCGCTGAACGCGCTATCGATGTACTTGTTTACGGCGGGAAGGGCCATTGAGCAGGGGCAGTCAGCGCAGGCGAGAAGCACCTTAACTAAAGCGGAAGGGTTGATTACCCGCATTGACGCCATCATTCGTTCGCTGCGCCAGTTTGCGCGCCGGGCCGAGCCGGGTGCGCCGTTGCATCCGGTCGATTTGCGGCAAACGTTTAGTGCAGCCTGGGAACTGTTGGCGATGCGCCATAAGCCTCAGCAGGGCAGGCTGACGCTCCCGCCAGTGGCTGTATGGGTTCTCGGTGATGAGGTGAGAATTCAGCAGGTGCTGGTTAATGTGCTGGCTAACGCGCTCGACGCCTGTCCGGCTGCGGCTGAGATTGAGGTGTGCTGGCGAGCTGAGGGCAAAACCCTGTGCGTATTGGTCAGCGATAATGGCCCCGGCTGGCCGCCAGCGTTGTTACCCTCGCTATTGAAGCCGTTCACCACCAGTAAAGATGTTGGCCTTGGTATTGGCTTGTCGATTTGTGTATCGCTGATGACGCAAATGAACGGCGAGCTACGCCTGGCGTCAACGCTGGGGCGCAATGCCTGCGTGGTCCTGCAATTCAACCTGACGGATGTAAACGATGTTGAATGATGAATGTTCTATTCTGCTGATTGATGACGATGCCGATGTGCTTGATGCTTACACTTTGTTATTGGAGCAGGCGGGTTATCGTGTACAGGCCTGTAACAATCCATTTGACGCCAGAAACCTGATGCCAGCCGACTGGCCAGGGATCGTATTAAGCGATGTGTGCATGCCGGGCTGCTCAGGGATCGATCTGATGACCCTGTTTCATCAGGATGATAATCAGCTGCCGATTTTGCTGATCACCGGGCACGGTGATGTACCGATGGCGGTGGATGCGGTGAAGAAAGGCGCATGGGACTTTCTGCAAAAGCCGGTCGAGCCTGGTAAATTGTTGGCACAGGTCGAAGACGCTTTACGCCAGAGACAGTCCGTGATTGCGCGTCGCCAATACTGCCAGCAGAAGTTACAGGTTGAACTGGTCGGCTACAGTGACTGGGCAAAGCAATTCCGCCAGCGGTTACAGCAGTTGGCAGAAACGGATATTGCCGTCTGGTTGTATGGTGAGCCCGGAACAGGGCGCATGACGGGGGCGCGGTATCTGCATCAACTCGGGCGCAACGCCAACGGGCCGTTTATACGTGCAGACTTGACTTGCGAAAATGCAGTTCAGCTCAATACGCTTATCGCTCAGGCGCAGGGAGGAATGCTGGTATTGAGCCATATTGAGTGCCTGACGCGTGAGCAGCAGCACCATCTGGTACAGCTGCAAAGTCAGGAGCGGCGTCCTTTTCGTTTAATTGGGATCGGGGAGACGTCATTGGTGGAGCTGGCGGCAACCAACCAGATTGTGGCGGAACTCTATTATTGCTTCGCCATGACGCAAATCGCCTGTCAGCCGTTATCTTTGCGCCCGGACGACATCGAGCCTTTATTTCATCACTATCTGCATAAAGCCTGTCTGCGGTTAAACCATCCTGTACCCGAGGTCGACGGGGAGTTGCTGAAAGGCATGCGCCGCCGCGTATGGTTGAGCAATGTGCGAGAACTGGCGAATGCCGCAGAGCTTTTTGCCGTCGGGTTGCTCCCACTGGCCGAAACCGCCAACCCGCAACTGCATATGCCCGAGCCGACACCATTGGACCGTCGGGTGGAAGAGTATGAACGGCAGATTATTACAGAAGCGCTAAATATCCATCAGGGGCGGATCAATGAGGTGGCAGAGTATCTGCAAATCCCGCGTAAGAAGCTGTATCTGAGGATGAGAAAATACGGGCTGAGTAAAGAGCACTATAAGTTTTAAAGAATGTAGTCTGCGGGTGTTCTATGTCACTTCAACAGTATTTCGGCGATCGTTTGGGCGCTCACCGAAATACTCGAAATATAGCCAGATACTCATCTGGCTATATTGCTTACCACATCAAATCATCAGGTACGACAAAGTCAGCATATGGATCGTCTTCGTCCTTATCTTCCTGACTCAGTTCGCAATTTAAGACAATATAGCTCGCGTCGCGCTGCGCGATTTTATCGGCCACAACCGCCGGGATGATGGCGTATTCGCTCTCGCGGTCACTTTCAGCAGCCAGACGCGCAATGGCAAGACGCCCCTTGATTAGCTGGGTTTGGGTAACCTTATCAACGTAGATTTTTTTAATCAGATTGTTGTCGGTAAAGTTATAACCAATGTCGCCCTTTGAAACGGTGATTTTGTTCATTTCAATAAGCTGCTTAATCTGTGCTTTGTATTCTTTCGAGAGGGCGGCTTGTTTTTGCTGGTCGCTGAGCTGCTTGTCACGCTCAGCCTGCGCTTTTTTGTTTTCTTCCACCGCTTCCCGGGCTTCGCGCGCTTGAACACGTGATTTTTTCGCTGTTCGCTGCACTTTCGCCATTTTTTTACTGGTGACTAAGCCAGCTTTAAGCATCTGCTCTTGTAGGGTGAGTTTTGTCATGTTCGTTTCTAAATCCAGTAAAAGAGTTCTCAGGATTATACCCTTAACGTCCGGGAGGATGCCAGATTGCGGGGAGTTGCAAAACGTCGGGGGATAAAATGGAAGGCTATGGTGTCCCCTGCAGGAATCGAACCTGCAACTAGCCCTTAGGAGGGGCTCGTTATATCCATTTAACTAAGGGGACGAAGCGGCACGAGTATAGCGTTTTTTCCCCTCAACGGTAAGTCTGTGTCCGCCTGACTGCTCAAACAGTCACCATTCAGGACTGTTTTTCTTAGATTTCTGCATTCGTTGTTCCCGCTCAGCCTGTAACCGGGCTTCTTCCTTACGCTTATTGCTCATGTCATTGCGGATCTGCGCGTGGCTCATCAACGCGAAGATAAACGTTCCACCGCAGATATTCCCGGCCAGCGTTGGAAGTGCAAAGGGCCAGAAGAAGTCGCTCCAGTGCAGCGTGCCGTTAAAGACCAGATAGAGAATTTCAACCGAGCCGACGACGATGTGTGTGGTATCGCCCAGCGCAATAAGCCAGGTCATCAGGACAATGACGACGATTTTTGCCGCACCTGCTGCAGGAAACATCCACACCATGGTGGCGATCAGCCAGCCGGAAATAATCGCGTTGGCAAACATCTCCGCTGGACTGTTTTTCATGACGTCCATTCCAATTTTAACAAAGGCATCGCGAGTTTCTTCATCAAAAATCGGCATATATTCAAACGCCCATGCCGCAAGACCAGTACCGATAATATTACCCAGCAAGACCACGCTCCACAGACGCATCAGCAAGCCAAAATTACCGATGGTTGGGTTTTGCATGACAGGCAGTACGGCGGTCACGGTGTTTTCGGTAAACAGTTGCTGGCGAGCCATGATGACGATGATAAACCCGAAGGTATAGCCGAGGTTTTCCAGTAAGAACCCGCCAGGAACGCCTTCTAGCTGTACGTGAAAAATGCCTTTTGCCAGTAAGGAGGCCCCCATCGACAACCCGGCGGCAATCGCTGACCACAGCAGCGCCATCGCATCGCGTTCCATCTCTTTTTCCCCGTCCTGGCGGATATGTTCATGGATCGCCATTGCGCGGGAAGGGAGCCGGTCTTCGTCGAGCTCTATCTTCTTACCCTGCAACTTTTCTTCGCTTTCAACTTCGAGTTCGTCACTGTGTTGATCAATTTTTTCTTTGTTGATGTCATTCATCTCTGAGCCCCGAATAAGCACGTATTGCTAAAGCGTAGCGGTTTTTATCCAGAAACTGGCGGGAGAAACTCTGAAATCGCAAAAATGGTAACGTTTGTATTTATCGGATTCGATAAAATAGAAAGACCGCGAGGTCTACCTTACCAGGCTATGATCAAATCAGTAAGTTAGGGTATATAGACATCGTTTGACGTGCTGTTACAATCGCTCACATCTAAACCGGCGGATACCTTATCGTTCCGTCACGGATGGCAATCAGCGATAGCCATAAAATACAGGGAGACACTTATGAAGCTTCGCCTGTCGGCGCTTGCGCTGGGAACCACACTTTTGGTGGGATGTGCGAGCTCCGGTACAGAACAGCAGGGGCGCTCGGATCCGTTTGAAGGGTTCAACCGCACCATGTACAACTTCAACTTTAATGTGTTGGATCCGTATATTGTTCGACCGGTGGCTGTAGCCTGGCGTGATTATGTTCCGCAGCCAGCCAGAAACGGTTTGAGTAACTTTACTGGCAACCTCGAAGAGCCAGCCGTCATGGTCAACTATTTCCTGCAGGGCGATCCCTATCAGGGAATGGTGCATTTCACCCGTTTCTTCCTGAACACCTTGTTAGGTATGGGGGGCTTTATCGATGTTGCGGGCATGGCTAATCCAAAACTGCAGCGCGTTGAGCCACATCGTTTCGGCAGTACGTTAGGCCACTATGACGTGGGTTATGGACCGTATATGCAGCTTCCGTTCTACGGCAGCTTCACGGTACGTGATGACGGTGGTGATATGGTGGATACGCTGTATCCAGTGCTGTCGTGGCTGACCTGGCCGTTGTCGGTCGGTAAATGGACGATTGAAGGAATTGAAACCCGCGCGCAACTGCTCGACTCCGACGGTCTGCTGCGTCAATCTTCCGATCCTTACATCATGGTGCGTGAAGCCTACTTCCAGCGTCATGACTTCATCGCGAACGGTGGGAAACTCAAACCAGAAGAAAACCCGAACGCGCAAGCTATTCAGGATGATTTAAAAGATATCGATTCCGAGTAAGGAATTGGCGCAAATAAAAAGGTGAGCTAAAAAGCTCACCTTTTTTACGTCTGAAGAAAATCAGAATGCGTAGTTAAAGTTGGTACCAAACAGCCAGGCTTTACCTTCAGATTCGAATGTATACGGACCTTCTTTGATTGTCACGTTCTGCCCGTGCATATAAGAAGCACCGATGTCGATAGATGCATCTTCATTGAACGCGTAGGTGGTACCTGCGCTCAGCCACAGGCGATCCTGGTCTGGAATGGAGATGGAGCGCTTATCCGCAGGGACCGGGCTATCGTCGTAGGCGATACCAGTACGGAACGTCCAGTTTTTATCCATATAGTAGGTCGTACCCAGCGCGAGGCGGTAAGAGTCGCGGAAGCCTTCTTCTTTGTAGAACAGCGTTTGTCCGTTGGTACCCGTCGCTTTCAGCTCCTGGAACTGGCTCCAGCTGGTGTAAGCGATGCTGTAGTGAACGGCCCATTGTGGTGCAACGCGGTTGTAGCCAGACAGTTCCCACATTTCCGGCAGATTAAGCGTTAAAGCGCCCGGAACTGTGGTGTTTGTGGTGCCCCATGGGAACGTCACACCAGCGCCCGGTAACGCGTTGGCCTGGGAGCGGATGCCGCTCTTATAATCGCCGTCGAAATCAATTTTAACTTCTGAACGGTAGGTTAAGCCCCAACGGTTATCTTTATCCAGTTCGTACAAAATACCCGCATTCCAGCCGTAACCCCATTCATCTCCTTCCATGCTAGCAATCTTAGGGCTGACTTTCGGTAATGCGGCGGTCATTTCACCAGAATAGCGTTCAATTTTGGCGTCGGCATAAACGGCGTTAAAACCGAGACCGAAGCTCCAACTATCATTCAGACGATAAGCACCGCTGAGGTTAAGGTTGACCGTTTTAAGGTCGGTCTTGCCGCCGTATTCGCCGACAATGTAGCTGTCGTTAAATTCGGTAGCCAGGCCATAGTTAGAGGTGACAGACGCTCCCCAGCCAAACTGCTCGTTAATAGGCATCACAAAGTGAGCATTCGGCACCCATGCCGTTGGGGCGATATTGTCCGCGTCGGTGCTGCGCCCGGTGAACGGCGATTTACCGGAGATATTAACGTCTGGATCGATATACACCGCACCTGCTGAGAAAGTAGGGCGATCGAACATCATGATCAGTGCCGGGTTACGACTGGCGTTACCTGCGTCGTCTGCGATTGCGCCTTCACCCGAATATGCCCGGCCAAGGCCAGAGGAAGAAAATTCGTTTAACTGAAAGCCTGCAGACCAGGCCTGTGTGGAGATAATTGCCACTGCGACTGCGAGAGCAGACTTTGTAAACAGGGTTTTCTGGCTCATGACCATAACCTCATTGATTTATTTTTATACAAACAATGTTACATACCGTAACAGGAGCGCGAAGTGTAGGGTCTGAGGTACCACATAGAAATCAGACCAGTGGCGAGAGTATAGGTCTGACCAGATGGAATGTTGCAAGTATGTTTATAAATTTTTTCAAATATGATCTTAAAAACGCGATCCAGCTGGCAAAATTGCCGTGATGCGCACTCACCTGTTTGGGCGATTTTTGTTTTGGATCATTTTTAAGTGTGATTTCGGTCGCTTATCTCATTTCGCACAATTAACGACTGGAGAGGAGAAAAATGGGAGCGTAAAATATCTCTAACGTTTATCTGGCACCTCAGGTGCGAATACAGAGGAAATCTACAATGAGTAAATGCAGTGCTGATGAAACCCCGGTTTGCTGCTGTATGGATGTTGGTACCATCATGGACAACACCGATTGCACCGCGTCATACAGCCGTGTGTTCGCAACTCGCGCACAGGCAGAAGAAACGCTGGCCGCTCTGACCGAGAAGGCGCGTGGCGTAGAATCTGAACCTTGCCAAATCACCTCGACCTTTACTGAAGAGGCAGAAGGTGTTCGTCTGGATATTGATTTTGTTTTCGCCTGCGAAGCCGAAACCCTGATCTTCCAGTTGGGTCTGCGTTAATCCCTTCTTTCAATGCCCTTGCCACCTTCGGACAAGGGCATTTTCGTAACAAGCAGTGATTATTCACTGTGTCATAGCTCCCACTTTCTTTTCTCTCCGCTTGGCTAAATGTAAAAAATTGGTTAAGACTGTGATCAGGTCAGACCACTTATTTTATTTTTTACAGGGGAGTGTTATGAGTCAGGCTTTACCGCTGGTTACCCGTCAGGGCGATCGCATCGCCATTGTGAGCGGGCTGCGTACGCCATTTGCCCGTCAGGCGACCGCGTTTCATGGCATTCCCGCCGTTGATTTGGGAAAAATGGTCGTCGGCGAACTGCTGGCGCGCAGTGAAATTCCTGCCGATGTCATTGAGCAACTGGTGTTTGGTCAGGTCGTGCAGATGCCGGAAGCGCCAAACATTGCCCGGGAAATAGTACTGGGCACCGGGATGAACGTGCATACCGATGCTTACAGCGTGAGCAGAGCCTGCGCCACCAGTTTTCAGGCAGTGGCGAATGTTGCGGAAAGCCTGATGGCGGGAACCATCCGTGCGGGCATTGCTGGCGGGGCGGATTCTTCATCTGTTTTGCCGATTGGCGTGAGCAAAAAGCTGGCACGGGTGTTGGTAGACGTGAATAAAGCCCGCACTACCGGTCAGCGGCTGAAGCTATTTTCCCGACTGCGTTTGCGTGATTTGATGCCGGTTCCGCCTGCGGTTGCGGAGTATTCCACCGGCTTGCGCATGGGGGACACGGCGGAGCAAATGGCGAAAACCTACGGCATCACGCGTGAGCAACAGGATGCGCTGGCGCATCGTTCGCATCAGCGCGCCGCTCAGGCCTGGGCAGAAGGCAAGCTGGCAGATGAGGTGATGACCACTTATGCCCCGCCGTTTAACGATCCTTTTTCTGAAGATAACAATATTCGCGGTAACTCTACGCTGGCGGATTACGCCAAACTGCGCCCGGCATTTGACAGAAAACACGGCACCGTCACGGCGGCAAACAGTACGCCGTTGACCGATGGCGCCGCCGCGGTGATTTTGATGACGGAGTCTCGTGCTAAGGAGCTGGGGCTGGTGCCGCTGGGTTATCTGCGCAGTTTTGCGTTTACCGCCATCGACGTCTGGCAGGATATGCTGTTGGGGCCGGCGTGGTCGACGCCGCTGGCTCTTGAGCGTGCAGGCCTGACCATGGCCGATCTCTCGCTTATTGATATGCATGAAGCTTTTGCCGCACAGACGCTGGCGAATGTTCAACTGCTTGGCAGCGAACGATTTGCCCGTGACGTACTGGGTAGGGCACATGCCACTGGCGAAGTGGATGACAGCAAATTTAACGTACTGGGCGGTTCGATTGCCTATGGACACCCGTTCGCCGCGACCGGCGCGCGAATGATCACCCAAACGCTTCATGAACTACGACGTCGTGGCGGTGGATTTGGTCTGGTCACCGCGTGTGCGGCAGGTGGCCTGGGTGCGGCAATGGTTCTGGAGGCGGAATAATGGAAATGACATCGGCTTTTACGTTACATGTGCGTCTGGATAACGTGGCGATAGTTTCCATTGACGTGCCCGGAGAGAAAATGAATACCCTGAAAGCGGAGTTTGCTTCTCAGGTGCGGGCTATTCTGAAACAAATTCGCGAAAACAAAGATCTGCGCGGTGTCGTGTTCATTTCAGCTAAACCCGATAATTTTATCGCTGGGGCGGATATTAACATGATCGGCAATTGTCGGAGTGCGCAGGAAGCCGAAACTCTGGCCCGCCAGGGGCAGCAGATTATGGCGGAAATTAATGCGTTGCCGATCCCGGTTATCGCAGCTATTCATGGGGCCTGCCTGGGCGGCGGTCTGGAGATGGCACTGGCGTGCCACAACCGTATTTGTACCGATGACGTCAAAACCGTATTGGGCCTGCCAGAAGTACAGCTTGGCCTGTTGCCCGGTTCCGGTGGTACGCAGCGGTTACCGCGCCTGATTGGCGTCAGTACCGCGCTGGACATGATCCTGACCGGTAAACAATTACGTGCTAAACAAGCGCTGAAAGTGGGGCTGGTGGACGAAGTTGTGCCACAGACTATTTTGTTGGAAGCGGCGGTGGAACTGGCTAAAAAGGAAAGCTCAGCAAACCGCAGTCTGCCTGTGCGGGAACGTATTCTGGCCGGACCGTTGGGGCGGGCGCTGTTGTTTCGTATGGTTAGTAAAAAGACGGCGCAAAAAACGCAGGGAAATTACCCTGCAACGGACCGCATCCTTGAGGTGATTGAAACCGGTCTGGCACAGGGCAGCAGCAGTGGCTATGACGCAGAAGCTCGTGCGTTTGGTGAGCTGGCGATGACGCCACAGTCTCAGGCCCTGCGTAACATCTTTTTTGCAAACACCGACGTGAAAAAAGATCCTGGCAGCGAGGCACAACCGGGTCCGCTTAACAGCGTAGGGGTTCTGGGCGGCGGTCTGATGGGCGGTGGTATTGCTTACGTGACGGCCTGTAAAGGTGGTTTGCCAGTGCGCATCAAAGATATTAATACTAAGGGAATCAACCACGCGCTGAAGTACAGCTGGGATCAGCTTGAAACGAAAGTGCGTCGCCGTCATATCAAATCCGGTGAGCGTGATAAACAGCTGGCGCTGATTTCAGGCACCACCGATTTTCGCGGTATTGCGCATCGCGATCTGGTTATTGAGGCGGTGTTTGAAGATCTGGCATTAAAACAACAGATGGTGGCAGACATTGAGCACAATTGCGCCCCTCACACCATTTTTGCCTCTAACACCTCATCTTTACCGATTGGCGATATTGCGGCTAACGCAGCAAGGCCTGAGCAGGTCATTGGTTTGCACTTCTTTAGCCCAGTGGAAAAGATGCCGCTGGTAGAAGTCATCCCGCATGCTGCAACGTCTGAACAGACGATTGCAACAACCGTTAAGTTGGCGAAAAAACAAGGCAAAACACCGATTGTGGTACGTGATAAGGCCGGGTTCTATGTGAATCGCATTCTTGCCCCGTACATCAATGAAGCCATCCGCTTACTGACCGAAGGCGAACGCGTCGAGCAGATTGATGCCGCGTTGGTAAAGTTTGGTTTTCCGGTAGGGCCAATCCAACTTTTGGATGAGGTCGGAATTGACACGGGCACTAAAATTATACCTGTACTGGAAGCGGCTTATGGTGAACGTTTTAGCGCGCCTGCAAATATTGTTGCTTCAATTTTGAATGACGATCGCAAAGGTAGAAAAAATGGTCGGGGTTTCTATCTTTATGGTGCGAAAGGGCGTAAAAGCAAAAAACAGGTCGACCCTGCAATTTATACGCTTATTGGCGCTCAGGGGCAGAGCAGACTCAGTGCCCCACAGATTGCAGAACGATGTGTCATGTTAATGCTTAACGAAGCTGCACGTTGCTTCGATGAGCAGATTATCCGCAGCGCGCGCGATGGCGACATTGGCGCGGTATTTGGTATTGGTTTTCCGCCATTCCTCGGCGGCCCGTTCCGGTATATGGACTCCCTCGGTGCGGGTGAAGTGGTTGCAGTTCTGCAACGACTGACCACGCAATACGGCTCGCGGTTTACACCGTGCGAGCAGTTATTGCAGATGGCGGATCGCGGTGAAAGATTCTGGAATATTGGGGAAACTGACCTGAATTCATGAGGTCAAATGTAAGATGAATCCGCACTGAATGTATGGCTTACGCTCAAAATGTAAACAGAGATTGACTATACTTACGCCATTAAGGTAAAAAACAGCGTTTCATTCGGTGAATGGATAAGGCACAATGCCGGCCACCACAAATTTACCATCGCCAATAGGGGCTTTGGCTAAAGATGTTGGTGTTTCTGGTTAACAAAAGCGGTGCAATATGCAAGTTTTTATCATGCGTCACGGCGACGCGGCCCTCGATGCCGCCAGTGATTCGGTTCGTCCCTTAACCTCCTGCGGTTGTGATGAATCTCGCCTGATGGCGAACTGGCTGAAAGGTCAAAAAGTGGATATCGAACGTGTTCTGGTGAGCCCGTTCCTGCGAGCCGAACAAACGCTGGACGTGGTCGGGGAGTGTATGAACCTGCCAGCCGGTGTGGATGTTTTGCCGGAGCTGACTCCCTGCGGCGATGTCGGTCTGGTCAGCGCCTATTTACAGGCTCTGGCCAATGAAGGTGTCGCCACGGCGCTGGTCATTTCTCACTTGCCTTTGGTGGGATATCTCGTGTCCGAGTTGTGTCCGGGTGAAACGCCGCCGATGTTTACCACATCTGCGATTGCCAGCGTAACGCTTGATGAGAGCGGGAAGGGGATTTTCAACTGGCAGATGAGCCCATGTAACCTGAAAATGGCAAAAGCGATTTAATCAGGCAGGATAAGGCTAAGCCGCTATCCGGAAAATCAAAGAGCCGCAACTGCGGCTCTTTCTGTTTTCCGTACTCAGGGAAGCTCTGGCGGTAGCCACTCCTCCACTTCAACCAGCAACAGCAACGCGGCGTCGCCGCCGTACTCTTTGGGTGCCTGATGAAAAGCCATCACATGCGGGTGTTGTGCCAGCCAAAGTGGTGTTTGCTGTTTCAGGACGTGCTTTCCGTGGCCATGCATGACACAGGCGCAGAAAACGTGTTCACGACGACAGGCGGCAATCAGCGCGCCGAGTTCCTGTTTAGCCTGCTGTTGCGTCAGTCCGTGTAAATCAAGAAACAGCTCCGGGGAATAGTCGCCACGGCGCATTTTCTTCAGTTCAAAGTGGCTGACGTCGGCGCGCAGATATCTTACCGGACCTTCCGTATTCAGCAGCGGCTGAAATTCATCAGAGAAATAGTGGCTGGCATCAGCCTGTTCCTGCAACAGCCTTTTGACCGGCACCTCGGTGATTTTTTTACGCGGTGTCCGATGGACAATAGTGTCCTGCTTAATTTGACGAGTGCCGGTCATCAGCTGGCGAAACAGCGTCTGATCCTCCTCGCTGAGCGATGTTTTCTTTTTCATTTGAGCGTCTCATCTTTTATTTTTCGTTAGTTTAACCCGACTCGGCAGGCATCCGATCGCTTAAAACGCAATTTTCGCGCTCAGGCTCCGCGTGAATGCTGATTTATCGCCGTCTTCGTGGCAAACTAGCCGCCGAATTTAATACGAGCATGCCCTGGAGGAATACGTGGATAAAATTTTCGTTGATGAAGCAGTGAGTGAACTGCATACCATTCAGGACATGTTGCGTTGGGCGGTCAGCCGTTTTAGCGCGGCGAATATCTGGTATGGTCACGGGACGGATAACCCATGGGATGAAGCGGTACAGTTGGTGCTGCCGTCGCTCTACCTGCCGCTGGATATTCCTGAAGATATGCGCACCGCGCGCCTGACCTCCAGCGAACGCCACCGTATTGTTGAGCGTGTGATACGCCGCGTTAACGAACGCATCCCGGTTGCTTACCTGACCAACAAAGCCTGGTTCTGCGGCCACGAATTCTATGTCGATGAACGCGTACTGGTGCCGCGTTCACCGATTGGCGAGTTGATTAATAATCGCTTTGCCGGTCTTATCAGCGAGCAGCCGCAGCACATTCTCGATATGTGTACCGGCAGCGGTTGTATCGCAATTGCCTGTGCGTATGCCTTCCCGGAAGCCGAAGTGGACGCGGTCGATATTTCCACTGATGCGCTGGCGGTGACCGAGCACAATATTGAAGAACATGGTTTGATCCATCACGTGACACCGATCCGCTCCGATCTGTTCCGTGACTTGTTGAAAGTGCAGTATGACCTGATTGTGACCAACCCTCCGTATGTCGATGCGGAAGATATGTCCGATCTGCCTAATGAGTATCGCCACGAACCTGAGCTGGGCCTGGCGTCGGGCAGCGATGGGCTGAAGCTCACCCGCCGCATTCTGGGCAACGCGCCGGACTACCTGTCAGACAACGGTATTCTGATTTGTGAAGTCGGTAACAGCATGGTACATCTGATGGAACAATATCCGGATGTGCCGTTTACGTGGCTGGAATTCGACAATGGCGGCGAAGGTGTATTTATGCTGACAAAAGAGCAGCTGATCGCTGCACGCGAACATTTCAGCATCTATAAAGATTAACGGCACACGCACACACAACAACGATAACGGAGCGGTGATGGCAGGAAACACAATTGGACAACTCTTTCGCGTAACGACCTTCGGCGAATCACACGGGCTGGCGCTCGGCTGTATCGTGGATGGTGTTCCGCCGGGCATTCCTCTGACTGAAGCTGACCTGCAGCACGATCTTGACAGACGTCGTCCGGGAACCTCGCGTTACACTACGCAACGTCGCGAGCCGGATCAGGTGAAGATCCTCTCTGGCGTGTTTGAAGGTGTCACCACCGGTACCAGTATTGGCCTGTTGATTGAAAATACCGATCAGCGTTCGCAGGATTACGGCGCGATCAAGGATGTTTTTCGTCCGGGCCATGCCGACTACACCTACGAGCAGAAATATGGCCTGCGTGACTACCGTGGCGGCGGGCGTTCATCCGCGCGCGAAACGGCAATGCGCGTGGCGGCCGGAGCGATTGCAAAAAAATATCTGGCGGAAAAATTTGGCGTTGAAATCCGTGGTTGTCTGACCCAGATGGGCGATATTCCGCTGGAGATTAAAGACTGGTCTCAGGTCGAGCTTAATCCGTTCTTTTGCCCGGATCCGGATAAAATCACGGCGCTGGATGAACTGATGCGCGCGCTCAAGAAAGAGGGAGATTCCATCGGAGCAAAAGTGACCGTGGTTGCAAGCCACGTACCGGCCGGTCTCGGTGAGCCTGTTTTTGACCGACTGGATGCTGACATCGCTCATGCGTTGATGAGCATTAATGCGGTAAAAGGCGTGGAGATTGGCGACGGCTTCGAGGTTGTTGCGCTGCGCGGCAGTCAGAACCGTGATGAAATCACCAAAGAAGGTTTCCAGAGCAACCATGCTGGCGGCATTCTGGGTGGGATCAGCAGCGGGCAACAAATTGTTGCACATATGGCGCTGAAACCGACTTCCAGTATTACCGTTCCCGGGCGCACGATTAACCGCTTCGGTGAAGAAGTCGAAATGATAACCAAAGGACGCCACGATCCGTGCGTTGGGATCCGTGCAGTGCCGATCGCAGAAGCGATGCTGGCGATTGTATTGATGGATCACCTGCTGCGTCAGCGGGCGCAGAATGCGGATGTAAATACTGACATTCCACGCTGGTAAGAGATGAAAAAAATGGCACTTGCCGCGCTGGCTCTGTTTGCCAGCACGGCCTGCCTGGCGGCGACGCCCTGGCAGAAAATTACTCACCCGGTGGCAGGTAGTGCGCAGTCTATTGGCGCATTCTCCAATGGCTGTATTGTTGGCGCAGATACGCTGCCCGTGCAGTCAGAACACTATCAGGTGATGCGTACCGATCAACGTCGTTATTTTGGTCATCCTGACCTGGTGACGTTTATCCAGCGTCTGAGCAACCAGGCCAATAACCTTGGACTGGGTACGGTGTTAATCGGCGATATGGGTATGCCAGCCGGTGGGCGTTTTAACGGCGGACATGCCAGCCACCAGACGGGACTGGATGTTGATATTTTCCTGCAACTGCCGAAAACGCGCTGGACGCAGTCGCAACTGTTGCGGCCTCAGGCGTTGGATCTGGTTGCACAGGACGGAAAACGTGTCGTTCCGTCATTGTGGAAGCCGGAGATTTTTAGCCTGATCAGGCTGGCGGCAAAAGATAATGAAGTCACGCGTATTTTCGTGAATCCGGCAATTAAGCAGCAACTTTGTCTGGATGCAGGGACCGACAGGGACTGGTTGCGTAAAGTGCGGCCATGGTTCCAACATCGTGCGCATATGCATGTCCGGTTACGTTGCCCTGCCGACAGCCTTGAGTGCGAAGATCAACCGTTACCTCCACCGGGCGACGGCTGTGGCGCGGAGCTGCAAAGCTGGTTCGAACCTCCAAAACCTGGAACCACCAAGCCTGAGAAGAAGACACCGCCACCGTTGCCGCCTTCCTGCCAGGCACTGCTGGATGAGCATGTACTTTAATGGATAATTTTGCCTCTCTGTTTATGGTGTCTCCACTGTTGTTGGGTGTTCTTTTTTTTGTCGCAATGCTGGCGGGATTTATTGATTCTCTGGCGGGGGGCGGCGGTTTACTCACCATCCCTGCGTTGATGGCTGCTGGTATGCCGCCAGCACAGGCGCTGGCAACCAATAAATTGCAGGCCTGTGGGGGATCGATCTCTTCCTCGCTGTATTTTATTCGCCGTGGCGTGGTGAACCTGGCCGATCAGAAGCTCAATATTGCCATGACCTTTATCGGCTCAATGAGCGGCGCGCTGTTGGTTCAGCATGTACAGTCGGACATTTTGCGCCAGATCCTGCCGGTTCTGGTTATCTGTATTGGCCTCTACTTTCTGTTAATGCCGAAAGTGGGTGAAGAAGACCGACAGCGTCGGCTGTATGGTTTGCCTTTTGCGCTGGTGGCCGGGGGCTGTGTTGGATTTTACGATGGTTTCTTTGGCCCGGCCGCCGGATCGTTTTATGCGCTCTGCTTCGTTATGTTGTGCGGCTACAATCTTGCAAAATCGACGGCACACGCAAAAGTCTTGAATGCCACCTCAAATATCGGTGGGCTGCTACTGTTCGCGCTGGGTGGCAAAGTGATTTGGGCCACCGGTTTTGTGATGCTCATTGGCCAGTTTATTGGCGCGCGAATGGGGTCGCGACTGGTACTCAGCAAAGGACAAAAACTGATTCGGCCAATGATCGTCATTGTTTCTGCAGTGATGAGCGCCAAGCTACTTTATGATAATCATGGACAGGAGATTCTCCACTGGCTGGGGATGAACTAATGAACACTACCCATCACTACCAACAGTTAATAGATATTTTTAACGGCTGCTTTGCCGATGAATTTAATACCCGTCTGATTAAAGGCGACGACGAACCGATCTATCTTCCTGCGGATGCGGAATTACCGTACCACCGTATTGTTTTCGCTCATGGCTATTACGCTAGCGCGTTACACGAAATTTCGCATTGGTGTATTGCCGGTAAAGCCCGTCGTGAACTGGTTGATTTTGGTTACTGGTACTGCCCGGATGGGCGTGACGCCAAAACACAATGTCAGTTTGAAGACGTGGAAGTGAAGCCGCAGGCGTTTGACTGGCTGTTTTGCATGGCGGCGGGCTATCCGTTTAACGTCAGTTGCGACAACCTGGAAGGAGACTTTGAACCGGATCGCGTGGTGTTCCAGCGCCGTGTTCACGCCCAGGTAATGGAGTATCTGGAAAAAGGCATCCCTGAGCGTCCAGCGCGTTTCATTAATGCGCTACAGAATTATTATCACACGCCTGAACTTAAGGCGGAACAATTCCCGTGGCCCGAAGCGCTCAACTGAAGCGGCAGCCACGTTCACAATGAGGAAAGAAGATGATCGCGGAGTTTGAATCACGCATTCTGGCACTAATCGACGATATGGTAGAACATGCCAGCGATGATGAGCTGTTTGCCAGTGGGTATTTGCGTGGACACCTGACGCTGGCCGTGGCAGAACTTGACGGTGGCGAGGACCATTCCGCTGAGGCATTGTACGCCAATGTCACCAGCAGCCTGGAAAAAGCCATCAGCGCGGGCGAACTCTCGCCGCGTGACCAGGCGTTAGTGAAAGAGATGTGGGACACGTTGTTCCAGAAAGCGACGCAACAATAATAGTCTTGCGGACCAGGTGACGTTAACTGCTTATCCGGTCCGCAATGATGATCTCATTATTTTACCGCTTTACCCTTCACTAATTTTCTCACCCATAAACGATTCGGATTCAACGCTGCAAGGGTTTCTGCATCCATTGGGATCGGTTCGTCACTCATTTGCGCCGCCAGAATTTCTGCACACAGCGGGGCAGAGCACAGCCCGCGCGAGCCCAGCGCACCCAGCATAAATAAGTCACGGTAACCCGGCGCGCGCGCGGCGGTCTCTTTGCGTTCTGCAAGGTTGGCGTACTGGCTGAGTGTGGCGCGATAGTCCGGTACATTGCCGACCATCGGTAAGTGATCGCGGGTGGCGCAGCGGACGCCACAGCGCGCAGCTTGCTCACTGACATCTACCTCTTTTGCCCATGTGGCATGTGGGAAGCAGTCGATTAAACGCTGGCGATTTTGCTGCTGATCGTCCTCGCGATACACCGTCTCTTCCTCACCGCGATGATAGCTCGCGCCAATACAATGATGCTGATTGGCCGGGTTTTGTGGCGTGAGGTAGCCGTCGTAACATAACACCTGATGCAGCGCCGAAAGTGAAGGCGTGGTGGGGATATGGCTCACCTGGCCGCCGACGGAATAGAGCGGTAACGGCTGGGTCTGATCAAAGCGGTTTATACGGTGGCCATTCGCCAGCACCACCACTTCATGTTCAACGGTTTCGCCAGTGGCAAACTGTAGTTGCCAGTTGTCTTCCTGCTGTGCAAGTGATGCCAGCGAATGTTGATAGAGGGTGCGTAATCCTCGCGTTGTGGCGTAGTCCAGTACGGCAGCGGTCAACTGCGCAGGAGATAGCCATCCTCCGGCAGGATACTGGATACCGCCGCAGTCGGTTGCGACGCCGGTCGTTTGCAAAACCTGCTCAGCATCAACGGCCAGCGCGAGGGCATCGGGTAATGCCAGCGACAGCATCTGGGTTATTTTTTGTTGGCTTTTTTCATCCCAGGCAAGCTGCGTTACCCCGCACCAGTCGTGGGCGAAATCTACCGGCAGGGAGTCATACAGGCGACGGGCGAAGGTGAACGCGGTGGGGAAAAAGAGATTAATGGCAGCATCATGTTTGCTGAGCAACGGATACAGTGCGCCCTGACGATTACCGGACGCGCCCTGTGCAGGTTTATCGTCAGCGCAATAGAGCGTCACCTGCCAGCCACGGCGCAAGAGTGACAGCGACAGCAATGCGCTGGCGATACCGCCACCGATAATAGCCGCCTCACGTTTTTCCGTACCCGTGCGTGAGAACCATGGTGCGGGGGACGAGAAAGCAAGATTTTGTTCCATAACGCCGCACAGCATTTCGCGTTTACGCCCGAAGCCTTTGCATTTTTGCATAGTGAAACCGGCGTCCTGTAATCCCCTGCGAACAAAGCCTGCGGAGGTGAAGGTTGCCAGCGTCCCGCCCGGACGGGCCAGTCGGGCCATCGCGTTAAACAGCGTCGGTGTCCACATATCGGGGTTTTTTGCCGGCGCGAAACCATCCAGAAACCAGGCATCGACCTGCTGGTTCAGGGATTCATCCAGTTTACCGGTGAGGTCGTTAATGTCGCCGAACCACAAATCCAGTGTGACCCGACCTTCATCCAGCAGCAGTCGATGACAACCGGCCAACGGCAGCGGCCACTGGGCCTGTAATGACTCAGCCCACGGAGCAAGTTCCGGCCAGTGTTGATGGGCCAACGTCAGATCGTCACGCGTTAGCGGGTATTTTTCAAAACTGATGAAATGTAATCTTTCCAGGGTAGCATCGGGGTGCGCAGTGCGAAAAGCCGCAAATGCCTGCCAGAGGGTGAGGAAGTTGAGTCCGGTGCCAAAACCGCTTTCCGCCACCACGAATAACGGGCGTGGATGTGTCGGGAATCGGTCTGCGAGATGATTGCCGCCGAGAAAGACATAACGCGTCTCTTCCAGCCCGTTATCATTAGAAAAATAGACATCGTCAAAATCTCGGGAAACAGGTGTACCCTCAGCGTTGAATTCGAGGTTGGCAGGTTGTATCGCGTATTGTTTCACGTAAGTTACTCGTCTGGCTTGCTGTGTCTCGATCTTAACGATGAGTGCCTGAGTGCGCAAATTTCCACATTAAATGGCTGATCGGACTTGTTCGGCGTACAAGTGTACGCTATTGTGCCATTCGAAACTTTAAAATAGTGCGACTTACAGAGGTATTGAATGAAACGTGCAGTGATTACTGGCTTGGGCATCGTTTCCAGCATCGGTAATAACCAGCAGGAAGTCCTGGCATCTCTGCGTGAAGGACGTTCAGGGATCACTTTCTCTCAGGAGCTGAAGGACTCCGGCATGCGTAGCCACGTTTGGGGCAACGTAAAACTGGATACCACTGGCCTCATTGACCGCAAAGTTGTGCGCTTTATGAGCGACGCATCCATCTATGCATTCCTTTCTATGGAGCAGGCAGTGGCTGATGCCGGCCTCTCTGCAGACGTTTACCAGAATAACCCGCGCGTTGGCCTGATTGCAGGTTCCGGCGGCGGCTCCCCGCGTTTTCAGGTGTTCGGTGCTGACGCAATGCGTAGCCCGCGTGGCCTGAAAGCGGTTGGCCCGTATGTGGTCACAAAAGCGATGGGTTCTGGCGTTTCTGCCTGCCTCGCAACCCCGTTCAAAATCCACGGTGTGAACTACTCCATCAGCTCTGCCTGTGCGACATCATCGCACTGTATCGGCAACGCGGTTGAGCAGATCCAACTGGGCAAACAGGATATCGTTTTTGCAGGCGGCGGCGAAGAGCTGTGCTGGGAAATGGCCTGCGAGTTCGACGCCATGGGCGCACTGTCTACCAAATATAACGACTGCCCGGAAAAAGCATCCCGTACTTATGATGCGAACCGCGACGGCTTCGTTATTGCAGGCGGCGGCGGTATGGTTGTGGTTGAAGAGCTGGAGCACGCTCTGGCACGTGGCGCGCATATCTATGCTGAAATCGTTGGCTACGGCGCAACGTCCGATGGCGCAGACATGGTGGCTCCATCAGGTGAAGGCGCAGTGCGCTGCATGCAGATGGCGATGAACGGCGTTGATACGCCAATCGACTACCTGAACTCTCACGGTACTTCTACCCCGGTAGGCGACGTGAAAGAGCTGGGCGCAATCCGCGAAGTGTTTGGCGACAACAGCCCGGCGATCTCCGCAACCAAAGCCATGACCGGTCACTCACTGGGTGCGGCTGGCGTACAGGAAGCTATCTACTCCCTGCTGATGCTGGAACACGGTTTTATCGCACCAAGCATCAACATCGAAGAGATGGACGAACAGGCTGCGGGTCTGAACATCGTGACCAAACCGACTGAGAAAGAACTGACTACCGTGATGTCCAACAGCTTCGGCTTTGGCGGCACCAACGCCACGCTGGTTATGCGTAAGCTGAAAGCGTAAGTTTGACACTGACATCCGTCAATGCCTGCAGCGTTTCGCTAATCAGGTCACAAGGGAGCCGCAAGGCTCCCTTTTTATAGCGTTGACAATAGGTCCAATTTACAGGCAGACTCCAGTTTCAACATTATCCTCATGATAATGCGTAAGCGTTTAACGTTATCCAACGCACCTTAATCCTGATTGTCAGGTAGAGGGGGCGTGGGCATTCCTCGCCTTACTCTGCATTTTGGAGTAACGCATGACAGCAGTAACCCAACAAGAAAAAACACCTTCGGCGAATGTTTCGCTGTTTCGTATCGCTTTTGCGGTTTTCCTGACCTATATGACGGTCGGGCTACCTTTACCCGTCATCCCGCTGTTTGTGCATCAGGAACTGGGCTATGGCAATACCATGGTCGGTATCGCTGTGGGCATTCAGTTTCTGGCAACGGTTTTAACGCGTGGCTACGCCGGGCGTTTAGCCGATCAGTATGGTGCCAAGCGTTCGGCGCTGCAGGGGATGTTTGCCTGTGCGCTGGCAGGTGCGGCGTGGCTATTGGCTGCGCTATTACCGGTCTCCATACCGGTGAAGTTTGCGCTGTTGATTGTCGGGCGTTTGATCCTCGGTTTTGGTGAAAGCCAGTTGTTGACCGGCACCCTGACCTGGGGCTTGGGGCTGGTTGGGCCAACACGTTCCGGCAAAGTGATGTCGTGGAACGGGATGGCGATTTACGGTGCGTTGGCGGTCGGTGCGCCGCTGGGCCTGCTGATCCACAGCCATTTCGGCTTTGCGGCGCTGGCGGGAACCACGATGGCATTGCCGCTGCTGGCGTGGGCATTCAACGGTACGGTCCGTAAAGTGCCAGCCCATACGGGGGAGCGTCCTTCGTTGTGGAGCGTGGTTGGACTTATCTGGAAACCGGGGCTGGGTCTGGCGCTGCAAGGTGTTGGCTTTGCGGTGATTGGCACGTTTATTTCACTCTATTTTGTCAGTAACGGCTGGACGATGGCAGGCTTTACCCTGACCGCGTTCGGCGGTGCGTTTGTGCTGATGCGCATTCTGTTTGGCTGGATGCCGGATCGGTTTGGCGGCGTGAAGGTGGCGGTGGTTTCTTTGCTGGTTGAAACCGTGGGGCTGGTGCTGCTCTGGCAGGCTCCAACAGCCTGGATTGCGCTGTTGGGAGCGGCATTAACCGGGGCCGGATGTTCGCTTATCTTCCCGGCGCTGGGTGTGGAGGTCGTGAAGCGCGTTCCAGCACAGGTGCGTGGGACCGCGCTCGGCGGTTACGCCGCATTTCAGGATATCTCCTACGGCGTAAGTGGTCCTCTGGCGGGCGTTTTGGCTACCGCGTACGGTTATCCCTCGGTATTCCTTGGCGGGGCGATTTCCGCAGTAGTGGGGATTGTCGTTACGCTATTGACCTTGCGCAAACGCTAAACAACGAGCCAGAAAATGGCTAAAACAATCATTAACGCCACAAAAAGCAATCCCGGTCGTGTCGACAGCGATTTGACGGTTTCAATTACCGGCGCGAACGGGCTATATATTGGTTGAAGATGGCGCGGATCGCTTAATTCCCGCTCCCGCTCTGCGCGGCGCAGGAAGATTTGATTAAGTAAATCCTGCACTTGCACTGCGGTAAGAACCGTTTGCGGTTGGAGTTGATATGTCTGTTGGGCATAGTCTTTGATGGCCGCAAATTCATTTGGCTCTAACGGTTGCTTGAGCGCCGCCTGTAGCGTTTGCAAGGTCGGGGCATTTTGCAGGCTTAGCGTCTGGCGCGCCTGTAGCCAGGTGACCAGATGCGTAAACTGTTTGGCGGGGATTAGCTCGCCGCTTTTTACACCGGACAGTTCCAGCATCGACTGCCAGATCATTTTGCTGGATTCTCCGGTGGCAGCCGCCAGCTTTGTGACCAGTTGATTCAGCGTATTGTGTTCGGCGGGTAACAAGGGACGCGCGGTTGCCGGACGTTGCTGTGGTTGAGGAATCGAAAGCTGCCCTTGTTGCAGCAGCGTCAGCACATTCTTCAACTGTTCAGGCGTGAGCTGGCTGAGTGCCGTTTGTCCGTACTGTTGACGGATAAAATCGCTCACCGCCTGGCGGTTATTTCCCTGGGTCAGTAATTCAGTGAGCTGCGCCAGTACTTGACGATTGACATGATTCTGCTGAGCAACACCCAGACGTTGGTTCAGGTTTTGTTCTGCAGCAGGAAAGTGACGCGACTGCAGCGGCGTATCGCTCTTGACGCCAAGATCGTGCTTCATTCCGGCCCACACCTCGGCGCTTTGCTGTTGGGTAAGCGAAATCAGACGAGTAATCAGTCGTTCCAGCACGGTGCGTTGTTGCGTGGATAGCGGTTGTTCGCCCGCAACGGAAGGGGCATTTTGGCCTTCACCGGGAGGGCGCGCGGGCGTACCAGAAATGGGCTGCATCATCTCTATTCCTTAAATCTTTGCTAACCAGGTCTCGCAGTATGCCTGGCGACGAGATTATGGCACACTTGCCCGGTTAACTCTCGTTCTCAAACAGGTGCGAAAGACGTGAAAATCCTCGTTGATGAAAATATGCCCTATGCCCGCGAACTGTTCAGTCGTTTGGGGGAGGTCAAAGCGGTTCCAGGTCGCCCGATTCCCGTCGCAGAACTGGATGATGCGGACGCCTTAATGGTGCGTTCGGTGACGAAAGTCAATGAATCACTGCTTGGCGGAAAACCGGTTAAGTTTGTCGGAACGGCAACCGCAGGCACTGACCATGTGGATGAATCCTGGCTTGCGCAGTCAGAGATTGGCTTCTCCGCCGCGCCCGGTTGCAATGCGATTGCGGTGGTTGAGTATGTCTTTTCAGCATTGCTGATGCTGGCGGAGCGCGATGGTTTTGCGTTAGCCGATCGCACTGTAGGTATCGTTGGTGTCGGCAATGTGGGCGCGCGTTTGCAGGCGCGACTGGAAGCGTTAGGGATCCGCACATTACTTTGCGATCCACCGCGTGCCGACCGGGGAGACGAGGGCGACTTCCGATCACTGGACGAACTGGTTGAGCAAGCCGATATTCTGACCTTCCATACGCCGCTGTTTAAAGACGGTCGGTACAAAACCCTGCATCTGGCCGATGAAGCGCTGATTAGCCGACTGAAGCCGGGCACTATCCTGATCAACGCCTGCCGTGGGCCTGTCATCGACAATACCGCTTTGCTGGCCTGTCTTAATGCCGGGCAACGTCTGAGCGTGGTGCTGGATGTCTGGGAAGGTGAGCCGGATCTGAATGTTGCGCTGCTCGAGAAAGCGGATATCGGCACGGCACACATTGCGGGTTATACCCTCGAAGGGAAGGCGCGTGGGACGACGCAGGTTTTTGAGGCCTATAGCAAGTTTATCGGTCGTGAACAGCACGTTGCGCTGAACACCCTGTTACCCGCACCGGAATTTGGCCGTATCACGCTGCATGGCCCGTTAGATCAGCCAACGCTGAAAAGGCTGGTGCATTTAGTGTATGATGTGCGCCGCGATGATGCGCCGCTGCGCAAAGTCGCTGGAATTCCGGGTGAGTTTGATAAACTGCGTAAAAATTATCTTGAGCGCCGTGAATGGTCGTCTTTGTACGTGATGTGTGACGACGCCGCTGCAGCTACCTTGTTGTGTAAGCTGGGTTTTAACGCCGTTCATCACCCGGCACATTAATGTCTTCTTAATGCTCCCTGTCGAATAATACGACAGGGACGCTTACGTATTTCTGGAGTAAATCACCATGTCTGAAGGCTGGAATATTGCCATTCTGGGCGCAACGGGCGCCGTAGGCGAAGCCCTGCTCGAAACGCTGGCGGAACGCCAGTTCCCGGTCGGTGAGATTTATGCGCTGGCTCGTAACGAAAGCGCGGGTGAGCGCCTGCGTTTTAACGGTAAATCGATAATCGTCCAGGATGTCGCTGATTTTGACTGGACGCAGGCGCAGCTGGCATTTTTTGTCGCGGGCGTTGAAGCAACCGCGGCGTGGGTAGAAGAAGCAACCAATGCGGGCTGCCTGGTGATTGACAGCAGCGGTCTGTTTGCTCTTGAGCCGGACGTCCCGCTGGTGGTACCTGACGTGAATCCGTTCGTTCTGGCGGATTACCGCAACCGCAACGTGATTGCGGTCCCTGGCAGTCTGACCAGTCAACTGCTGTCGGCGCTGAAACCGCTGATTGACGATGGCGGACTTTCTCGTATCACGGTGACCAATATACTTTCGGCTTCCGCCCACGGTAAAAAAGCGGTTGATGCGCTGGCAGGGCAGAGTGCGAAGCTGCTCAACGGTATTCCGATTGATGACGACGATTTCTTTGGCCGCCAGTTGGCGTTCAACATGCTGCCGTTGCTGCCGGACCGCGAAGGCAGCGTGCGTGAAGAGCGTCGTATTGTTGATGAAGTGCGTAAAATTATGCAGGACGAAGGGCTGATGATCTCCGCGAGCATCGTGCAATCGCCGGTGTTTTACGGTCATGCGCAGATGGTGAGTTTTGAAGCATTACGTCCGCTGGCGGCCGAAGAAGCACGCGACGCGTTTGAGCGTGGCGAAGACATTGTGTTGTCAGAAACGACGGATTTCCCGACCCAGGTCCGCGATGCGTCTGGTAGTCCACATCTTTCGGTTGGCTGCGTGCACAATGATTACGGTATGCCGGAGCAGGTACAGTTTTGGTCTGTAGCAGACAACGTGCGTTTTGGCGGCGCGTTGATGGCGGTGAAAATCGCTGAAAAACTGGTGCAGGAGTATATGTACTAATGTCTGACCTGCAACAACTGCCCGTCCATAAAATTGCGCTGGGTATTGAGTACGATGGCAGCAAATATTATGGCTGGCAGCGCCAGAACGAGGTTCGTAGCGTTCAGGAAAAGCTGGAAAAAGCGCTCTCTCAGGTCGCCAATGAACGTATCAATGTCTTTTGTGCGGGACGCACCGATGCGGGTGTTCATGGCACAGGGCAGGTCGTGCATTTTGAAACGACCGCGCAACGTAAAGACGCCGCGTGGACGCTAGGGGTAAATGCCAATTTACCGGATGACATTGCCGTGCGCTGGGTGAAAGCGGTACCGGATGATTTTCATGCACGGTTTAGCGCAACGGCTCGCCGTTACCGCTACATCATCTACAATCATCGGTTGCGCCCTGCGGTTCTGGGTAAAGGCGTGACGCATTACTATGAGCCGCTGGATGCCGAACGTATGCATCGCGCGGCTCAATGTCTGATTGGAGAGAATGATTTTACCTCGTTTCGGGCAATGCAGTGCCAGTCGCGTACACCGTGGCGTAACGTGATGCACATTAACGTGACGCGTCATGGCCCTTATGTGGTGGTTGATATTAAAGCGAATGCCTTTGTACATCATATGGTCAGGAATATTGTCGGCAGCCTGATGGAAGTGGGTGCCAACAACCAGCCGGAGAGCTGGATAGCAGAACTGTTAGCGGCGAAGGACAGAACGCTGGCAGCGGCAACGGCGAAAGCGGAAGGATTGTATCTGGTTGCGGTAGATTATCCGGATCGGTTCGACCTGCCAAAACCGCCGATGGGCCCGCTATTTCTGGCGGACTAATTTGAGTCGTATAAAGGCAAAACTATGGACCTGATTTACTTTCTTATCGATTTTATCCTGCACATTGATGTGCACCTGGCAGAGTTGGTCGCGGAATACGGTGTTTGGGTATACGCCATTCTGTTTTTGATCTTGTTCTGTGAAACCGGGCTGGTGGTCACACCATTCCTGCCGGGAGACTCGCTGTTGTTTGTCGCAGGCGCGCTTTCCGCACTGCCAACCAACGATCTTAATGTTCATCTGATGGTGGCGTTAATGATCGTGGCGGCAATTGTGGGCGATGCGGTGAACTACACTATCGGTCGGGTGTTTGGCGAAAGACTGTTCAGCAATCCAAACTCGAAAATTTTTCGTCGCAGCTACTTGGATAAAACCCATGCGTTCTATGAGCGTCATGGTGGTAAAACCATTATTTTGGCGCGTTTTGTTCCGATTGTGCGTACATTTGCACCGTTTGTTGCCGGTATGGGGCACATGTCCTACCGTCATTTTGCGATGTATAACGTGGTGGGCGCGCTGTTGTGGGTATTACTGTTCACTTATGCGGGTTATCTGTTTGGCGACCTGCCAGTGGTGCAGGAAAACCTGAAGTTATTGATTGTGGCGATTATCGTGCTCTCCGTATTGCCTGGCGTTATCGAAATCATTCGCCACAAACGTGCGGCATCCAGGGCGCAAAAATAGAAAGTAACTCAGCGGTTCGACCACTTTTTTATCCAAAGTTTCGGGCTGTTATGTTTTAATGTGCAACATTCATGGTCTGTTGGGGGCAAAACTGGCATTATGCGCCCCTTATAACAAAGCTGACTAAGGTTCAGGCAGAAAGGTCACCAATGAGCTGGATTGAACGAATTAAAAGCAACATTACTCCCACCCGCAAGGCAAGCATTCCTGAAGGGGTGTGGACCAAGTGTGATAGCTGCGGTCAGGTATTATACCGTGCTGAGCTGGAACGTAATCTTGAGGTCTGTCCGAAGTGTGACCATCATATGCGCATGTCGGCGCGCAATCGCCTGCATAGCCTGTTAGATGAAGGTTCTCTTGTGGAACTGGGAAGCGAGCTTGAGCCGAAAGACGTGCTGAAGTTCCGTGACTCCAAGAAGTACAAAGACAGACTGGCTTCTGCGCAGAAAGAAACCGGTGAAAAAGATGCGCTGGTGGTAATGAAAGGCACGCTTCATGGGATGCCGGTCGTTGCAGCCGCATTTGAGTTCGCGTTTATGGGCGGCTCCATGGGTTCAGTGGTTGGCGCACGTTTTGTCCGTGCCGTTGAGCAGGCGCTGGAAGACAACTGCCCGCTGATCTGCTTCTCCGCTTCTGGCGGGGCGCGTATGCAGGAAGCGCTGATGTCGCTGATGCAGATGGCTAAAACCTCTGCTGCGTTGGCAAAAATGCAGGAACGCGGTTTACCGTATATTTCTGTACTGACCGACCCAACTATGGGCGGTGTTTCAGCAAGCTTTGCGATGCTGGGCGATCTCAACATTGCTGAACCGAAAGCACTGATCGGCTTTGCGGGTCCGCGCGTTATCGAGCAAACCGTACGTGAAAAACTGCCGCCGGGATTCCAGCGCAGTGAATTCCTGATTGAAAAAGGCGCTATCGATATGATCGTCCGCCGTCCGGAAATGCGCCTGAAACTGGCAAGCGTTCTGGCGAAGCTGATGAATCTGCCTGCTCCGAATCCGGATGAGCCGAGTGAAGGCGTAGTGGTACCACCGGTACCCGATCAGGAAGCAGAGGCCTGATAATTTACTCTATGGATTTCGAGTTGCAGGAAGGCGGCAAGAGAGTGAATCCCGATGAGCTTACGCAGGTAAGTGATTCGGGTGAGCGAATGCAGCCAACGTTCCTGCAACTTGAAAGACGACGGGTAAAAAAGGGCAGGGCCACAGGCGCTGCCCTTTTGCTTTTCTCAACGTAACGAATCTACAGGCATCATGGACAATAAACGTATTCCCCAAGCCGCGTCGCCCCTGGCGTCGTGGCTTTCTTATCTGGAAAATCTGCACAGTAAAACCATCGATCTCGGCCTTGAACGCGTAAGCCAGGTCGCGGGCAAACTGGGCGTGCTGAAACCCGCGCCGTTTGTTTTCACGGTGGCGGGCACTAACGGCAAGGGCACGACCTGCCGTACACTGGAATCCGTACTGACAGCGGCGGGATATAAAGTCGGGGTGTACAGTTCTCCCCATTTGGTGCGCTACACGGAGCGCGTGCGCGTGCAGGGACGTGAACTGCCGGAATCTGCGCATACTGCCTCGTTTGCCGAGATTGAAGCCGCGCGCGGCGACATTTCCCTGACCTATTTTGAATACGGTACGCTGTCGGCGCTGTGGTTATTTGAACAGGCTCAGCTTGATGTGGTGATTCTGGAAGTCGGCCTGGGCGGGCGTCTTGATGCTACCAATATTGTCGATGCTGATGTTGCCGTAGTCACCAGTATTGCGCTTGATCATACTGACTGGCTGGGGCCGGATCGCGAAAGCATTGGTCGTGAGAAAGCCGGGATCTTCCGTGCAGAAAAACCGGCTATCGTCGGTGAACCGGAGATGCCTTACACCATTGCCGATGTGGCACAAGAGACCGGGGCGATTTTGCAGCGCTGTGGCGTCGACTGGCGCTATGCTGTTACGGACGGTGACTGGTCCTTTACGGACGGTAACGGTACGCTGACACATCTGCCGTTACCTCAGGTTCCGCAGCCTAACGCCGCCACTGCGCTGGCCGCGCTGCGAGCCAGCGGGCTTAACGTTAGCGAGCAGGCGATCCGTGAGGGGATTGAGCGGGCAATTTTACCGGGGCGTTTCCAGATTGTGAGCGAGTCGCCGCGCGTTATTTTTGATGTCGCACATAATCCTCATGCAGCAGAATATCTGACCGGACGTCTGAAAAAGTTAGTGAAAAACGGGCGCGTCTTTGCGGTTATCGGTATGCTACATGATAAAGACATTGCCGGTACGTTGGCCTGGCTGAAAAGCGTGGTCAACGCATGGTATTGTGCGCCCCTGGAGGGGCCGCGTGGCGCGACAGCAGAACAACTTCTGGAGCACCTGGGCAACGGTGAAGCGTATGACAGCGTGGCGCAGGCATGGTTTGCAGCGCTGGCTGAGGCTAAACCAGAAGATACCGTGTTGGTGTGTGGATCGTTTCACACTGTCGCACATGTCATGGAAGTGATAGACGTGGGGAGAAGCGGTGGCGAGTAAGTTTCAGAATCGATTAGTCGGCACGATTGTGCTGGTTGCGCTCGGGGTGATTGTGCTTCCCGGGCTGCTTGACGGGCAGAAAAAACATTATCAGGATGAGTTCGCGGCTATTCCGTTGGTGCCTAAACCCGGCGACCGTGATGAGCCGGATATGATGCCTGCGGCAACACAGGCGCTGCCGACGCAACCGCCGGAAGGTGCAGCAGAAGAGGTGCGTGCGGGTGATGCCGCTGCGCCGTCGTTGGATCCGTCGCGCATGTCGACGGCAAACAGTGCTGAATTCGATCCTATACCTGCACCTGTTGAACCGCCGAAACCTAAACCGAAGCCGCAGCCTGTTGTTGCTACACCTGCGCCGACGCCGGCACCTACATCGGCACCGAAACCGGTCGTCGAAGAAGCCCCGGCCCCGACCGGTAAAGCGTATGTTGTGCAACTCGGTGCGCTAAAAAATGCGGATAAGGTCAATGAGATCGTGGGTAAACTTCGCGGTGCTGGCTTCCGGGTATTTACTTCCCCGTCAACGCCAGTACAGGGTAAAATAACCCGTATTCTCGTTGGGCCTGACGCCTCCAGAGATAAGTTGAAAAACTCGCTTGGCGAACTGCAGAAGATCTCCGGCTTGAGTGGGGTCGTGATGGGTTACAGCCCGAACTAAGTTAGGGTTGCCAGATGGCGATGCCGCGCGTCTTATCATGCCTGGGGTATCGCTTTTTGTAGGCCGGAAAGGGTGTTTACACCGCCATCCGGTAGTGCCCGAAGAGGCAAAAAGTCAGATGGCGTTGAAGATTTTTTCAGCGCCATTTTTATTTACGCGTGGAAAGGAAATCCCTACGCAAACGTTTTCTTTTTCTGTTAGAATGCGCCCCGAACAGGACGACAGGGCGTAAAATCGTGGGACACATATGGTCTGGATTGATTACGCCATTATCGCGGTGATTGGTTTTTCCTGTCTGGTTAGCCTGATCCGTGGCTTTGTTCGTGAAGCATTATCGTTGGTGACTTGGGGTTGTGCTTTCTTTGTCGCCAGCCATTACTACACTTACCTGTCTGTCTGGTTTACGGGCTTTGAAGACGAACTGGTTCGAAATGGGATTGCTATCGCGATACTGTTTATCGCGACGCTTATCGTCGGCGCTATCGTTAACTTTGTGATAGGCCAACTGGTGGAGAAAACAGGTCTGTCGGGTACCGACAGGGTGTTGGGGATCTGCTTCGGTGCTCTGCGTGGAGCGTTGATCGTCGCCGCCATACTGTTCTTTCTCGATACGTTTACCGGTGTGTCGAAAAGTGAAGACTGGAGTAAATCTCAGCTGATCCCGCAATTCAGTTTCATCATCAGATGGTTCTTTGACTATCTGCAAAGCTCGTCAAGTTTCTTGCCCAAAGTATAAATTTTGGGTCGTTGCTGAACGAGGAAAAGACGTATGTGCGGTATTGTCGGTATCGCCGGTGTTATGCCGGTAAACCAGTCGATTTATGACGCGTTAACGGTGCTCCAGCATCGTGGCCAGGATGCCGCTGGCATCATCACCATTGATGCCAACAACTGCTTCCGCTTGCGAAAAGCGAACGGAATGGTGAGCGACATTTTTGAAGCTCGCCATATGCAGCGTTTGCAGGGCAACATGGGCATCGGTCATGTGCGTTACCCAACGGCTGGCAGCTCCAGCGCCTCCGAAGCTCAACCTTTTTACGTCAACTCACCGTACGGTATCACGCTTGCCCACAACGGCAATCTGACCAACGCTCATGAGCTGCGTAAAAAGCTGTTTGAAGAAAAGCGCCGTCACATCAACACCACTTCCGATTCAGAAATCCTGCTGAATATTTTTGCCAGCGAGCTGGATAACTTCCGCCATTACCCGCTGGAAGCGGACAATATTTTTGCTGCTATTGCGGCAACCAATCGCCAGATCCGTGGTGCTTATGCCTGCGTGGCGATGATTATCGGCCACGGTATGGTTGCTTTCCGCGATCCGAACGGCATCCGCCCGCTGGTGTTAGGCAAACGCGATATCGGCGATGGCCGTACCGAATATATGGTGGCCTCCGAGAGCGTGGCGCTGGACACGCTGGGCTTCGAATTCCTGCGCGATGTTGCGCCGGGTGAAGCGGTCTATATCACCGAAAAAGGTAACTTGTTTACCCGCCAGTGTGCGGATAATCCGGTCAGCAATCCGTGCCTGTTCGAGTATGTTTACTTTGCGCGTCCTGACTCCTTCATCGACAAAATTTCCGTCTACAGCGCCCGGGTGAATATGGGCACTAAGCTTGGCGAAAAAATTGCCCGTGAGTGGGAAGATTTGGACATCGACGTGGTGATCCCCATCCCGGAAACCTCGTGCGATATCGCGCTGGAAATCGCCCGTATTCTCGACAAACCGTACCGCCAGGGTTTTGTGAAAAACCGCTATGTGGGCCGTACCTTTATCATGCCGGGCCAGCAACTGCGTCGTAAATCCGTGCGCCGTAAGCTGAATGCCAACCGTGCGGAATTCCGCGATAAGAACGTGCTGCTGGTAGACGACTCCATCGTGCGCGGGACCACCTCAGAACAGATTATCGAGATGGCGCGTGAGGCCGGAGCGAAGAAGGTGTATCTGGCTTCCGCTGCGCCGGAAATCCGCTTCCCGAACGTTTACGGCATTGATATGCCGACGGCGACGGAGCTGATTGCTCATGGCCGCGAAGTTGATGAGATCCGCCAAATCATTGGTGCTGACGGCCTCATCTTCCAGGATCTGAACGATCTGATCGAAGCCGTTCGCGCTGAGAACCCGGAAATTCAGCAGTTTGAATGTTCAGTGTTTAACGGCGTGTACGTCACCAAAGACGTTGACCAGCAGTATCTCGACTTCCTTGATTCCCTGCGTAATGACGACGCCAAAGCGGTATTGCGTCAGAATGAAGCGGAAAACCTCGAGATGCACAACGAAGGTTAATCGAGTAAATACCGGATGGCGCTTATCCGGCACAGAGATTAACTGAACATCGCGGTAATTGACGCGCTGGCGAGCGAGTGGAAATGGACATTAAATCCGACCATCGCTCCGCTGGCGCCTTCATCGACATCAAGACGCTCCACATCCAGCGCGTGAACCGTAAAGATATAGCGATGCGTTTCCCCTTTTGGTGGTGCCGCACCGCCGTAGCCTGCTTTACCAAAATCCGTGCGTGTTTGCAGCACGCCTTCCGGCAGCGCAACCAGCCCGGAGCCGTACCCTTGTGGTAAAACCCTAGTATCTGCGGGCAGGTTAACCACCACCCAGTGCCACCAGCCGGAGCCGGTTGGCGCATCAGGATCGTAACAGGTTACGACAAAACTTTTGGTCCCTGCGGGGACATCGTCCCACGCCAGGTGCGGGGAAATATTGTCCCCGTCATATCCCATGCCGTTAAACACGTGGCGATGTGGGAGTTTGTCCCCATCGCGCAGATCGTTACTGATTAGTTTCATGCCGACTCCTCTCGTTAGCCAAAAAGTGTAGCCAGAAAACTCGCAGTTTACCGCCGATTAATCGCTAAAAAATGTTGCTTCGCTCACGGCGTCGTTCACGGCCTGGGTCAGGCGGCGTAGTTGTTCGGGCTGGATAATATATGGCGGCATCATGTAGATCAGCTTACCAAACGGCCTGATCCAGACGCCTTGTTCGACAAAGAACTTCTGCAACGCGGCCATATTTACCGGATGCGTGGTTTCTATCACGCCGATGGCACCAAGCACGCGGACGTCAGCGACATACGCGGAATCCGCCGCCGGTGCCAGTTCGCGGTGTAGTTGCGCTTCGATAGCCGCCACCTGTGAGCGCCACTCGCCCGATTCCAGCAAGGACAAACTGGCAGAGGCGACGGCACAGGCCAGTGGGTTGCCCATAAAAGTCGGGCCGTGCATAAAGCAACCTGCTTCACCGTTGCTGATGGTTTCCGCCACCTGGCGGGTGGTCAGGGTGGCGGAAAGGGTCATAGTTCCACCGGTCAACGCTTTGCCGAGGCACAAAATATCCGGCGTGATGTCGGCGTGTTCACAGGCAAACAGCTTACCCGTGCGACCAAAACCGGTGGCGATTTCATCGGCAATCAGCAAAATTCCTTCACGGTCGCACATCTTACGGATGCGCTTTAACCACTCAGGATGGTACATGCGCATGCCGCCAGCGCCCTGCACAATTGGTTCGAGGATCACCGCCGCAATCTCGTGGCGATGCGCGGCCATCAGGCGGGCAAATGGCACCATATCCAGTTCGTCCCACTCGCCGCCCATCCGGCTTTGCGGGGCGGGTGCAAACAGGTTTTCCGGCAGATAACCCTTCCACAGGCTGTGCATTGAGTTGTCGGGATCGCAGACCGACATCGCGCCGAAGGTATCGCCGTGATAGCCGTTACGAAACGTCAGGAAACGCTGGCGAGACTCACCTTTTGCCTGCCAGTACTGCAGCGACATTTTCATCGCCACTTCCACGGCAACAGAGCCTGAGTCCGCGAGGAAAACGCATTCCAGTGCGTCTGGCGTCATGGCCACCAGTTGGCGGCACAGCGCAATGGCCGGTGCATGGGTAATGCCGCCAAACATCACGTGCGACATGGCGTCGATTTGCGTTTTCATCGCGGCGTTCAAGTGCGGGTGATTGTAGCCGTGGATAGCGGCCCACCAGGACGACATCCCGTCAATCAGTCTCTCACCGCTGGCTAAAATCAGCTCACAACCTTCGGCGCGCGCCACCGGATACACCGGCAGCGGGGAGGTCATGGAGGTGTAAGGGTGCCAGATATGGCGTTGGTCAAAGGCAAGATCGTCCGTTGTCATAATCGACTTGTAAACCAAATTAAAAAGATTTAGGTTTACGAGTCTACACCAAACTCACAACGAAACGTATACCAATATGGCTCATTCTTCTCGCTGGACAATGTCGCAAGTCACAGAATTATTTGAAAAACCACTACTGGATCTGCTGTTTGAAGCGCAGCAGATCCACCGTCAGCACTTCGACCCGCAGCAGGTACAAGTCAGTACGCTGCTGTCGATTAAAACCGGTGCTTGTCCGGAAGACTGCAAATACTGCCCACAAAGTTCCCGCTATAAAACCGGTCTGGAAACCGAGCGCTTAATGGAAGTTGAGCAAGTGCTGGACTCTGCGCGTAAGGCAAAGCAGGCCGGTTCAACTCGGTTCTGCATGGGCGCGGCGTGGAAAAATCCACACGAGCGCGATATGCCTTACCTGGAACAAATGGTGCAGGGGGTGAAAGAACTGGGACTGGAAGCCTGTATGACGCTGGGTACGCTGGATGAAACGCAGGCGCAGCGTCTGGCCAGCGCGGGTCTGGACTACTACAACCACAACCTCGATACCTCGCCGGAGTTCTACGGCAATATCATTACCACCCGTTCGTACCAGGAGCGCCTGGATACGCTGGATAAAGTGCGTGAAGCGGGGATTAAAGTCTGCTCTGGCGGCATCGTCGGTTTAGGTGAAACGGTCACCGACCGTGCGGGTTTACTGCTGCAACTGGCGAACCTGCCCACCCCGCCGGAAAGCGTCCCCATCAACATGCTGGTGAAGGTGAAGGGCACGCCGCTCGCGGATAACGACGATGTGGATGCGTTTGATTTTATCCGCACCATCGCCGTGGCACGTATCATGATGCCGACCTCGTACGTGCGCCTGTCTGCAGGTCGCGAACAGATGAACGAACAGACCCAGGCAATGTGCTTTATGGCCGGGGCCAACTCGATTTTCTACGGCTGCAAACTGCTGACTACGCCGAACCCGAACGAAGATAAAGATCTGCTGCTGTTCCGCAAGCTGGGCCTGAATCCACAGCAAACGGCAGTGCTGGCGGGCGATAACGAGCAGCAACAGCGCCTGGAACAGGTCCTGCGCACCCCGGATACTGACGATTACTACAACGCGGCAACCGTATGACCTGGCAGCAAAAAATTGACGATGCGTTGTCTGCGCGTCGTTCTGCCGATGCCCTGCGTCGGCGTTATGCGGTGACGCAGGGAGCCGGTCGTTGGCTGCAGGCCGACGGTCGCCAGTATCTGAATTTCTCCAGTAATGATTACCTCGGCTTAAGCCACCATCCGCAGATTGTGTGTGCGTGGCAGCAGGGGGCGGAACGGTTTGGCGTCGGCAGCGGCGGCTCAGGTCATGTCAGCGGTTATTCCATTGCGCATCAGGCGCTGGAAGATGAGTTAGCGCAATGGCTGGGCTATTCCCGCGCGTTGCTGTTTATCTCCGGTTTTGCCGCCAATCAGGCGGTCATTGCTGCGCTGATGGGAAAAGATGACAGGATCGTTGCCGACCGACTCAGCCACGCTTCGCTGCTGGAGGCCGCCAGCCTGAGTCCGGCCACGCTGCGCCGCTTTATCCATAACGATCCGCTGCATCTGACCCGTCTGCTGGCAGCCCCCTGTCCGGGGCAGCAGCTGGTGGTGACCGAAGGTGTATTCAGCATGGACGGCGACAGCGCGCCGCTGGCGGAAATTCACGCCGAGGCGCAACGCCAGGATGCGTGGCTGTTGGTGGATGATGCCCACGGTATTGGCGTGACCGGTGAGGAAGGGCGTGGTTCGTGCTGGCACCAGCAGGTCAAGCCCGAACTGCTGGTGGTGACCTTCGGGAAAGGATTTGGCGTCAGCGGCGCGGCAATTCTCTGCTCTGACAGCGTGGCTGAATATCTGCTGCAGTTTGCCCGTCATCTGATTTACAGCACCAGTATGCCTCCGGCGCAGGCCCAGGCATTACGCGCCGCGCTGGCGGTGATCCGTAGCCGTGAAGGAGACGAGCGCCGAGAAAAACTGGCGATGCTTATCCAGCGTTTTCGCGCCGGTATGACGACCCCTGATTTAGTGCTGGCGAATTCAAATAGCGCCATTCAGCCGCTGATCGTTGGCGATAACGCTAAAGCGTTGCAACTGGCGCAGAGGTTACGTGATCGGGGCTGCTGGGTGACGGCAATTCGTCCACCTACTGTGCCGGTTGGCACTGCCAGGCTGCGTCTCACGCTAACCCAGGCGCATGAACCCCAGGATATCGACCGCTTGCTGGAGGTGCTACATGGCGCAGGTTGATAAGCAAGCCATTGCCGCAGCGTTCGGACGTGCCGCGTCCCACTATGAAAAACACGCCGAATTACAGCGCCAGAGCGCCGATGCGTTATTGGCGCGGCTGGATGGTCGCCAGTACGCCCGCGTGCTGGATGCGGGCTGTGGGCCGGGACGTATGAGTCGCTACTGGCGGGAGCTGGGGAGCGAGGTCAGCGCCCTGGATCTTTCGTCGCAAATGCTCACTGAAGCGCAGCGGCACAACGTTGCCCACTATTACCTGCTGGCGGATATCGAAGCCATTCCGCAGGCTACCGCCACCTTTGACCTGGCCTGGAGCAATCTGGCCGTGCAGTGGTGCAGCGATTTACGTGGCGCGTTAAGCGAGCTTTACCGGGTTGTGCGCCCTGGTGGGAGAGTGGCATTTAGCACGTTGGCACACGGCTCGATGCCGGAACTACGTCAGGCATGGCAGGCGGTGGATGACCGGATGCACGCCAACCGTTTTTTATCTGTGGAACAGCTGGAAAACGCCCTGCGTGGCTGGGACGTTGAATATCAGATGCAAGCCGTCACGCTGTGGTTTGACGACGCGCTGAGCGCCATGCGTTCGCTTAAAGGCATTGGCGCGACGCATTTGCATGAAGGACGCGAGCAGCGCGTGCTGACCCGCTCACAGCTGCACCAGTTACAGTTAGCCTGGCCCCAGCAGCAGGGGAAATACCCGCTGACGTATCATCTTTTTTTGGGAGTGATTCAACGTGGCTAAAACGTTTTTTGTCACCGGGACCGACACCGAAGTCGGTAAAACCATCGCCAGCTGCGCGCTGCTGCAGGCGGCAGGGAAACTGGGCTACCGGACCGTTGGCTATAAGCCGGTTGCGTCGGGTAGTGAAATGACGGTTGACGGTTTGCGTAACAGCGATGCCCTGGCGTTGCAACGCAACAGCACGCTGGCTCTGGACTATGCGGCCATCAATCCCTATACCTTCGCCGAACCCACGTCACCGCATATTATCAGCGCCGATGAAGGGCGGCCGATTCTGGCACCGGTAATATCTGCCGGTTTGCGTACCCTGGAGGAACAGGCCGACTGGGTGCTGGTGGAAGGTGCGGGAGGATGGTTTACCCCGCTTTCGCCGACGCTGAGCTTTTCTGATTGGGTGCAAACAGAACAGTTGCCGGTAATTCTGGTGGTTGGCGTGAAGCTTGGCTGTATCAACCATGCCCTCCTCACAGCACAGGCGATAAGCCAGGCGGGGTTGCCGCTGGTCGGTTGGGTTGCCAATGACGTGACCCCGCCAGGGAAGCGTCACGCTGAATATATGGCGACGCTGACGCGCGCACTTCCTGCACCGCTACTGGGAGAGATCCCGTGGCTGTCAGAGGTACCGGAGCAGGCATCGACCGGGCAATATATCGATCTGAGCGTTTTGTCTCTGGCACCATCCTGTTGTTGACAAATGGGAACGGCCTGTCCTTTTCAACACATTGGGACAGGCAAATAAATGATGAAAATGCGAGCAGGATCTCGGCTGTTACAGCCTGCTTCGTTAGCTGATAAATATCAAAATTTAGCGATAATTTTTTTTTATTCGACCAAAAAAGGACATCGATACGTTTCCGCCAGGCGGCAGTCAGCGTGGGCTAGAGACAGTTATCCACCATTCCTGTGGATAACCTTGTGTATTAGAGTTAGAAAACACTATGTAAGCGAGAGAAGACGCGGCCTGCGACTAAATTGCTGCGAAAGACGTCTTGGGAAAATAGTTATTGAATTACATATTGTTAGATAAAAGCAATGCCTGTCGTGGAAGTGTCATCCGTTGCCATAAAACTTTCATCTCCTGGCTTGACAAATGTTAAAAAAGTCATAGGTCTGGGGATAACACATTTTTGCTGGTGTTTTATCTTGCCCGTGGTGAAATTTCAGCCTGCCGCGATGGGGTTTCAGGGGGCGTAACAGAAATATTGTGGTGCGTTACTGTTTTTTCATCCAGTATATTTTACTGGCAAAATCTACTGCTGCGAGTAAAATTAGACACCTGCCCGCCCATTGCTTCAGGTAGCTGCTCATGAGTAAACCGTTCAAACTGAATTCCGCTTTTAAACCCTCTGGCGATCAGCCTGAGGCGATTCGTCGCCTGGAAGAAGGGCTGGAGGATGGTCTGGCGCATCAGACGCTGCTGGGCGTAACGGGATCGGGGAAAACGTTCACCATTGCCAACGTCATTGCGGACCTACAGCGCCCGACCATGGTGCTGGCACCCAACAAGACGCTGGCAGCCCAGTTGTACGGCGAGATGAAAGAGTTCTTCCCGGATAACGCGGTAGAGTATTTTGTCTCCTACTACGACTATTACCAGCCGGAAGCGTACGTGCCGAGTTCTGACACGTTCATCGAGAAAGATGCGTCGGTCAACGAACACATTGAGCAGATGCGACTGTCGGCGACCAAGGCGCTGCTGGAGCGTCGGGATGTCATTGTGGTGGCCTCGGTTTCCGCGATCTATGGTCTGGGCGACCCGGACCTGTATCTGAAAATGATGCTACACCTGACGGTCGGCATGATTATTGATCAACGCGCGATTCTGCGTCGGCTGGCGGAACTGCAATATACCCGCAACGATCAGGCGTTTCAGCGCGGTACTTTCCGCGTGCGCGGTGAGGTGATCGACATCTTCCCGGCAGAATCTGACGACATTGCGCTGCGCGTGGAGCTGTTTGATGAGGAGGTGGAGCGTTTGTCGCTGTTTGACCCACTGACAGGTCAGGTTGAATCCAGTATTCCGCGTTTTACCATCTACCCTAAAACGCACTATGTCACGCCGCGCGAACGCATTGTACAGGCGATGGAAGAAATTAAAGTCGAACTTGCAGATCGGCGTAAAAACCTGCTGGCTAACAATAAGTTACTGGAAGAACAGCGCTTAAGCCAGCGTACGCAGTTCGACCTGGAGATGATGAACGAGTTGGGTTACTGCTCGGGCATTGAAAACTATTCCCGCTATCTCTCCGGGCGCGGGCCTGGCGAACCGCCACCGACGCTGTTTGACTACCTGCCCGCCGATGGCCTGCTGGTGGTCGATGAATCCCACGTCACCATCCCGCAAATCGGCGGCATGTATCGCGGCGACCGGGCGAGAAAAGAGACGCTGGTTGAGTACGGGTTCCGTCTACCGTCGGCGCTGGATAACCGCCCGCTGAAGTTTGAAGAGTTCGAAGCGCTGGCGCCGCAAACTATCTACGTTTCCGCCACGCCGGGCAACTATGAGCTGGAGAAATCCGGCGACGATGTGGTCGATCAGGTGGTACGACCGACCGGCCTGCTGGATCCGGTGATTGAAGTGCGTCCGGTGGCGACGCAGGTGGATGATTTACTTTCTGAAATTCGTATCCGCTCGGCGATCAATGAACGTGTGCTGGTGACGACGCTGACTAAGCGGATGGCGGAGGATCTCACGGAATATCTTGAAGAGCACGGCGAGCGGGTGCGCTACCTGCACTCGGACATCGACACCGTGGAGCGTATGGAAATCATTCGTGACCTGCGCCTGGGCGAGTTTGATGTGCTGGTCGGCATCAACCTGTTACGAGAAGGTCTGGACATGCCTGAGGTCTCGCTGGTGGCGATTCTCGACGCCGACAAAGAAGGGTTCCTGCGTTCTGAACGCTCGCTAATCCAGACCATTGGCCGTGCGGCACGTAACATTAACGGCAAAGCGATTCTCTACGGCGATAAAATTACCGCATCGATGGCGAAGGCGATCAGCGAAACAGAACGCCGTCGCGAGAAGCAGCATCAGTACAACCAGGAGCATGGAATTACCCCGCAGGGGCTGAACAAGAAGGTGGTCGACATTCTGGCGCTGGGTCAAAATATTGCCAAGACCAAAGCCAAGGGGCGAGGTAAGTCGCGTTCAGGTGCGAAGTCCGAGGTGGTCGAACTGGATATGACGCCGAAGGCGCTGCAGCAGAAAATCCATGAGCTGGAAGGGCAGATGATGAAACACGCGCAGAACCTGGAGTTTGAAGAGGCCGCGCAAATCCGCGACCAGCTACATCAGCTGCGCGAGCTGTTTATTGCGGCATCTTAACTCGGGGCCGGATGACGGGGGCTACCCTGTTTTCCGGCAATACCTAATGCATTCAGCCCAAAGCCTGTACCGCTTTTTCCAGCGCGCTATGCAACAGCTGGCGGTCGTGGCGATACGGAATATCGCTGGCTTCCAGCACGTCCTGAATCACAATGCGGTTGCTAACGGTGGAAGCATCGACTTTCGGCCCGACAACCACCGCATCAATGACTTTTTTCCCGACGTACTGTTCAATGATGGTCAGCTTGTCGCTAAGCGTCAGGCTGGCGGCTGGCAGGCTTAATTCGCGCCCCAGATTGCCGATATACACCATCGGAGCCGATGTGCGTCGCAAGGCCTGCGCCATTTCGTCGAGTAGTAGGATCGGCATCAGGCTGGTGTAAAAACTGCCTGGCCCAATTAAAATCAAATCTGCTTCAGCGATAGCCTCTACCGCTTCGCGCGTGGTCGGCACTTTTGGTGACAGCATTAGCTCCTGAGGTGGGATGGTGAGCTGATCGATATTCACTTCTCCATACACCTCATGTCCCTGATCGTCGATAGCCATCAAATCGACCGGCAGCTCAGACATCGGAATTAAATGCGCGTCCACTTTAAGTAAGCTACGAATTAAATTAATCGCCTCCAGAGGCCGCACGCTCAGGTGATCCAACGCCTTTAACATCAGATTTCCGAGGTTATGCCCAGAAAGCTCGCCATTACCGCCAAAACGGTACTCAAACATCGCGGATGCGACGCTGGGCTGAGTAATTAACTGGTTCAGACAGTTACGCATGTCTCCCCAAGCGATCCCGCCTTCGGAGCGGCGAATACGCCCAGTGGAACCGCCGTTATCGGTAGTGGTGACAATGCCTGTCAGGCGTGAACCTAAAGGAGAAAGTGAAGAGAGAACGCGTCCTAATCCATGCCCTCCGCCGAGAGCGACAACGCGATCCAGATCCGCCAGCGTGCGAGTACGCATAGTTATTCCTGATATCAATTGATCGACGTTACAGTAGCGTAAATTGTGGGTTTTCAGCAATTAGCTAGCGGGCTTGCGAGAAAATAAATTTTTGCGATCTACCCCTTTCTGACAACATCCACCTGATAGCAAGATGATGTATATCAATGCAAAACTGTGGTTTTTGCTTATTCTGTAGCGAAATTGCACGATCATGTCGCTATGTACAGGATTATATAGCGAAAGTGTAAATGGCAAAACTGCTATTTACACGCTAGTATCGGCATAACCACAATAACACTCTAGCCACTGCACCTGGGTCGAACGATACGGTGCTTTGGCCGTGACAAGGCTTAAACCAGATTGTCACCAGGGCGCAGGAAGAAATGACTTCGCCTCCCGTATTTGGAAAGGTGTACATGGGCTCTCAACTTACCGATGCTTTCGCACGTAAGTTTTACTACTTACGTTTGTCGATTACCGATGTGTGTAACTTTCGTTGCACCTACTGCCTGCCGGATGGCTACAAGCCCGGTGGGGTCACCAATAACGGCTTTCTGACCGTTGATGAAATTCGCCGCGTCACGCGTGCGTTCGCCAGTCTGGGAACGGAAAAAGTGCGTCTGACCGGGGGCGAACCGTCATTGCGTCGCGACTTTACAGACATCATCGCCGCCGTGCGAGAAAATGACACCATCCGGCAGATTGCGGTAACCACCAACGGCTATCGTCTGGCGCGGGATGCTGCCACTTGGCGTGATGCGGGACTTACGGCACTGAACGTCAGCGTTGATAGCCTTGATGCCCGTCAGTTTCACGCCATTACCGGGCAGGATAAATTTCAACAGGTGATGGCGGGCATTGATGCCGCCTTTGATGCCGGTTTTGAGAAAGTCAAAGTGAACACCGTGCTGATGCGCGATGTAAACCACCATCAGTTGGACACCTTTCTTGCCTGGATTCAGCCGCGTCCGATTCAGTTACGCTTTATTGAATTGATGGAAACCGGCGAGGGCAGCTCTCTCTTCCGTAAACACCATATCTCCGGGCAGGTACTGCGCGATGAACTGCTACGTCGCGGCTGGATCCACCAGTTACGCCAGCGTAGCGACGGTCCAGCGCAGGTTTTCTGTCATCCCGACTATGCGGGTGAAATCGGTCTGATCATGCCTTATGAGAAAGACTTCTGCGCCACCTGCAACCGTCTGCGCGTCTCTTCTGTCGGCAAACTGCATCTGTGTTTATTCGGTGACGGCGGGGTCAGCCTGCGCGATTTACTGGAAGATGATACGCAGCAGCCTGCGCTGGAAGAGCGTATCTCAGCCGCGCTGCTGGAGAAAAAGCAGACTCATTTCCTGCACCAGAACAATACCGGTATTACGCAAAACTTATCTTACATTGGCGGCTGATCGCTAAAAGGAGTTTTTCATGAGTCAGGTAAGCGCTGAATTTATCCCGACACGCATTGCTATTCTTACCGTTTCCAGTCGTCGTGGCGAAGAGGACGATACCTCCGGCCATTATCTGCGCGACTCCGCGCTGGAGGCAGGTCATCAGGTGGTCGACAAGGCTATCGTTAAAGAGAACCGTTACACGATCCGCGCCCAGGTTTCTGCATGGATTGCCAGCGACGATGTGCAGGTGGTGCTGATTACCGGTGGCACAGGGTTGACCGACGGTGACCAGGTACCGGAAGCGCTGCTGCCGCTGTTTGACCGCGAGGTCGAAGGTTTTGGCGAAGTGTTCCGTATGCTCTCATTTGAAGAGATTGGCACCGCGACGCTTCAATCCAGGGCGATTGCCGGGGTAGCGAATAAAACGCTGATTTTCGCCATGCCGGGGTCGACCAAAGCGTGTCGTACCGCTTGGGAAAATATCATTGCGCCGCAGCTTGATGCCCGTACGCGTCCGTGTAACTTTCACCCACATTTGAAGAAATAAGTATGTCGCAACTGACTCATATAAACGCCGCTGGCGAAGCGCACATGGTGGATGTCTCCGCCAAAGCAGAAACCGTACGAGAGGCGCGCGCTGAAGCTTTCGTCACCATGCGCAGTGAAACGCTGGCGATGATTATCGATGGTAGCCACCATAAAGGTGATGTTTTTGCCACGGCGCGTATTGCCGGTATCCAGGCCGCCAAACGCACCTGGGATCTTATCCCGCTGTGTCACCCACTGATGCTGAGCAAAGTGGAAGTCAATTTGCGCGCCGAGCCGGAACACAACCGCGTACGCATTGAATCGCTGTGTCGACTGACCGGCAAAACCGGCGTCGAAATGGAAGCGTTAACGGCGGCCTCGGTGGCGGCGCTGACCATCTACGATATGTGCAAAGCAGTACAAAAGGATATGGTGATTGGTCCGGTGCGCCTGCTGGCAAAAAGCGGCGGCAAATCGGGCGATTTTAAGGTGGATGCAGATGATTAAGGTGCTTTTCTTTGCCCAGGTGCGAGAACTGGTGAATACAGATGCGTTAGAGGTAGTCGCCGATTTTCCGACGGTGGAAGCGCTGCGCCAGCATCTGGCAGCACAAAGCGATCGTTGGTCGCTGGCGCTGGAAGACGGCAAACTGTTGGCTGCCGTAAACCAGACGCTGGTGAGTTTTGACCATCCCCTCAATGCAGGTGATGAAGTGGCCTTCTTCCCACCGGTAACCGGAGGCTGATATGGCTGAAACGAGAATTGTTGTTGGGCATGCGCCGTTCAGCGTTGGGGAGGAATATCCCTGGCTTGCCGAGCGCGATGAAGACGGCGCGGTGGTCACTTTTACCGGTAAAGTTCGTAATCACAATCTCGGTGACAGCGTGCAGGCGTTGACGCTGGAGCATTACCCTGGCATGACCGAAAAAGCGCTGGCGGAAATCGTCGTTGAGGCGCGTGAGCGCTGGCCGCTGGGTCGCGTGACGGTGATTCACCGTATTGGTGAACTGTGGCCGGGCGATGAAATCGTCTTCGTTGGTGTGACCAGCGCACATCGCAGCAATGCCTTTGAGGCCGGGCAGTTCATTATGGATTACCTGAAAACGCGTGCACCGTTCTGGAAGCGCGAAGCTACGCCGGAGGGCGAACGTTGGGTCGACGCCCGCGACAGCGATAAGCAGGCGGCAAAACGCTGGTAGAGTAGTACACTTGTTTTAGGCTCATACTGATTCAGGAGATTGTCATGGACCGATTCCCACGATCCGATTCTATTGTGCAGGCCCGTTCCGGCCTGCAAACCTATATGGCGCAGGTATACGGCTGGATGACCTGCGGGCTGTTGCTGACGGCGTTTATTGCCTGGTATGCGGCGAATACGCCAGCGGTGATGATGTTTGTCTTTTCCAGCAAAATCACCTTCTTTGGGCTGATCATCGCCCAGCTTGCGCTGGTGTTTGTCCTTTCCGGCATGGTGCAAAAACTTAGCGCCGGCATGGCCACCACGCTATTTATGCTCTATTCGGCATTAACTGGGCTGACGCTGTCGAGCATCTTTATCGTCTATACCTACTCGTCAATCGCCAGCACCTTTGTGGTTACAGGCGGGATGTTCGGTATCATGAGCCTGTACGGTTACACCACCAAACGCGATCTCAGTGGCTTCGGCAATATGCTGTTTATGGCGTTGATCGGTATTGTACTGGCCTCGCTGGTTAACTTCTGGCTGAAGAGTGAAGCGCTGATGTGGGCAGTGACCTACATTGGGGTGATAGTGTTTGTTGGCCTGACCGCCTATGACACGCAGAAGCTGAAAAATATCGGCGAGCAAATTGACCTGCGCGACAGTTCCAACCTGCGTAAATACGCGATCCTAGGGGCGTTAACGCTGTATCTGGACTTCATTAACCTGTTCCTGATGCTGCTGCGTATTTTCGGTAATCGCCGCTAATAATCTGTTGCCGGATGGCGTAAGCCGCCATCCGGTGAATTATTTCGCCATCGCCTTTTCGTTTTTTGCCCGCAGCTTTTTCGCCCGACTCTCCAGCAGAAGATAGCTCATTAACGCCAGCAGGAGCGGGATAAAATAATAGAGCATGCGATATGCAAGCAGGGCAGCGATGATCGTACCCTGCGAGATATTCTCTCCGGCCAGCAACGCCATAAATACTGCCTCCAGTACGCCGATCCCTGCCGGAATATGCACGATAACGCCGGCGATACTGCTCACCAGCAGCACGCCCAGCACGAAGAAATAGTTGATATTCTGACCCAGCAACAGCCAGATAATCATCCCCATAACCATCCAATTAGTGCCGGAGATGGCCATTTGCGCGAGGGCAAATTTCCAGGAGGGCAGCACCAGTTTTTGCCCTTTAATCGTAAGATGGCGATGTTTGGCGAAGGTGCAACACCATAGGTACACAGCAATAACCAGCAGCAGCGACACGCCCAGAATGCGCAGAGTGCCCTCGTCGATGTACCAGTGCGCGGGCAGTTGAACGACGCCGAAGGTAAAAATAAATCCGCCCAGCAGAATATAGCCCAGCCAGTTGGTGGTAATGCTGAGTGAGAAAATGCGAGTGATCGTGCTGCCCGGTAATCCGAGACGGTAATAGAGTCGATAGCGCATACCAATGCCGCCCACCCAAGTGCTTAACGTCAGGTTAAAGGCATAACAGATAAACGACACCAGCATCACCTGGCGTTTTGCCAACTTATGTCCGCAGTAATAGCGCCCGAGCAAATCATAACAGCCATACAGCAGATAGCTGACGATCACCAGACCAATAGCGCTGAGCAGGACGAGCCGGTTGTAATCACGGATAACCGTCCAGACCTCTTCCCAGTTAACCTTGTAGGCATAAACCACCAGCAGCACGATCACCGCGATAAAAAACAACCAGGTGAGGATCTTTTTTACCAGTCGCCAGCGCGGGGATGCTTTTGCCATCAGGGTTTCCCTCCTGCATCCTCAGTCTGAATACGGTTCTGCGTTTCCAGGGTTGGCTGCGCGGGCGGATCGACCTCGGTGAGGTGCGGTGTATGCGCCGGTAGCCAGCCGATCAGCGCCGGAAAGTGGCGTAAAAAGTGGAACGCCAGCACGCTTTTGGTCAGGTTCCACCAGGTGCGCCTGGGCAACATGGACTCATTCACCTGCTGACAATCCTCGGCAATAATAGGGTTCAGATTATCCCTCAGGACCTGGTTAAACGCGCGGTCATGAATAATGATGTTTGCCTCCAGATTGAGCGACAGGCTCAGCGGGTCGAGGTTGCTGGAGCCCACCGTTGCCCAGTGATCGTCCATTAGCGCAACTTTGCCGTGCAGGGGTTTGCGACGGTATTCATAAACCTGTACGCCGCCTTTCACCAGATAGTTGTACAGCAGGCGAGCGCCGACTTTCACAATTGGCATATCCGGTTCTCCCTGCACTATCAGTTTTACCCGTACACCGCGCCTCGCCGCCTTGCGTAGTGCATGCAGAAGGCGATAACCGGGGAAGAAATAAGCATTGGCAATGATCACTTCGCGTTTGGCCTGGGTGAGCATTTTCAAATAATGGCGTTCAATATCATCGCGATGTTCTTCGTTATCACGCCAGACAAACAGCGCCTGCGCTTCGCCGGGCTGGCGATTTTCGATTGCCCGATGATGACGTCGCCACCAGCGGCGCACGGCGCTTTGCCCCGGCAGGTTTTCTAGCACAAAGGTCAGGATGTCTACCACGATAGGACCTTCAATACGTACGGCATAATCCTGCTTGGCCTCCGGGCCGTAATCGGACATATGCTCTGCGGAATAGTTAATCCCGCCGACAAAAGCGACACGATCGTCAATCACTACAATTTTGCGGTGCATCCGGCGAAAAAGGTTGGTGCGCATGCCGAACAGACGCGGGCGCGGATCGTAATAGCGGAAAACCACACCGGCTGTGGTGAGTTCGTCAACAAAGCCATCGCTGAGGTCCGGTGACCCGTAGCCATCGAGTAGCACTTCGGCTTTGACACCACGCTGAGCTGCACTGAGTAGCGCCGCATGAAGTTGCTTTCCGACCTCGTCTTCAAACCAGATAAACGTCTCGAGGATGATTTTTTGCTGCGCTTGCTCAATGGCCTTAAAGACGGCGGGGTAGTACTGGTCGCCGTTTTCCAGTAGTTGAATTTGATTGCCTTCACGCCAGCCATATTTCATAAATGAATCTCCGCGCTCAGGGGGGCATGGTCAGACAAATGTCGCCAGTGACGCAGCGCCAACGCCGTTGGGGTACTGGCATTGGCGTTTTTCACATAGATCCTGTCGAGGCGCAGTAGCGGAAAACGCACCGGAAAGGTTCGCGCCGGGCGTCCGTGGGCACGGGTAAAAATCTCGTCAAGACCAGCTTGAACTTTCAACGGATAATTGGCTGTTTGTCGCCAGTCGTTGAAATCACCGGCCACCACTACGGGCTCTGCGTCCGGCAAGGCATTGACCCAATCCGCCAGCATGGTCAACTGCGCCTGGCGATGGGCCTCACGCAAACCGAGATGCACACACATCACATGAATCGGGTGAGGGAGCATTGGCGGCACGATGCGGCAGTAAAGCACGCCGCGCTTTTCAGTGCTCCCGACTGATACATCGTGATTTTCATAATGTTCAATGGGATAGCGCGACAGGACCGCGTTGCCGTGATGCCCCTGCGGGTAAACGGCATTGCGTCCGTAGGCAAAATCGCGCCACATGGTATCTGCGAGAAATTCGTAGTGTGTGGTATCGGGCCAGTTTTCCACGTGCAGGGAATGAACCGCATGCGCGCCCATCACTTCCTGCAGGCATACAATGTCTGCGCCGACTGACCTGACGGCGTCCCGTAGCTCAGGCAAAATAAATCGCTTATTAAAGGCGGTAAAACCTTTGTGGGTATTAATTGTGAGCACATTGAATGAAAATCGATCTGCTGGTTCGGCCATAGGTCTCCTGTCGGCGTCATTTTTCTTTTAAATAGTGTAGTAGGCGTCACAAAAGGGTGCGGTGTTACGGAATTTTCCGTAAAGTCCGGTACTCTGAATAATTAGTTAAAGATCCTTCAGGAGAAAAGCCATGAAGTGGCAACAACGTGTTCGTGTCGCAACAGGTCTTAGTTGCTGGCAGATTGTGTTGCATTTACTGGTAGTGGCATTGCTGGTAATGGGCTGGATGAGCGGCACGCTGGTGCGCGTCGGCCTGGGATTATGCGTCGTTTACGGCGTCACGGTTTTATTAATGCTGGCGTTGCAGCGTCATCATGAACAGCGCTGGCGTGATGTCGCCGACGTACTGGAAGAACTGACTACCACGTGGTATTTCGGTGCGGCAATGATCGTACTGTGGCTGCTGTCCCGCGTACTGCAAAACAACGTCTTACTGGCGTTGGCGGGGCTGGCTGTCCTTGCCGGACCCGCGGTGATTTCGCTGCTGGCGAAAGACAAAAAACTACATCACTTTGCGTCTAAACATCGCATACGCCGCTGACCCGGTCGTGGCCGCTATCACCAACAGCGGCCACAAACTTCCCCAGACAATCTTCAGACTCGCATCCTTCAGGTAAATCTGTTTCGTGATATCCGTAAAGTGGCGGATTGGGTTTATCCATGTCAGATTCTGCAGCCAGACCGGCATATTTTCGACCGGAGAGACGTACCCTGACAGCAAAATCGCTGGCATCATAAAGACGAACACACCGATAAACGCCTGCTGCTGTGTTGAACACAGCGATGAAATCAGCAGACCAAAGCCCACCAGCGACAGCCCGTAAATCACCATCGTAAAGTAGAACAAACCCAGTGAACCGGCAAACGGAATGTGATAAGCCCAGATGCCAATCGCCAGCACAATGGTGGCCTGAAAGGTGGCTACGATCAGCGCGGGCACGGCTTTGCCAATGAATATTTGCCAGGTCGTGAGCGGAGAAACCAATAGCTGATCCAGCGTGCCTTGCTCACGTTCACGGGCCACTGACAGCGAAGTGACGATCATCACACCGATGGTGGTGATCATGGCGATCAGCGACGGAACGACGAACCATTTGTAATCCAGGTTCGGGTTATACCAGTTACGTACCACCAGTTCGCTGTTGTTCGGCTTCGCTTTACCGTCCATCAGCTCCTGCTGGTATTCCTTGACGATCTGTTGCAGATAATTTGCCGCGATCTGCGCGCTGTTGGAGTTGCGTCCGTCAAGGATCAGCTGCATTGGTGCCTGCTGGAAGGTATCCAGATTACGCGAAAAGTCGGCTGGAAAGCGCACCAGCAGCAGCGCCTTTTGCGTGTCGATAGTGGGCTGGATCTCCTGTGGGCTTTTCAGCAGTAGGATATGAGTAAAGGCACTGGCGCGGGCAAAGCGCTGGGTTAATTCCACCGAATGTTTGCCGTTGTCTTCGTTATAGATGGCGATGGTGGCGTTGGTCACTTCTAACGTTGCCGCAAACGGAAACAGGATGACCTGAATCAACACCGGTAAAATCAGGATTGCTCGCGTCTGCGGCTCGCGTAACAGCGATTGCAGCTCTTTGCGAATTAATGTCCATAAACGATGAAACATGCCTGTCCCCTTAATCTAGCCGACGTTTGGTTTTAAGCCACGTCAGACCAATAAACATCACCGCCGAAGCGATTAAAAACAGCACGTTGATAATCAACACCACCGGAATATTTCCCGCCAGAAACAGGCTTTGCAAGGTGCTGACGAAATAGCGTGCGGGAATGATATAGGTCACCGCGCGAATAATGGCGGGCATGCTGTCTATCTGGAAGATAAAGCCCGACAGCATAATCGACGGCAAAAACGCTGCGTTTAACGCGACCTGTGCGGCGTTAAACTGGTTGCGGGTGATGGTGGAGATCAGTAATCCCATACCAAGCGTACTGAGCAGAAACAGGCTGGTGATAAAAAATAGGATCAGCAGCGAGCCGCGATAGGGCACGCCAAGAATAAATACCGACACCAGCATGCACAGCAACATCGCCAGCATGCCGAGAAAATAATAGGGGATCAGCTTACACAGCAGTAATTCGACGCGGGTGACTTCCGTAGACAGCAGTGCTTCCATGGTGCCGCGCTCCCACTCACGCGCGACCACTAATGAGGTCAGGATCGCGCCGATGACCGTCATAATAATGGTCACTGCGCCTGGAATGATAAAGTGCTGACTGATTGCTGCCGGGTTAAACCAGTAGCGGGTTTGCACGTCGATCAACGGCTCGAACGATTCCCCGCGATCTTCTGCCCGCTGTTTTTGCCAAATCTGCCAGATGCCTTCGACATAACCCTGCACAAAGTTGGCAGTATTCGGTTCGCTGCCATCGGTGATCACCTGAATGGGCGCAATGTCGTTTGGCCGCGCCATCTGCTGGGCAAAGTCCACCGGGATCACCACCAGCCCGCGAATGCGCCCGGCCTGCATCTTCTCAACCAATTCCTGGCGGTTATCACTGATGGTGGCGTCAATATACGGAGAGCCGGTCATGGTATGAGTAAAATCCAGCGCTTCTTCGCTTTGTTGTTCGAGTAAAATCCCCACCCGAAGCTTGCTGGAGTCGAGGTTAATGCCGTAGCCGAAGATAAACAGCAACAGCAGTGGGATCACCACGGCAATCAGCCAGCTACTGGGATCGCGCACGATCTGCCGCGTTTCTTTAATGCACAATGCACGCACGCGTCGCCATGAAAGAGAGTGATTACTCATGCGCATGCTCCTTATCCCAGTCATTGATAAGCGTGATAAACGCCTGCTCCATGGTTGGGTCCGGCGTATCATTATCGGCGGCTTGCGCCTTCAGGTCATCCGGCGTGCCGCTGGCAATCAGCTTGCCACGGTACACCAGTCCGATACGGTCACAATATTCCGCTTCGTCCATAAAGTGGGTGGTGACCATCACCGTCACGCCTTTCTCCACCATGCTGTTGATATGCAGCCAGAACTCCCGACGGGTGAGGGGATCGACCCCGGAGGTCGGTTCATCGAGGAACAGAATATCGGGTTCATGCATCAGCGAGCAGGCCAGTGCCAGCCGCTGCTTAAAACCTAGCGGCAGTTCGTCGGTGGCGTGGGAAGCGATGCTTTTCAGACCGAACGCCTCGCTCATACGATCGATTTTGTCTTTCTGCGCCCGACCGCGCAGGCCGTAGACGCCGGAGAAAAAGCGCAGATTCTGTTCAACCGTCAGGTTGCCGTAGAGAGAGAATTTCTGTGCCATATAGCCCAGATGCTGGCGTGCTTTCCCTGAACTGACTTTCAGGTCCATATCCAGCACTAGTGCCTTACCGGAGGTGGGGACCAGCAGGCCGCACATCATTTTAAAGGTGGTCGACTTGCCCGCACCGTTGGGACCTAACAGGCCAAAAATCTCACCGCGCTGCACGGCAAAGTCCACATGGTCGGTGGCGGCAAAATCACCAAATTTTTTGGTCAGCGCTTTGGCTTCAATCACCGTTTCACCCGCTGTACCTTCCACGGTATGCAGGATAGCGCCCAGTGGAGATTCAGACGTTCCCGCACCGCCGAGTAAATCAATAAATGCATCTTCAAAGCGCGGGGCGGTGCTGGTGATGGTGATTTCCGGCATGCCTTGAGCCTGGCGAATATCCTCCGCCGTAGCCTCTTTTTTCAGGATCAGGCGAACAGATTTCCCCTGAATCATGCCGTCGCTGACCTGCGGCAGTTTGAGCGTGCGTTGTAGCAGTTTGCGGTTATTTTCCTGCGGGCTGCTCATTAAAAAACTACGCCCCGCCATGGTTTGCGTGAGCTGAGTCGGATCGCCCTGATATAACAATTCACCCTCGTTCATCAGCAGCACATCACGGCACTGCTCGGCTTCATCCAGATACGAGGTACTCCAGAGGATCAGCATGCCATCCCCGGCCAGTTCATGCACCATTTGCCACAGCTCGCGGCGGGAGATTGGGTCGACGCCCACGCCCGGCTCATCCAGCAGCAGCACTTTAGGCTCACCGACCAGCGTACAGGCAAGGCCTAGCTTTTGCTTCATCCCGCCGGAGAGTTTGCCCGCCAGACGCCCGGTAAATGGCCCCAGCGAAGTGAATTCCAGCAGGCGGGCAAAGGTTTTTTCCCGCGCTTCACCGGTCACGCTGCGTAAATCGGCATAGAGATTGAGGTTCTCCATGACGGTCAAATCTTCATACAGGCCGAATTTCTGCGGCATATAACCCAGTACCGCATGCAGGGCGCTGTCGTTAACGATCGGATCAAAGCCAATCACCGTCGCGCTGCCGTCGTCCGGTTTCAACAGACCCGCCAGCATCCGCATCAGCGTGGTTTTCCCTGCGCCGTCAGGACCTACCAGACCGGTGACATAGCCTGCGTGAATCGTGCAGTTGAGCGGGGCGACTGCCGGTTTTTCCATCCCGGCGAAGCGCTTAACCAGCCCGTTAAGGGTAATGACTGCGTCATTCATGCCGCGCCTCGTCACCGAACTTCACCGTCACCGGCATCCCTTGACGTAGCGCGTCGTCAGCATCGGTCACCACAATACGCAGGCGATACACCAGATCGGTGCGCAGGTCCGGTGTCTCCACTGTTTTCGGGGTGAACTCTGCTGTGGGTGATACAAAGCCGATTTGACCGTGGTACGGTTTGTCCGGCCGGCCATCGGTGTAGAGCAGAATCTCGCGGCCCGGCTGCGCCTGGCTTAGATTGCGTTCGTCAACATAGGCGCGAACCCAGACCGGTCGGGTAAGCGACAGCGTCAGCACTGTGCCTCCTGCGTTCAGCATACTGCCGGGCTCGACCGCACGGGTAAGCAGCGTGCCGTCAGACGGGGAAGTCAGCGTGGTGTCATGCAGATCGAGTTCAGCCTGCGCCAGTTGTGCCTGGGCCTGTTCGAGGGTCGCTTTCGCCTGGGCGATATCCTGCGGACGATTACCACTACGGTACTGACTGAGTTTATCCTGCGCAGATTTCAGCGTCGCCAGCGCCTGGTCACGTGATGAACGGGCATTTTCCAGATCGTTGGCGGAGATGGTGCGGCTTTTCCACAATCCTAGCTGGCGATTATAAAAGTTCTGCGCGTAGTCATACGCCGCCTGCGCCTGTTTCACGGCCGCCGCGGTTTGCGCGATCTCTTCTGCACGATACCCTGCCAGCATCAGGTCATACTGCGCCTGCGCGGCGGCAACGTTGGCTTTAGCCTGCATCAGTGCGTTTTCGTACGGCGCATGGTCCAGTTCGCCCAGTACCTGACCGGCGGTAATCGCATCGCCTTCGTCAACCGCCAGCGAGGCCAGCCTGCCGCCTACGCGAAAACTTAAATTGACGCTGCGGATATCGACGTTGCCGTACAGGGTCAGGCCGTTATCTTGTTGGCTTTGATACCACCACGTTCCACCGGCAATCACGGCAACGAGGGCCGCGATAACCAGCCCGAGAACGACAGGTTTTTTCATGACTCCAGACTCCTTTGCGTTAAACCTTGCAGAATAAGATCAATGTGACAGGTGATCGTTTGGTTAATCAGTGCGGTTTTATCCTCATCAAATTGTGACCAGCCCGTGCGCAGCAGAATGGTTTCTTTCCCCAGACGGAAAGCCAGCACCTCACCCAGTATGGCGTGGGTGTGCAGGATCATTTGGGTATCACTGGCATCGCGACCCGTATAGGCAGCAATCAGGCGGGTCAGGTGGCTGTGCAACGGGTTAATCACCTGGTCGTGCACCAGTTGATAGGCTGCGGTGGGTGAGAGCTGTTCGCGTGAGATAAACTTGCTAAGGTTAACCGTATCGTCTTGGGTTAATAACATGATCATGTTTTTGCAGGCGCGGAGGATCAGTTCGCGCATGGCGGCCCGGTCCGGCTCTGGTTGGGCAAACAGGCGCTCGGCTTCTTCAGCGTGGGGGCGAAACTGTGAACCGATAAAATCCGCAATCCACTGGGCGCAGGCGAGATATAAATCCTCTTTTGACCCAAAATAGTAGGTAATCGCGGCGATGTTCTGTCCGGCCTGGGCGGCAATATCACGCGTGGTGGCATGCAGGCCATATTCACCAAACTGTGCCAGCGCAGCGGCAATAAGCTGGTTCTTTGCCTGTTCACCTTTGGTTGTCATGGTGGATGTATTCATGGCGTGGCCAAATTATTAATCAATCGATTGATTAAGATTATGACTGATATCTGCACTTGTCTAGTCTGGTAGCTTATTTTGTTTTTCGCGGCTGGCGGGATAATTTATGCGGTACATCACAAAAACTGCTACACTCCGCCCCTTCATGACATTGTGGTTTTTGTCATCTCTTTTGCGAGCATCTCCCTGAAAACTACACCGGTAACGGTCAGGGCGGTTCGGAGTAGTTATGTCTTTTGATTCCCTTGGTTTAAACCCTGATATCTTGCGCGCTGTTGCCGAGCAGGGTTACCGTGAACCTACCCCTATTCAGCAGCAGGCTATCCCTGCGGTGCTGGAAGGCCGCGATCTGATGGCGAGCGCCCAGACCGGTACGGGTAAAACGGCAGGTTTTACCCTGCCGCTGTTACAACATCTTATTACTCATGCACCGCATGGCAAAGGCCGTCGTCCGGTGCGTGCGCTGATCCTGACGCCAACCCGCGAACTGGCGGCTCAAATTGGCGAAAACGTCCGCGATTACAGCAAATATCTGAACATTCGCTCACTGGTGGTTTTCGGTGGTGTGAGCATTAACCCGCAGATGATGAAACTGCGTAGTGGTGTAGATGTGCTGGTGGCAACGCCAGGCCGTTTACTCGATCTGGAACATCAAAACGCAGTGAAACTGGATCAAGTTGAGATCCTGGTACTGGATGAAGCTGACCGTATGCTGGATATGGGCTTTATCCATGATATTCGTCGCGTGCTGGCTAAACTGCCGGCTAAACGTCAGAACTTGCTGTTCTCCGCAACGTTCTCTGACGACATTAAATCGCTGGCAGAAAAACTGCTGCATAACCCGCTGGAAATTGAAGTCGCGCGTCGCAATACCGCGTCTGAGCAGGTCAGCCAGTTTGTTCACTTCGTGGATAAAAAACGCAAACGTGAATTGCTGTCACAGATGATTGGTCAGGGTAACTGGCAGCAGGTGCTGGTCTTTACCCGTACCAAGCATGGTGCAAACCACCTGGCAGAACAGCTGAATAAGGATGGCATCCGCAGCGCGGCAATCCACGGCAATAAATCGCAGGGTGCACGTACGCGTGCGCTGGCCGATTTTAAATCTGGCGATATTCGCGTGCTGGTGGCGACCGACATTGCTGCGCGTGGGCTCGACATTGAAGAACTGCCTCACGTGGTGAACTACGAGCTGCCAAACGTACCGGAAGATTACGTCCACCGTATTGGTCGTACCGGTCGTGCTGCGGCAACCGGTGAAGCGCTGTCTCTGGTGTGCGTTGATGAGCACAAACTACTGCATGACATCGAGAAACTGCTGAAAAAAGAGATCCCACGTATTGCCGTTGATGGCTATGCGCCGGACCCGTCGATTAAAGCAGAGCCAATCCAGAACGGACGCCAGCAGCGTGGTGGCGGCGGTCGTGGACAAGGCGGAGCGGGTCGCGGTCAACAGCCTCGTCGTCAGGACGGCGGTGCGCCAAAGGCGAAACCGCGTAGTAGCGAAGGTAAACCGGCAGGCGACAAGCCGCGGCCACCGCGTCGCCCGCGCAGACCGTCTTCAGCGCAGTAAGCGAATTAAAAACCTGCCAAATCGGCAGGTTTTTTTTACTCTCCAGAACTCTGCGATTTCAGCACTATCGAGCAGGTATAGCGCCCTGCTGGATGGATCGAGATCGTCGTTTCAAAGACCTTTCCTTCTCTGTCCAGATAGCGGCGCACAATTCGCATTGCTGGTGACTCAGGCTCCACGTTAAGGATTTTTGCCACTTTTTTGGGTACACCTACCGCGGTGATTGTCTGATGCACTTCATGACTTTTAATGCCGTAGTGCGTTTCGATCAAATCGCTAATCAACGAATGCGGATCATCGCGAATGTAAGTACGCAGCTTCGCATACTCTGTACTGGCGTAGCTGTCCGTCCAACAGATTGGCGCATCCGGGTTTTGTGCATCTTCGCGGGTACTGGCAATGTGCAGCCAGCGTGAGCCTGGCGGACAGCCAATCATCTGAGAAAGCTCGATATCAGCCACAATCTCATCAATTTTCTTGATGACACGCAGATTATTTTTGGCCAGCAGCAACAGATCCTCAAGGTGCGAAAGCGGGTGATTAACACCGTTGGTTTGCGGTTCGCAAACACGGGTTCCTGCACCCTTACGCCGTGAAATCAGCCCCTGTTCCGTTAATTCCCTCAACGCTTCTCGTATGGTGTGGCGACTGACCTGCCATGTTTCACACAGTTCCATTTCTGTGGGGAACAGCGAACCGGGGGCAAATGTGCCCACTGAAATTTGCTGTGCCAGTTCACGTGCTATTCGTTTGTACAGAGATTCTTTCATCGCAGTTTCGTCAAAAATTAATGATCACTGTCACAAAAATATGTACGGGCTATTCCATACATTCCTTATGAATATTATAAATGTCCGGACATTTAAATGTACGGACATATTGTTATGTCTGGACATTTGATCGGTGTTTGTACTTCCAACAAACGACCTAAGATACGCATCTTATCATTATCAGATTTTCCAGGGGGATTTATGGCTTCGAATGTACTTGATTCTATTCTGTTCAGGGATTCTTTCGGTACGCCCGCTATGCGCGCGGTGTTTGACGATCGTGAACTGGTTCGCAAATACGTGGAAGTGGAGGTGGCATTAGCGAAAGCCCAGGCTCGCTGTGGCGTGATCCCGTTGTCAGCGGCGCAGGAAATTGCTGAGAAATGTAATGCCGACACGCTTGATTTTGATTTGCTGAGACATGAAACGGAAATCGTTGGCTACCCGATTCTGCCTTTAGTGCATCAGATTTCAAAACAGGCTGGGGAGTCCGGAGGTTATGTGCACTGGGGGGCAACCACTCAGGACATTATGGATACGGCGGTAGTCCTGCAAATTCGTGATGCCTTTGAATTAATCGAATCCGATATGAACACACTCCGCGCAACGTTGGCTGACCTTGCACGCCGTTACCGCGATACGCCAATGGCGGGAAGAACCCATTTGCAGCAGGCGCTACCAGTCACCTTCGGTTATAAAGCGGCCATTTGGCTGGATATGTTTGAACGTCATACCGAGCGTCTTGCGCAGATGCGTCCGCGCGTGCTGGTCGGTGAGTTTGCGGGGGCGGCGGGGACGTTGGCATCACTGGGTGACAAGGGGTTGGCGGTACAAAAAGCCATGATGGAAGAACTTGGGCTTAATGTTCCGACGTCTACCTGGCATGTGGCGCGTGACGGTTTTGCGGAAGCGGTGAATCTGCTGGCAGTGATAACCGGTTCGCTGGGCAAAATTGCCTATGATGTGATGCTGATGGCGTCTAATGAATTTGGCGAGCTGTATGAACCGTTTGTCAAAGGACGTGGTGCCAGTAGCACTATGCCGCAAAAACGTAACCCCATCTCCAGCGAATTGATGCTGGCGTGTGCCAAAGGTGTACGTCAGCAGGCGGGGCTGATGCTGGATGCGATGGTGCAGGATCTGGAACGGGCGACCGGACCATGGCATGCGGAATGGATTGCGATCCCGGAAAGTTTTGTCCTCAGCGCGGGGGCGCTGCATCAGGCTAACTTTATGCTGGCAGGACTGGTCGTTGACGAAGCGGCGATGAAGCGCAACCTCGGTATGACGAACGGACTGATTGTGGCTGAAGCGGTGATGATGGGCCTGGCTCCGTACATCGGCCGTCAGGATGCGCATGACGTGGTGTATGACGCGTGCCGTATCGTCAACGAACAAGGAGGACGCCTCGCCGATGTGCTGAATGCCATGCCATCGGTCGCTGAACGCCTTGACCCACAGATTATCGAAGGGTTAACCGATCCGGCGAATTATCTGGGGATGGCGCCTGCCATGGTGGATCAGGTACTGGCCAAATATATGTCGCGGAAATGAATGCTCTCGGGCTAACGGAATGAGGATATTTTTATGTCAACGAATTCTGTCGCGGGAAAATCCATTCTGTCGTTCCTGATACCGCTGGCGATTGGCGGAATCATTTGGTTTTATCCCGTACCTGAGGGACTGACGCCTCAGGCCTGGCATATGTTTGCTATTTTTGCAGCGACCATTGCCGCCATTCTGACCCAGCCGCTCCCTTCGGGGGCGGTCATGTTGATTGCGCTTTGTGTAGTGATTTTTACCAAAACGCTACCGGAAGCCAAAGCCCTTTCCGGTTTTGCTTCCGGTACGGTGTGGCTTATCTTTTGCGCCTATGTTCTTTCTCTGGGGTTTGTTACCTCGGGGCTGGGAAAACGTATCGCGTATAAGATGCTGTCGCTTTTTGGGGGAAGTAGCCTTGGCATTGCGTATTCGCTGGGCGTTTCCGATCTGATTATGGCCCCGGCTATGCCTTCGGTGACCGCGCGTTCTGGCGGGATTATTTTTCCGATCACCCGCTCAATCAATGACGTTCTGGGATCGGCTCCGGGAGTAACGGGTAAGCGTATTGGCGATTTTTTAACCATGGTATGTTTCCAGTTCACGCCGATCACCGGGGCGATATTTCTCACCGGGATGGCCGCCAACCCGCTGGTGGCAAGCCTGGCAAAGTCCTCGTTAGGCGTTGAGATAACGTGGGGCGGATGGTTTATTTCCGCAGTGGTCCCGGCGATGGTCTGTTTCTGCCTGATGCCGCTACTGGTTTATAAGTTGTTGGATCCAGAGCTTAAGCGTACGCCAGAGGCAAAAGCAATGGGCAAGCAGGCGCTGGGCGAGCTCGGTGTGATGAGCAGTAACGAGAAAAAAGTCGCCTTTGGCTTTGTGCTGGCACTCGTCGGCTGGGGCACCAGTTTGATTACCGGATTATCCGCAACGTCTGTCGGGCTGGGGCTTGCTGCTTATCTGTTTGCCTCTGGTGCAGTAAGCTGGAAAAGTCTGCTCAATGACCATGCCGCGTGGGATACGGTCATCTGGTTTAGCGTCATTATCAGTCTGGCGACCGGACTTGCCGATCTGGGTTTTATCAAATGGATGACGGTAAAACTGGGCAGCGGTATCCAGGGATTTGGCGCGATTGAGTCCTTTGTTATGCTGGGGGTTCTTTATATTTACGTCCATTATCTCTTTGCTACCGCAACCGGGCACGTGGCTGCGCTGTACGCTCCTTTTGCCGCAACGGCAATCGCTGCGGGTGCGCCGCCGATGATGGTGGCTATCTGCTTTGGTATCTTCAGTAACCTGATGTGGGGAAATACGGAGTATGGCGGCGGACCCGGGCCAATCTATTTTGCGCAAGGTTATTTTGAGCGACCGCGTTTTTACAAAATCAACCTCTGCGTAGTGACGGTGAATGTGATCATCATTTTTGCCGTGGGCATGCTGTGGTGGAAGTTGCTGGGATATTATTAAACGACGCGCTGTACTGTGCTTATCAGGTCTACGTTGACGCATCTGTAGGCCTGATAAGGCGTTTACGCCGCCATCCAGCAATGCGTATCAAAGTTGCGAGCTGTTTTCCAGAACCCGGGAAAAAGGTACAGTCAGTGCCTGAAATGTGCCACAATAGTGGCTGTTTATACAGTATTTCAGGTTTTCTCATGGCATTAACAGCGGCGCTGAAAGCGCAAATTGCCGCCTGGTATAAGGCGCTTCAGGAACAGATCCCCGACTTTATCCCCCGAGCACCGCAGCGGCAGATGATTGCTGATGTCGCTAAAACGCTGGCTGGGGAAGACGGGCGACATCTGGCTATCGAAGCGCCGACCGGCGTCGGGAAAACGCTCTCCTATTTAATTCCGGGAATTGCCATTGCCCGTGAAGAACAAAAGACGCTGGTGGTCAGTACCGCCAACGTTGCGCTGCAGGATCAAATCTACAGTAAAGACTTACCGCTGCTGCGCAAAATCATCCCGGACCTGCGATTTACCGCCGCGTTTGGGCGCGGGCGTTATGTTTGTCCGCGTAACCTGGCGGCGCTGGCCAGTAGCGAACCCAATCAGCAGGATCTGCTGGCGTTTCTTGACGATGAACTGACGCCAAACAACCAGGAAGAACAAAAACGCTGCGCCAGGCTCAAAGGCGATCTCGACACCTACAAATGGGACGGGCTGCGCGATCACACTGATATCGCCATTGATGATGGGCTCTGGCAGCGCCTGAGCACCGATAAAGCCAGTTGCCTGAACCGCAACTGTCACTACTACCGAGAATGCCCGTTTTTTGTTGCCCGCCGAGAAATCCAGGAAGCCGAAGTGGTGGTGGCAAACCATGCGCTAGTGATGGCGGCTATGGAGAGTGAGGCTGTCTTGCCGGAACCGAAAAACCTGCTGCTGGTGCTCGATGAAGGCCACCATCTACCGGACGTCGCGCGCGATGCGCTGGAAATGAGCGCAGAAATCACCGCGCCCTGGTATCGGCTCCAGTTGGATTTATTCAGCAAATTAGTGGCTACCTGCCTGGAGCAGTTCCGCCCGAAAACTACGCCGCCTTTGGCCAATCCAGAGCGTCTGAACGCCCACTGCGAAGAGCTGTATGAACTAATCGCTTCATTAAACAACATCCTTAATCTGTATCTGCCTGCCACCCAAGAAGCCGAACACCGCTTTGCAATGGGCGAGTTGCCTGCGGAAGTGATGGAGATTTGTCAGCGTCTGGCCAAACTCACTGAAATGCTGCGCGGGCTGGCGGAGCTGTTCTTAAACGATCTCAGTGAAAAAACGGGCAGCCACGATATTGTGCGTCTGCATCGGGTTATTTTGCAGATGAACCGGGCGCTGGGTATGTTTGAAGCGCAAAGTAAGCTGTGGCGGCTGGCTTCTCTGGCGCAGTCATCAGGCGCACCGGTGACCAAATGGGTGACGCGCGACGTGCGTGACGGACAACTCCACGTCTGGTTCCACTGCGTGGGGATCCGCGTTAGCGATCAGCTTGAGCGCCTGCTGTGGCGCAGTGTGCCGCATATTATTGTTACCTCCGCAACGTTGCGCTCGCTCAATAGTTTCTCGCGCCTGCAGGAGATGAGCGGCCTGAAAGAAAAGGCCGGGGACCGCTTTGTGGCGCTGGACTCACCGTTTAATCATGTCGAGCAAGGCAAAATTGTCATTCCGCAGATGCATTACGAACCGTTGATGGAGAACGAAGAGCAGCATATTGCCGAAATGGCGGCCTATTTCCGCGAGCAGGTGGAAAGCAAAAAACATCAAGGTATGTTGGTGCTCTTTGCCAGCGGTCGCGCGATGCAACGTTTTCTTGAGCACATGACCGATCTGCGTCTGCTGTTGCTGGTGCAGGGCGATCAGCCGCGTTACCGTCTGGTGGAACTACACCGTAAGCGGGTGCAAAACGGTGAGCGTAGCGTGCTGGTCGGGCTGCAATCCTTTGCCGAAGGTCTCGATTTGAAAGGCGACCTGTTGACTCAGGTGCATATTCACAAAATCGCGTTTCCACCCATCGACAGCCCGGTGGTGGTGACCGAGGGGGAGTGGCTGAAAAGCCTGAATCGTTACCCCTTCGAGGTGCAGAGCTTACCTGCAGCGTCGTTCAACTTGATCCAGCAGGTTGGGCGACTCATTCGTAGCCACGGTTGCTGGGGCGAAGTGGTGATTTACGACAAGCGTTTATTGACCAAAAACTATGGTCAGCGTTTACTGAATGCGTTACCCGTATTTCCGATAGAGCAACCTGCTGTGCCAGACGTTATAGTAAAACCAAAAGAAAAAGCGAAACCCACGCGCCGCCGTCGGCGTTAACGATGTGAGCAACAGGCAAGGAGTTATCGATGGATTACCGCAAAATCATCAAAGAGATCGGGCGAGGTAAAAATCACGCGCGTGACCTGGATCAGGATACCGCTCGTGGACTGTATACCCACATGTTGAACGGCGACGTGCCTGACCTTGAGATGGGGGGCATATTGATTGCTCTGCGCATTAAAGGAGAAGGTGAGGCGGAAATGCTGGGCTTTTATGAGGCGATGCAAAACCATACCATGCGCCTGACGCCGCCCGTCGCTAAACCGATGCCTGTTGTCATTCCCAGCTACAATGGTGCGCGTAAGCAGGCGAATTTGACGCCGTTGCTGGCTATTTTGCTGCATAAACTGGGTTTTCCGGTGGTGGTGCACGGAGTGAGTGAAGATCCGACCCGCGTGTTGACGGAAACTATTTTTGACTTGATGGGCATTGCGCCAACCCTGCATGCGGGGCAGGCGCAGGCAAAACTAGAAGGGCATGAACCGGTGTTTATCCCGGTGAGCGCGCTGTGTCCTCCGCTGGAGAAACAGCTGGCGATGCGCTGGCGAATGGGGGTGCGTAACAGTGCGCATACGCTGGCGAAATTAGCCACGCTGTTTGCCGAAGATGCGGCACTGCGTCTTGCCAGTGTTTCGCACCCGGAATACGTATCGCGCGTGGCGAAATTCTTTGGCGATATCGGCGGACGCGGCCTGCTGATGCACGGTACGGAAGGGGAAGTGTACGCCAACCCTCAGCGTTGCCCGCAGATAAGCCTGATAGATTCGTCCGGCGTGCGAGTGTTGCAGGACCGTCAGAGTGAAATGCCTGACGAGCCGGTACCGCTGCCGGTGGCAAAAGATCCGGAAACCACGGCGCGCTGGATAGAGCGTTGCCTGGACGGAAGCGAGCCGATACCGGCCTCGTTGAAGATTCAGATGGCGTGTTGCCTGGTGGCAACCGGCGAAGTTGCCACGCTGGCTGAAGGATTTACCCGCGTCGAACAATGCTTCTGATGCGCTAACGTTCCCGGCGGACCTGTTTTGCAGGCCCGCCGATGCCCTCTATTTTTACCATTCCTGCAATGTGAAATTTCTGCACGTTTATTGACCTCCTGACCGTCGTGGCGCAGCATAGTTTGTTGAAAAATAAGAAACACAACAAACACGCAACACAACAGGAGATAACGATGAACAGTGGACACCGCTTTCATGCGCCCGCGCTGCACGCCTTTATTCAGGCTATTTTCCGTCATATGGGCAGCGAGGAGCAGGAAGCGCGCTTAGTGGCCGATCATCTGATCGCCGCGAACCTCGCCGGGCACGATTCCCACGGCATTGGCATGATCCCAAGCTATGTTCGCTCATTCTCGCAGGGACATCTGCAGATCAACCGTCATGCCAAGGTGGTCAAAGATGCGGGGGCGGTGGTAACGCTTGACGGCGATTGCGCGTTTGGCCAGGTGGCGGCGCATGAGGCTATCGCACTCGGAATCGAAAAAGCACGCCAGTATGGTATCGCCGCTGTGGCGTTACATAATTCGCACCATATTGGACGCATTGGTTATTGGGCTGAGCAATGCGCCGATGCAGGTTTTGTCTCCGTGCATTTTGTGAATGTGGTGGGGATCCCGATGGTCGCACCGTTTCATGGCCGTGATAGCCGTTTTGGCACCAATCCCTTCTGCGCCGTGTTTCCACGTAAGAATGACTTCCCGCTGCTGCTGGACTACGCAACCAGCGCCATTGCCTTTGGTAAAACGCGCGTCGCGTGGCATAAGGGCGAACCAGTTGCTCCGGGGTGTCTGATTGACGCAGACGGTGCGCCCACAACCGACCCGGCTGTGATGCAAGAGTCTCCGTTGGGCTCGTTGCTTACCTTCGCCCAGCACAAAGGCTACGCGCTGGCGGCGATGTGCGAAATTCTTGGTGGTGCGCTTTCCGGCGGTAAAACAACGCACGAAGAGAGTTTGCAGGACAGTGCTGATGCGATCATTAACTGCATGACGACAATTATTCTTAACCCGACGTTATTTGGGGCACCGGATTGCGACAATCAGGTTGCGGCATTTGCGAAATGGGTCAAAGCTTCGCCGCATGCCGAGGAGACTCCAATTCTGTTACCGGGGGAGTGGGAGGTGAATACCCGCGAGGCACGACTGGCGCAGGGCATCCCGCTGGACGCCGGAAGCTGGCAAGCGATTTGCGAAGCGGCGCAGCAAGTGGGGATGCCGGACGCGGCGTTGCAGGAATTCCGTCAACAGCTGGAACAGTAAGCAAAAAAAAGCCCGTCCAGTGGACGGGCAAACAAAGGGTAACAAACAGGGTCAATGAGGGTTGGAGCATTGGGTCGTGCAGGTAATTCGTCGGTTATTTGTAGATAACCGCAGTGCCGCTCATTTTGTCTTTGCCGACAGCGGACGTAATGCTGTAGCCACTTGCACCTGCAGCGGCAGCTTTTTCAGCCAGTTTTGCTTCCAGGCCATCCAGCGTAGTTGCGCCATCAGCAGATACCACACCAATTTTATTCATGCTTTGTGCCTGAGTGGAAGAAACCGGCTCGGCAGCGAAAACGCCAAATGACAGGGTAGACAGGGCGATGGCGGCAACAGCAAATTTGATATTTTTCATGATTAATCTCTCGCAGGTTATTCTGTTAGTCAGTTGTTTTGTTCGGTAGACGTTGTTCTGTCGATGTGAGAAGTATCACGTTTTTTTATGTGAGAGAAAATCGAATAGAATTGACGGCATCAATCAAAAAAATTGAATGACAAATAACTTATTGAATATTAATAAATTCAGGCGACGGATTTACAGTTCTTATCATTGCGCTTTACAGAGCAAGTGACAACGGCACATTTTGCTACACCCGTCGCGAAAAACCGTGCTCGTAAAGGAAATCGTATGCGCTGAAATTTTTGGTAAAGAAGGGTCAGCGTAGCTGGCTGTCTTTCGATCCTCTGCGATTATATCCTGAGTATGTGGAATTATGTGAATCTTTATCCTGTTGGCAGGTTATGCATAAACGTACCCCTGGAACCGCCTCTCGTCGGGCCTGAGGGATAGGATTGCCACATTCTTCGCATTCATACAGGCTTTCTCCCGTGGGTAACTCGCCACGAGCACGTGCGACAGCATCTTCAATAGTATTGTTGATCTGTTCGTTCACTGCGTCGTCATTTGCCCATCCAGATGCCATAGTCACCTCCATACATTCGGGTTGTATAATAATTATAGTGAATGGTATGGGCAAAAAACGAACACGCAAGCACGACTTCAGATTTCAGACCATTCGCGCAGCAGGTTATGATAAAGATTAAGGAGAGATGGGATCTCGGCGCTTTCGCCATGGCGCGCTTTCAGGGACTGGATGTTCTTATCCAGTTCAAAGAGCATGGCGCGTTTTTTATCGTCACGGATCATCGACTGGATCCACATAAACGAGGCCACGCGGACGCCGCGCGTCACAGGAGTCACACAGTGCAGGCTGCTGGAAGGGTAAAGCACCAGGTCGCCCGCCGGGAGTTTTACCGCATGCTGGCCGTAGGTGTCATTGACCAGCAGTTCCCCGCCCTCATAGCTGTCGGGATCGCTTAAGAATAACGTGGCGGAAAGGTCGGTACGCATCCAGCCGCTTTCCGGATGGCTACGCACCGCACCATCGACGTGAAAGCCGTAGGTCTCAGCGTTCTGATAACGATTGAACAACGGCGTGGAAAGCGTTTTGGGTAACGCGGCGGCAAAGAACAGCGCACTATTGTTGACGGCGGCCAGCACCTCTTTCTGTAACATGGCATAGCGCTCGCTACGGGTATCAACTTGCTGGTTATTTTTAACCTGTGCACCCTGAGCGCCGGTGGTGGCGCGGCCATCTATCCATTCTGCTGTGTCCAGTTGTTCACGAAACCAGGCAACGTCCTGCGGCGATAAGACGCCAGGAATGTGGTACATCATCAGTGTCTCTCCTGAAAGTGGGGCTTACGCCCCACGCGATAAATCAGAAATGCATATTGGCGGTGAGCAGGAAGGTTCTTGGCTCACCCGGGTGGTAACGGTATCCGCTCTTGTTGATCGAGGAGACATAATCGGTGTCGAACAGGTTGTAGACGTTGAGCTGGAAATCAAGATTGCGGTTTACGCGATATCCCAGTTTGGCATCAGCGACCCAGTAGCTTTCGGTAAAGGATGGCGTGCCTACTGCACCGTCAGCGCCGCGATGCATACTGCCCACGTAGCGTGCGCCTGCGCCAACGGAAATATCATCAGTGGCCTGATACTGACTCCACAGGGTGAACGCATGTTCCGGCGTATACGGCAGGGAGGATGAACCATCCTGAGCGACGTCTTTGCCACTATGTACCGTGGCACGCTGCTGGGTATACCCGCCAATCACCTGCCATGCCGGGGTAATGTTCCCGGCGACAGAAAGTTCGTATCCTTCAACGCGTTTCTCGCCGTACTGGGAATAGGTGCCGTCGTCGTTCTGTTCGACTTCGTTCTCAATGTCGGTGCGGAAAATTGCGGCGGTTAACAGCAGGCGTTTATCCAACACTTCCCATTTGGTACCAATTTCGCTGGTCTTCGCTTTTTGCGGTTTAAAATCGGTACGGTTGGCGCTATTGCCGGTACCGCTCTGGGCGAGGGCAAAGTTGCTGCCGCCTGGCGGTTGCTGCGAGACGGCATAGTTAATGTAAACATTGCCGTTATCCGTCAGATGATAAAGCGCCCCGGCTTTCCAGTTCACCAGGTTACCGGATTTAGTGGTATCAATGGTGGTGACCGGTGATCCTTTTGCTACGCCTGTCGGGCAGGCGACGGCACCGCGTCCGGAAGCCCCACATGCGGTAGCGCTGTCATACTCGGTGCGGTAGTTATCGAGTCGAATGCCGCCGTTCAGTTCAAATTCACGGGTAATTTGTAAGGTATCGAACGCATAAATGCCGAAGGTATCGGTCTGACCGTTGGCGTTGGCACCGTTACGGTTCAACCCGCCCACGCTGACGTTGCTGTTGGGATGGTAAATATTCACCGGCGGCGGTGTGATCGGCGCTACGCCGTAGTTGGTCTGTGTTTCGCGCGTAAACTCCACGCCGGTGCTGATGTCATGACCGATGGCACCAGTATAAAATTTTGACGTCAGATTGGTCTGGTTGGTGAGGATTTTGTTGCTGACATCTTTGGTGTTCGCAACCCGCGACCAGCTCCAGGTGTCAACGCTGCTGGTGGGTTGGGTGATATTTGACGCACCGCCCATCACCGCTGTCATCAGGTAATCTTGTTTTACACGTGACCAGCGTGTGGTGTTGCGCACGGTGGTGGTGTCGTTCAGGTCATGCTCAAAACGCATTGTTGCGGTATCGGTCGTTGAGTCGTCGTAATCCGAATCGGTGCCGTAGAAGTTATTTGTATCTACTTTCCCGGAATGGTTCAAGGCAGAAGTCCCCGCAGAAGGCGCGGAATAACCCGGCAGGCCGATGGTGGGAATGCCCCCGTCCGGCGTGTTGTGCTGGGTGACGTGCAGATAGTTCAGATACAGGCGGTTTTCAGTACCTAAACCAAAAGCGACAGACGGCGCAACGCCGTAGCGTTCGTTTTTAACGTTATCGCGTCCGGCGTCGTGTGTTTTTTCACCCATCAGGTTTAACCGTGCGGCGGTGGTGTCGCCAAGGACCTGATTGATGTCCAGTGTGCCGCGGCGCAGCCAGGCGCTGCCGACGCTGGCAGAAGCATCAATACCTGAGTCGGTGCGCGGTTGTTTGCTGATCATATTGATCGAGCCGGTCGGCGCGCTGCGGCCATAATCGGTGCCGGAAGGACCCTTGATGACTTCAACCTGTTCGGTATTGAAGGTATCGCGCGTAACGCTGCCGATATCGCGAACACCGTCGATGTAAATGCTGTTTGAAGTGTCTGCCCCACGCATATAAATAGCATCACCGGTGGTGGAGTTCCCGTTTTCACCGGCGAAAAATGCGCCCACGCCCGGAACGTTCTTCAGCGCATCGGTCAGGTTTGTTGCCCCCTGATCCTTGATAACCTGCTCAGAAATCACCGTCATGGTGCGCGTAGTATCAGCAACCGGACGGGAGAATTTCGGATCGGCAGAGTGTGTGGGAGCGTACAGCGATGGCTTGGCTGCTTCTACGACCAGCGTATCTTCTTGTTTCTTATCCTGATCGCCAGCGGCAACAGCTTGAGCTACCGGAGACAGACTGATACACAGACCGGCAAAAAAGGTCAGCGAATGGAAACTACTGGACGGCAGGTTGCGATTTTTATCCATGTTAATGAGTAACTTATTATTTTTTGAGTAGAAGGTTTCACTCGTGCGAAGGGACATCTCTCTGGATGTTATGCCTGCAGGTCTCGCCGTAATGAAATGCGCAATTGATAATGATTTTGATAAGCATTATTAATCAGGGCAACTTTTTAGCATTCATTAATTCAAAAATAAATACATTTATTTACATTGGAATCAAAATTCGAACATGATGGTTACAGTTTGTGCAGAGGTTGCGCTGAGGGCAGAAAAGAAAACTGCATTCAGGATGAATGCAGTTAGGCTGAGGGAGGTTATTTGTAGATCGTTGCTGTACCGTACATCTGGTTTTTACCGCCAGCAGAATTAACCACATAGCCTTTTGCGCCTTGCTCTTTCGCTTTTTCAGCCAGTTTATCTTCAAGATCGCTCAGACTTGAAGCGCCGGTAGCCGATACGGTTCCGGAGGCTTGCAGCGGACCGGTGGCAGGGTTGGTGTTAGGCGGGGCAGCAAAAGACGCAAATGTCATGCCGGTGAGTACGGTAGCGGCAAGGAATGTGAGGCATTTCTTCATGATGATATCCTCTGAGAGACAACAGGTGGTGCCTGATAAGTTTAGGACGTCATGGCATGATAATTACGGCAAAAAATCGATGATCAACTGCTCATTTTTCGAGCAATTCATTTTGCGTAAATCAGGCAAAAATTATCGATTTTCCCTGTTGTGTGTGTTTACCGCGTGGCGTTATGCGGGTATCTTACGCCGCTGTTAAAAGGAGAATGTTATGCCCCCCCAGAAACCGGGATTACACCCACGCAACCGCCACAATGGCCGTTACGATCTTGCTACGTTATGCCAGGTTACGCCCGAATTGACGCAATTTCTCACGCTTACGCCAGGTGGCGAGCAGAGCGTTGATTTCGCGAACCCATCGGCCGTGAAGGCGCTGAATAAAGCACTGTTGGCACATTACTATGCGGTGGCTAACTGGGATATTCCGCAAGGCTTCCTGTGCCCACCGGTACCGGGTCGGGCTGATTACATTCACCATCTGGCCGATCTGTTGGGTGAAACGACAGGTACTATCCCTGTTAATGCGAGCGTGCTGGACATCGGCGTTGGGGCAAACTGTATTTATCCGCTAATTGGCGTGCATGAGTATGGCTGGCGGTTTACCGGTAGCGAGACCAGCCAAGAAGCGTTGAGCAGCGCACAGGCGATCATTAACGCCAATCCGGGTTTAACCCGAGCTATCCGCCTGCGCCGTCAGAAAGTGCCATCGGCTATCTTCAGCGGAATCATTCATAAGAATGAACAGTTCGAAGCCACGCTTTGTAATCCTCCGTTCCATGACTCTGCTGCTTCAGCCCGTGCCGGAGGCGAGCGCAAGCGTCGTAACCTGGGACAGGATAAAGACGATGCCCTGAACTTTGGCGGCCAACAGCAGGAGTTATGGTGTGAAGGCGGCGAAGTAGCATTTATCAAAAAAATGATCGCGGAAAGCCAGACCTTTGGTCGCCAGGTCATGTGGTTCACCACGCTGGTTTCACGGGGTGAAAACCTGCCGCCGCTGTACCACGCCTTGACGGATGTGGGGGCGGTGAAAGTGGTCAAAAAAGAGATGGCCCAGGGACAAAAGCAAAGCCGCTTTATTGCCTGGACCTTTATGGATAACGATCAACGTCGCCGTTTTATGGCGCGTCAACGCTAAATCGTCGACTCCGTCGGCGGCAGCGGATCAGCGGCTGCCGTGGGGCCATTCGCCGGTGCAGGCAGGACCTGGTAGGTCTGTACTGGCGTACGCACGTAGGCCTGGTCAAAATGTTTTTTCACCTGACTGTCGAGCGCAAAGCGTACTGCCCACTGCTTCAGCGGTAAGGTGGTAAACGAAACCCGCAGCGTAAACGCCGTATTGGTTAATCCCACAATCCCGGCAAATGACGGCTCGCCAATAATAAATCCGCGAATATCTTCCATTTCCATTACTGCCGCGACCGCGTCTTTCAACGCCTGATTGGCTTTTTCCGCATCCTCATGACGGTCCACGTCGTAATTGGCGACGACCGATCCGATGCCGCGCACAAAGTTGGCGAAGGTGGTTATCGAAGACCATGGGATAATATGGTACGCCCCGGTGTCCTGGCGTACGCCCACTGAACGAATCGACATTCGCTCAACAGTGCCGGTTAGCGGACCGATGGTTACTAAATCTCCGGTATTCATGCCATTTTCAAACTGGATAAAGATCCCGGTAATAATATCCTTCACCAGCGTCTGCGAGCCGAACGATATCGCCAGCCCCAGCGCGCCAGCACCCGCCAGTAACGGGGCAATATTAACCCCAATTTCTGACAGCACGATCATAATAGTAATGGTGCTGATAATCACCGCCAGCGCGTTGCGAAACAGCGTCAGTAACGTGCGGGTACGCGCACTGGGCAGGGGCCGTCCATGGATATCCGAGGTCAGACGATTTTCAATCAGGCTGGCGAGCAGGGTCCAGCCGATGGCGGAGAAGAATAAAATTAGCGCGATGCGGATCAGGATATCTACCGTTTTTTCGCCTGCGCCGTAATGCAGCCAGTTCCAGAAATCGAACAGCCCCCAGGCGTTGAGGAGCAGCATTACGGCGACACAGACCGTCAGGATCCGTGCGATGCTTAACGCCGTAGACAGCCAGCCATTCAGTCGTTTTTGCAATTCCGGGTAGCTGCGCTGGGTATGTGGTGAAAGCGTAATAGTTTTGGCGATCCAGCGGGAAAACATGCCGGAAACAAAGGCGGCGATGCCGATAATCACCAGGCTGCGCAGCGTTGCCCCCATCATAAATTTCAGGCTGTTACCCGGATCAAACAACGAGAAGAAAAATAGCACGATGAAATAGGCGCTGGCCAGCCAGTGCCATACCAGTGCAAAGGCGCGGATAAACAGACTGAAAAAAGCCAGTGACCTTTCAGCCAGATTCTGCAAATGCTGGGTGATATCTCTTTTGTTCCTGAAGATTAGATACAGCGCCCACAGCGTAATGCACAGCATGATGATGACGTTAGCCATGGCGCCAACCTGCACATTGACCTGATTAGAGATAATGGGCACCACTACGATAAGTCCATAGCCAATCAGGCTGCTTAGTGCGCTCAGGCGACGATTCCAGTAGCGTGCCCCCGCATCCTGAATATTGAACGGACGCAACTCTGCCACCGTCGGGCAAAATATCAGACGCAAAATGGCCTTGAAGAACTCGATCAGCGCGAAGGCATTGAGAAACAAACTTTGCTGGAAAGCGATGGTGCGGCTGCCGGCATTCATTCTGTCGCTCAATATCTGCCCAACGAACAGCGTCAGCGCCAGCAGCAATAAATCGATGATGAACGCACCAATAATCATTGCGGGAAGCTGTAGCCAGTTGCTGCGCTCGCGATTTTTTTGCCGCGCCCATTGTCCCATTTTGCGATACAGCGGCAACGCACATAAGCGTATCAGCCCGTAAAACCCGAACACGGACACTGCCAGCATGAAGAAGTGGGTCAGGGCATTGGTGAAAGATTGCGGATTAAATGATTTGTGCGGTGCGTCGGTGATGTTGCGATAAAGCTGGGCAAATCGGCTGGAGAGGGCTTCCCCGTAGTGGCGACTGACATCGGTCACGTTCTCGAGTACCGTTTTTTCCTCCGTTAGCGTGGGAGGAACGATAGTCGGTACCGGGTCAGGTGGAGGCGTTGCCGCTACTTTTCGCAGTTGACCTATCAACTCCTGGCGTGAGGCGTCATTCTCCAGCACGTCGGCCAGGGCACCGTAAGCGGCCTTCTTTTGCTCAATGTCAGGTTCTGCAGCAGGCTCGGCTGGCGGGTTGGCGGATGCTGTGGTCGTTACGCCGGGTATGGTGACCGCCTGAGCCGGGACGCTCAGCAGAAAAAAGCAGATGAACAAGATCCACCGCATGACTCCTCCCATGAGAAACAAACACAAAAGGATAAGTATAGATGTCAGGGCGGGAGGAGCGTGAAATCAGAAGATTCTGGGGAGGAACCTCCCTTCGGGGGGAAGGGAGGTGTCAGCATCAGGAAACGTGCTGTAAAAATTCCTGCAGGCGCTGGCTGGGCGGATTTTCAATTAAGGTTTGCGGATTACCGTCTTCGGCAATGCGGCCCTTATCAATGAAGATCAGGCGTGAGGCCACTTTTTCGGCAAAGCCGATTTCGTGGGTCACAATCACCATCGTCATGCCTTCTTCCGCCAGATCCTGCATAACTTTCAGCACTTCGTGACGCAGTTCCGGATCAAGGGCTGAGGTTGGCTCATCAAACAGCATCATTTTTGGCTTCACCGCCAGCGCACGGGCGATCGCCACGCGCTGCTGCTGGCCGCCGGATAGCTCAGAAGGATAGTGATGAGCACGCTCAGCAAGGCCCACTTTAGCCAGTAACTCTTTGGCCTGTTTCTCAGCCTGATCTTTCTTCGCCCCACGTACGCGCAGCGGCCCAAACATGACGTTTTCCAACGCCGTCAGGTGTGGGAACAGATAGAACTGCTGGAACACCATCCCGGCTTCCTGGCGGATTAACCGCTCGTCGACCTTCGGATCGTTGACCTTTAGTCCGTCGACAATTAGCTCACCGGAGGTTATCTCTTCCAGCTTGTTAATGCAGCGCAGTAGGGTGGATTTACCGGAACCGGAAGGGCCGATAATCACCACCACTTCACCCTGGCCAATATTCAGATCAATGTTATGCAGCACCTGGGTGGGACCAAAATGCTTAGAGACGTTTTTAAATTCAATCACAGGATTTTCATCCTTCTTTCCAGACGACGCAGAACGAAGCTCAGCACCAGCGTAATAATCAGATAGAACACCGCAACGGCGCTCCAGATTTCCAGTGCGCGGAAGTTACCGGCAATTATTTCCTGACCCTGACGAGTCAGTTCAGCGACGCCAATGACAATAAACAGCGAGGTATCTTTAATGCTGATGATCCACTGGTTGCCCAGCGGCGGCAGCATACGACGCAGCGCGAGAGGCAAAATAACGTGGCGAATAGTCTCTGTACGCGAGAGACCCAGCGCCAGCCCGGCTTCGCTGAAACCTTTATGAATTGAGAGCACTGCGCCACGGGTAATTTCTGCGATGTAGGCACCGGAGTTAATCATGATGGTGACGACGGCGGCGCTGAAAGGATCAATGCGCAAATCGTTAAAGGCCATCGGCAGGGCAAAGTAGATAAACATCACCTGCACAACGATGGGCGTGCCGCGGATGACTTCGATAAATACCAGCGCAACGTGGTTGGCTATCCAACCGCCGAAGGTACGTGCAAACCCTGCTGCAAGTCCGATGATCAGACCGCCAGCCAGACCGAGGACCGAAATCCACAGAGTCATTTTGGCGCCTTCAATCAAGAGCGGAATGGCGGGCCAAATGGCACTCCAGTCAAACTGCATATGTCGTTCCTGTTACCGTGGTGAGAAAAACAATGAGCCATAACGTGATGACTCAAAAATTGTAGGCCCGGTACGCGTTAGCGCCACCGGGCGTTACAGAAGGCCATTTTTATTTAGGTTCAGTACCGAACCATTTTTTGTAGATTTCGTTGTATGTGCCGTTCTCTTTCAGCGTTTTCAGCGCGCCGTTTACTTTCTCACGCAGTTCGTCGCTGCCTTTCGGGAAGGCAATACCGTACTGCTGGGCTTCCAGAGAGTCGCCTACGGCTTTAAACTGACCGTTACCTGCAGTTTTGATGAAGTAAAGAATGTTTGGCGTGTCGTGCAGCACGGCGTCTGCGCGGTTAGTACCCAGTTCCATATATGCGTTATCAATGTTCGGGAACTGACGCAGATCTTTGGTTTTGATGTTCGCTTTTGCGTAATCGACAGAACCGGTTCCGCCTTTCACTGCAACCACTTTACCATCCAGATCTTTAACGCTTTTCACGTCGTTATTGTTTGCTTTAACCATTACTAACAGGCCGCTTTTGTAGTAGCCGTCAGAAAAATCGATCGCTTTTTTACGTTCTTCGGTGATGGTGATACCTGCCAACGCCAAATCGATATTTTTGGTTTGCAGTGCCGGAATGATGCCGCTGAAATCCATCGGTTTCAGTTCATAATCCAGCTTCAACTCTTTGGCGACAGCAGCCCACAGATCCACATCAAAACCGACGTATTTGTCACCCTGCTTAAATTCAAACGGAACAAAAGCAGTGTCGGTTGCGACAACGAGTTTCTTATCCGCGGCATGAGAAGACACCGCAAAAGCCAGGGTAAGTGCAGCCAGTGAAACTTTTAATACAGACTTCATAGGATTTCCTTTTATATCCACGGGGCGATCCCCTGCGAGAACATATGGCTTAATGAAAAAATCGTGCCAATTTTGCAACTTATTGTTTTAACAAGAAGGTGCTACGTTTTGCTGCACAATAAGTAGGGCAAAGCAGGCTGCCTGCACCATTCTGGGGCACTTATTTGGTGCGCGAAGGGAGCGATGCAAACGATATGACTATTTAGCGTAAAAATTGTTGATAAAACAATCTTTCATTAACGATTGTGTGAAGTGATTATTACAAATATTTTACTTTACAGTCGCGGGCAATCAATGTTACGCACCAAAAAAGTGCAAAACCCCCGCCGGGGCGAGGGTGCTATAGGTATTTCTTATCATGGACGTTATTCGATGTTGGCTTCGATGAACCACAGGAATTTGTCGAGATCGCGCGATGCGGCGGTGAAAATATCTGCGGTATCTTCATCTTTGGCTTCGCTAATGGCTTTACGCACGCTGTTAGCGACTACGGCATAACGTTCAGCCAGCTCTTTCAGGTGATCCTGCACGCTGTGGATATCCAGCGGGTAGCTTTTCAGCGACGTTTTGCTGTTAATAACCTGCGTGGTTCCCAGTGCAACGCCACCTAACTGCACGGCACGCTCGGCCATGGTGTCGAGGTGATCGGTTAACGCAGTTCGAAAGCCATCCAGCATTTCATGTACGGCAATAAAATTGGCACCACGCATGTTCCAGTGCGCTTGCTTAGTGATGAGTGACAGGTCAATGAACTGGATCACCTGCTGATTCAACAACTCCACGGTCGCTTTCTTATCACTGTCGGATACATCGTTACGGGTATAAAGAAGGGGGGATGCTTTTGTTTTTACCAATTTTGCGGTACTCATAATCTCATATCCTCTTGATATTTATGTCCCAGGTCATTCAACGAGAGTAAGTATAGACCTAAATTCAGCTTTATTTTTCTGGCCTTACCTATCACTTTAATAGTGAACAGTTTGGGAAATATAAATATCCAATGGGATCAATTGCATAAATGTAAATGTAATCTGTTGTCAGCTATTTTTTCTGGATGTTTATATTCGAGATAAATAGGCAGTGCGAAAGAGTAGCGGGATAGGAATAATAATCATTGAGATAAACAAAAAGATATTCTGCATGATTATGCAAACCATGCAGAATGTCGACAGGTTAATTCACGTCGAGTTGCTTAATTTGCGGCTCTTTACGGATGGTGAGCGTAGAACCCATTGAGGCGGCAATAATGGCCCCCAGTGCCAGCATCTGTACCATCGTCAGCGTCTCTCCGAGGAAGATCATTCCGGAAACCGCAGCCAGCGCAGGTTCCATGCTCATCAACGTGCCAAATGTGCGTGTAGGCAGGCGCGTTAACGCGATCATCTCCAGCGAGTAGGGCAGTGCCGTAGAGAGGACGGCGACCGCCAGGCCCAACGGCAGAAGCGACCAGTGCCACAGCGCCTCGCCAGCCTGTATGACGCCCAGCGGAACGAAAATGATCGCCGCAATCAGCGAACCTACCGCCACGGTTGCCGGGCCGTGCTCTGCGCCAGCGCGCTGGCCGGTAAGAATATAGACCGCCCAGCAGGCACCAGCCCCCAGCGCCAGCGCGGCACCGGTTAAGTCTACGTGCGACACGTCCTGACCCAACGGCAGCAGGAACCAGAGTCCAAGTACGGCCAGTGCCACCCAAATGAAATCAACAGGGCGCCGGGAGGAGAACAGCGCCACCGCCAGCGGCCCTGTAAATTCCAGCGCCACGGCAATCCCCAGCGGGACGGTCTGAATCGACAGGTAGAAGAGATAGTTCATCCCGCCCAGCGACAGGCCGTAAAACAGCAGAGGAAGACGCTGCTCTTTGGCAAAGCGTAACCGCCAGGGTTTAAAGAATGCGATGAGGATTAATGTTCCCAGTGCCAGACGTAGCGCGGTCACACCTGGCGCACCGACGAGCGGGAACAGCGATTTCGCCAGCGATGCGCCGCTTTGTATGGAAGACATCGCAATCAGCAAAACCAAAATAGGCAACCAGACTGGCGCTTTACGTAACGATCCCGGCATCCTTTCTCCTGTCAAATTATGTCAATAGAGGTAAAACAGCGAGTGTAATGGAAATAGACACAGGTGGTTGAGTATTCGTTGAAAAAAAATTTGCTGAGATACGTACAATGGCATGAAATCGATGGATTAATAATCTGCGTGATTAGGAATGTTCTGGATGAATGTGCCGTGTTGTGCGCGCAATAATGGCATTATTCGTTATAAAAATGATGTTAATTGAAAGAGATAGCTTGTTTTTGAAATGTTCTGTTACATGAAATTTTCCGTTAGACATCGCTAATCGCAAAGAGTTTCCCATCAATTTTTGGTATATTTAAAACTTAAGATTTACTTGAAGCACATTTGAGGTGGTTATGAAAAAAATTGCATGTCTTTCAGCACTGGCCGCTGTTCTGGCTTTCTCCGCAGGTTCCGCTGTTGCGTCTACTTCTACCGTTACCGGTGGTTATGCTCAGAGCGATGCTCAGGGCGCTGCGAACAAAATGAACGGTTTTAACCTGAAGTATCGTTACGAGCAGGACAACAACCCGCTGGGCGTAATCGGTTCCTTCACTTACACTGAAAAAGATCGTACTGATGCTTCTGGTGACTACAACAAAACCCAGTACTACGGCATCACTGCAGGTCCTGCTTACCGTCTGAACGACTGGGCAAGCATCTACGGTGTAGTAGGTGTTGGCTACGGTAAATTCCAGAACGCAGCATCTCCGGCTGATAACCACACCACCAGCGACTACGGTTTCTCTTACGGTGCTGGTCTGCAGTTCAACCCGATCGAAAACGTCGCTCTGGACTTCTCTTACGAGCAGAGCCGTATTCGTAGCGTTGACGTAGGTACCTGGATTGCGGGTGTTGGTTACCGCTTCTAATCACTTCGGTGATATAAAAAATCCGCCTTATGAGGCGGATTTTTTTTGCCTGCGGTTTGCGAGGTTAACGTGATTTAGTCTCGAAGATGTCGGTGCCAAGATGGTTGTAGTCCACCTTTTGTAATTTGAAGTTGGTGATATACACCGGCCCGGCTTTCTTCTCTGAGATAAAGCGGTAGCGGTTAGTGATTTCCTTGGCGCTGATACCCGTCCACTGTGAGAAGAAGCTCAGGAAGTCATTCGCGGAACGACGGGCTTTAATGACCCGGTGTGCTTTATCGTCGCTGGATACCACCATAAATGGTACCTGGAAATTCTGCTGGAACTGATCGTCGTGCGCCAGATACTGCACCTCTTTACCGCGTTCTTTAAAGGCGAGGCCATGATCGGAGAAGTAGACCATCGAGAAGCTGTCGCCGCTATTACGCAGTTGATCGTAGAGCTGACGCAGCAGGTCATCGGTCTGCTTCATGGTGTATAGATAACACGATGTCTCTCTCGACTGGACGAAGGTTTCGTATTTCCCCTGAGTACGGTCGCAGGCTTGCGGATGCGAACCCATCAAGTGCAGCACGATGAGCTGTGGCTGAGTACGCTCGGTTTCCAATACCTGGGCGGTCATTTTCAACAGTGCTTCATCACGGGTGTTTTTATCGGCTTCGAAGTCGCCGTTTTTCAGGAAGTGAACCTCGTCAGCACGCTTGGCGATACTGGCGATTGCCGTATCATATTCACCGATCTGCCCCTGATTAGAGAACCACCACGTCTGGAACCCAGCGCGGTTGGCGAGAGTGACAAAGTTATCCTGGAACTGCGGCTTATCATCGACCACCCGATTAAGCGTTAAGCCAAGCGATTTCTGCGTTGACCCGCTGGCCGCGATGTAATCTGCAAAAATATAACCGTTAACGCTACTGGCAAAGGGAGTGTTATCCCAGTGGCCGCCGAACGCGCCTAACGCATCACGGCGGGCGCTTTCACCAATCACCACGACATAGGTGTGGTACTTAGGTTTCACCGCCGTCACCGTCCAACTGTCCTTGACGCTCGCCAGCTTCGCCATGCGCTCCTGTTCGTCGAGGACTTCGTGGTTATTGACGATAACGTCCTTGGCAAAGCGGAACACCGGATATCCAGTATCTTTTAATTTGAAGACGCCGCCCCAGGCCAGGTTTTGCACTGGCGTAACAAAGAACGCCACGACGCTGACCAGCAAACACAAACTGTCGAACTTATTCCAGCGGCGTTTCGTCGCATCTTTTTTACGTCGCACGGCAAGTACGCCAAGGGCAAAGATAAATATCCCAACCAGGTAGTTGTACCAGGGGAAGATGGTCAGGATTTCAGTGGACTCTTCCATGTTGGTCGAGTGCAGCGCCAGCAGGGTATTGAAGTTTGGCGAACCGTAAGCCTGACCAAACGGAAAGTACATCGCTGCAATCAGTGAACAAATGCCAATCAGCACTTTTTGCGTGCGCGGAGCATAGCGCCACAGGAGCAGCAATATACAGGTAAAGGCGACGCTATAAAGCAGGCTAAGCGGGTAGCCCAATGCGAGGTTTATCAGCAGAGACTGTAAGAAATAGAAGCCAGTCCACGGGCTAAGCGCCCGGCTACGAGCAATAAGTGAATCTTTGAGGGTTAAATTCATATGTCACTGTTGCAAAAACGCCATGTGCTTACCCTGGCGCAAAGGGTCATTGCCTGCCTGAGAGAGCGAGAAGAGGGATGAGGTCCGCATCTGCGAGCCGCAATATACGCAGGGCTGCGAAAAGATAGAGTGTGTGCGAGAGAAGGTCAACTACTACAAAGAAAATGTTTTGCGAGGGAGATGGCAAAATGGACAAAAAGAAGGGTTATTGCGGGAAACAGACCAGTGTATCGACGCTATGGCAGGAAAATGAAGCGGCGTACCGCGACGCCGCATTATTTGCCTGAGGGTTTATCCTGCTCTGGTTTGCCGTTGATCATGTCGCACAGCATAGAGATCAGCATCAACCGTACTTTAAAAGGAGAGTGACTAAACACGCGCATACACCTCTTGAATTCATTCATATGAACCTCCTGACTTCACGATCCCATCAATCCGTGAGGGATGTCTTTATTATATACAGATATAGCACAGGCTATATTATATAGCTATTGCTAAAACGTTAAATTTTTGTGCCCGCGCAACTCTGGTTTACAATGAGCGCTCTCTAATCAGATGCCGTTAACGCGTCACAGGAACGAGGAAGCAGAATGAGTCGTCGCGCAGGTATGCCAACAACAAAAAAAGTGACGCAATTAGTGAATGTTGAGGAACATGTTGAAGGGTTTCGTCAGGTCAGGGAGGCGCATCGTCGCGAACTGATTGATGATTACGTGGAGCTGATTTCCGACCTCATTATCGAAGTGGGGGAAGCGCGTCAGGTGGATATGGCCGCTCGGCTTGGGGTTTCTCAACCCACCGTCGCCAAGATGCTCAAGCGCCTTGCCTCCGTGGGGTTGATTGAAATGATCCCCTGGCGCGGCGTGTTCTTAACCGCAGAAGGAGAGAAACTGGCCCAGGAGAGTCGCGAACGTCATCAGATCGTAGAGAATTTTCTGCTGATGTTAGGTATCAGCCCGGAAATTGCTCGTCGCGATGCGGAAGGGATGGAACACCATGTGAGTAAGGAAACGTTGGAGGCTTTTAGCCGATTTACCCAACAGCAAGGAACAGGCTCTGAATGAGTTTTCCTTTATTACGCGCATTGCAGCGCGATCGTTTTTTCCAACTGCTCATCATCACCGGTATTGTTCTGAGTCTGTTCACACCGTTTACCCCTGGGAGCTGGCCGGGGGCCATTGACTGGCACACGATTATTACCCTCAGCGGCCTGATGTTACTGACTAAAGGCGTGGAGTTGAGTGGTTACTTCGATGTGCTAGGGCGCAAGATGACCCGCCGCTTCAAGACGGAACGCCAGTTAGCGATATTTATGGTGCTGGCGGCGGCGTTACTGTCGACGTTTCTGACCAACGATGTCGCCCTGTTTATTGTGGTGCCGCTGACCATCACCCTGAAAAAACTGTGCGAGATTCCGGTGAACCGCCTCATTATTTTTGAGGCGCTGGCGGTGAACGCTGGATCGCTGCTGACGCCAATCGGTAATCCGCAGAACATCCTGATGTGGGGGCGCTCCGGACTGTCATTCACCGCGTTTACCTGGCAAATGGCACCGCTTGCCGGTGCGATGATGCTGACGCTGGTGGTGCTGTGCTGGTTTAGTTTTCCGCGTACAGATTTGCACTATCATACCGGCACGCGTGCGCCGGACTGGCAGCCCCGGCTGGTGTGGAGTTGCCTGGCACTGTATATCGTCTTTCTGACGGCGCTGGAGCTGAAGCAGGAACTCTGGGGTTTGGCGATTGTGGCGACAGGCTTTATGGTGCTGGCTCGCCGCGTGATCTTCAGCGTGGACTGGACGCTGCTGCTGGTGTTTATGGCGATGTTTATCGATGTACATCTGTTGACGCAGTTACCCGTACTCCAGGGGATTTCGGGCCACTTTGGTACGCTTTCCCAACCTGGACTATGGTTGACGGCAATCGGTCTGTCGCAGTTTATCAGTAATGTACCCAGCACTATTTTACTACTGAACTATGTCCCGCCAACGCTACTGCTGGCCTGGGCTGTCAATATTGGCGGTTTTGGACTGTTACCGGGATCGCTGGCGAATCTTATTGCTTTACGAATGGCAAACGACCGGCGTATCTGGTGGCGTTTTCATTGGTATTCGGTGCCGATGCTGATTTGGGCGGCGCTGGTGGGATATGGTTTGCTGCTGTTGCGGTAGTAGCGGCAGAGAGGCAATAAAAAAGGCGGATGAATCATCCGCCTTTTTCGTTTCAGGTCTGCTTAGTTCAGGCGAACCGGCATACCGGAACGGTTCTGTACCGCCTGCTCAACGACGGCCTGATCGACGTCCGGCTGACCGGTGATGCTGGTAATGCTCTTGTTCAGGGAAATCGGTACGATTTCGCCGCCTTCGAACTGTGCTTCAGTGGTAGACAGTGGGTTATGCACCTCAATGTAACGACTGCCGTCTGGTTCGGTCGTGGCTTTTACCGGTTCGTCAATAAACTGGACGCGCGTGCCAACCGGAACGTTTTCGAACAGGAACTTGATGTCTTCATTACGCAGACGCACGCAACCGTGGCTGACGCGTAGGCCGACGCCGAAGTTCGCGTTGGTCCCGTGGATGGCATACAGGCGACCGATATACAGTGCGTACAGACCCATCGGGTTATCCGGACCGGCTGGAACAACCGCTGGCAGCGGTTCGCCCGCAGCGCGGTATTCAGCGTGCATCTTGGCGGTTGGCGTCCAGGTCGGGCCTGCTTTCTTACGCTCAACTTTGGTGGTCCAGTTGATCGGCGTGTCTTTGCCTAACTGGCCGATACCAATCGGTAAAACGATAACGGTGTTGGTGCCTTTCGGGTAGTAGTACAGACGCATTTCTGCGCTGTTGATAACAATACCTTCATGCACGGTATCCGGCAGGATCAACTGCTGAGGAATGTTCAGCACGGTGCCGCCCTTCGGCAGGAAGGTATCCACGCCCGGGTTGGCTTCCAGCATGTTAGACAGACCCATCTGGTATTCAGCCGCATAGTACTCCAGCGGTTGGGTGTTGCCTTCAGGAATGGTGATGACCTGGTTTTGGCCAATCAAACGGCTACCATCGGTAGGCAGCGGGTACGTGACGGCTGAGGCAGTGTTACAAAAACCAACTACTGCGAGTGCCGCCGCGAAAAGCGTTGTCAATTTCATATTCATTTTTACGAGATTCTGAAGCCTGGCAGGCTAGTGGGTTGAGATTTATGTAGTGTTGGGCACGCATTATATGTGCATTCTATGCAACAAGGAATTCGGATGTGTACTAAATCACATTTTTTTCCTTTTGGTTTCACTTTATTCCTCTCGCATGAAGGCGCGATCTTATTCCAGACTTATGGCATAATAAGCGGTTCGTCACATATTTCTTCTTTCAGGATACGCCAGTGTTAGTTTCCAGCAACGTCACCATGCAGTTCGGCAGTAAGCCGCTGTTTGAAAATATTTCCGTCAAATTTGGCGGCGGCAACCGTTACGGCCTGATTGGCGCCAACGGTAGCGGTAAATCCACTTTTATGAAAATTCTCGGCGGCGACCTCGAACCGACGCTGGGTAACGTTTCCCTCGATCCGAACGAACGCATCGGTAAGCTGCGTCAGGATCAGTTCGCTTTTGAAGAGTTCACCGTTCTGGACACCGTCATTATGGGTCACGCTGAACTGTGGGAAGTGAAGCAGGAACGTGACCGTATCTATGCGCTGCCGGAAATGAGCGAAGAAGATGGTTATAAAGTCGCCGATCTCGAAGTTAAATACGGTGAGATGGACGGCTATTCGGCTGAATCTCGTGCCGGTGAACTGCTGCTGGGCGTTGGTATTCCGGTAGAACAACATTACGGCCCGATGAGCGAAGTTGCACCCGGCTGGAAGCTGCGTGTGCTGCTGGCGCAGGCGCTGTTCTCTAACCCGGACATCCTGCTGCTCGATGAACCGACCAACAACCTGGACATCGACACCATTCGTTGGCTGGAGCAGACGCTGAACGAGCGTGACAGCACCATGATCATCATTTCGCACGACCGTCACTTCCTGAACATGGTCTGTACGCACATGGCGGATCTGGACTACGGCGAGCTGCGTGTTTATCCGGGTAACTATGATGAATACATGACGGCAGCAACCCAGGCGCGTGAGCGTTTGTTGGCCGATAACGCCAAGAAAAAAGCGCAAATTGCCGATCTGCAATCCTTCGTCAGTCGCTTTAGCGCCAACGCCTCAAAATCTCGTCAGGCGACCTCTCGTGCGCGTCAGATTGATAAAATCAAACTCGACGAAGTAAAAGCGTCCAGCCGTCAGAACCCATTCATCCGTTTCGAACAGGATAAGAAACTGTTCCGTAACGCGCTGGAAGTGGAAGCGCTGACCAAAGGTTTCGATAACGGCCCGCTGTTTAAAAACTTCAATTTGCTGCTGGAAGTGGGCGAAAAGGTTGCCATCCTGGGGGCTAACGGCGTGGGTAAATCTACCATGCTGAAAGTACTGGTCGGCGACATGGCGCCGGATAATGGCACCGTTAAATGGTCTGAGAATGCGCAAATTGGCTACTACGCGCAGGATCACGAATATGAGTTCGAAAACGATTTGACCGTTTTCGAATGGATGAGTCAGTGGAAACAAGAAGGCGACGATGAGCAGGTCGTTCGCAGCTTCCTTGGTCGTCTGTTGTTCAGCCAGGACGATATCAAAAAGCCTGCTAAGGTGCTGTCCGGTGGTGAAAAAGGGCGCATGCTGTTCGGTAAGCTGATGATGCAGAAACCGAATATTCTGGTGATGGACGAACCGACCAACCACCTGGATATGGAATCGATTGAATCGCTGAACATGGCGCTGGAAATGTACCAGGGCACGCTGATCTTTGTTTCTCACGACCGCGAATTCGTCAGCTCGCTGGCCACACGTGTGATTGAGATTACGCCGGAACGTGTGATTGACTTCACCGGTAACTACGAAGATTACCTGCGTAGTAAAGGCGTCGAATAATTTTCCCGTCGTCTTTCGTGTTACAGGTGTGTTGGCTGCACCTGTTCACCCTGGTCACTTACTTATGTAAGCTCCCAGGGATTTACAGGCTGGCCGCCTTCCTGTAACGAGAAATACTTAGGGAAAATTGTGTAAGTTACAAATTAAATAATCCCCAGTGCACGTTTACCGTGAATATTTAAATCATCCAGCGTGAAGCGTCCTTCCCAGTTTGTTTCGTAATCTTCACGCGGGAAATCACCCGGCGATACACCTTTTTCCAGCGCGGCCTTCACCTTATGTGCATAGGCGAGATTCTTCTCACACATCGGTGCGGCGGGGATGTACATCACGTTACCCCAACCCTGTTGATTCTCAACCGGCGCAACGGAATGGATCACATCGCAATGCCACCACACGGAATCGCCGGCATCCAGTTGCGGAATGCTGGTTAACGCTTCGATCAACAACGGATGCCATTGCTGTGAAATTGGCAGCACTCGTCCGGGTGCGACGCCGCACAGCTCATCTTCCGGGACATCGTCAAGCAGCGGGCGTAACAGTACATAAGCCATCGCTTCAGGAATGGGAACCACATGCAGTAACCCTTGGCCCGGCAACATATCGGAAAGTGCCGTCCAACCCTGGAAGGTGCGAAACACGGAACACTTAGTGGTGTTATCGACCGTATACTCTTCGACATCGGTACGATGTGCCGCATGCCACGGATCGTAATCGGCCAGATTACCGTTAAAGACAGAGGCAAAAACGCGCTGGTACGCCGGAAGCAGCCAGCGCTCCAGCGCGCCGGAGTCAGTATGCGCCCCGAGGCCTTTGGAAGTGGTTCCTGGTGGACGGCGGCGGATACGGTCAGGATAGATTACGCTGACGTCTGGGTTAAACCACTGTTTACCTTCACTTTCATAGGTCCACAGGTGATTAAGGAACGACTGTGCGTTAGCCATTTCTTCACTCTGGCGGGCCTGCATTTGCGCCTGTGACCAGTAGATCGGGTAGATTTCAGGGCGCGAGGCGCTCAGGGTACCGAAGAAGTTATCGCCGGGCCCTTTGTAAACTTCATCAAAATGGTTGCGATCCAGGTAATCCAGCATCGACTGATCCCATGCCAGCGCCTGCTCGCGGGGGAAATGGCCCTTAATGACCGCACATCCGCGACGTCTAATCTCTTCTCGCTGCTCTGCGCTCACGCGGCCCGCTTTGATATCGGCATAAGATAATATCGGCCAGACCGGAGCACCTTGCGCTTTGAGCGCGTTGATCTCCGCCACGCGGGTGGCAATGGTATCGCTAAGCTGACTGAAGATTTGCTGGACGTCACCAAGCTGTGTCCGCAATTCCTGCTTCATCTGACGGATCGCTGCTTTGTGATCGGCAGGTAACGTGTCGCTGGTAAAAGTAAGAGCCATAACCACCTCGCATTAACTTTCATTCGAAACTGATTTATCTTGCAAGTGATAATATAGGTTAAAAATAAGTTAATGCAAATTTAAAAAAACAATATGGCACACGTGGAGGAAATTGGACGTTTTGCCTGATTTGACATGAAAATGGAGGTTGACGGGGAAAAAACGTTAACCAGCAACCAGGGGGGCTATCTATACTTCTTTCCTCAGTGACATTTCGCCCACTAAAGACCGGAACAAAGAGGATGGGCCTGGTCTAACAAAAGGACATTTTTCAATGGAAAGAAAAGGAACGCTTCATCTCTTTACCGTTCCAGTCTGCATTCTGATTTATGCGTTCTGGCAGTGCTGGCGGGTAGCTGATGATATCAATGGCGTTGGAGAGGCGAATCTCCGGTTGATACTGGCGATGTTGGCGATAGCGCTTGCCGGCGCGGCTTTAGCTGTAGTGGGGATGGCAGTGGGGTTATGTAAGACTAGCGCCCGCGCTTCGCGACATTCCCAGAGTACCCTGATTCGCACATTTACGCGCTGTCGACGGTTGTTGCCCTTTGTGATGGCTACAGAAATTATAGTCTGTGGTTTGGCCGTTATTTGCCTGGCGTTATCGGAAGTTATCTGGATTTTGTCGCATATCGGTGGGGCGGGTGGTTTCAAACTTGTGGCGATCATCCTGATTGCCGCCGGCGCCATTTTCTGGATGCTATTAAAAAGTCTGGCTTCCATCAAACGCTGTTTCACCCTCTTTCAACTTGATGATACAGACATTTGCGGGGTGAATGTCACCGCAGAGAATAACCCAGCGCTATGGCAATGGATACGTGACATCACCCGGCGTGGGGAACTGATCGTACCTGACAATATCGTGGTCGGTTTTTTTGACGGCTTCTTTGTCACCGCCAATGCCGTTCAAATTGAAGATGGCAAGCGATTGACGGGCAATACACTCTATTTGCCGCTAACGTCGATGGCGTTTCTGGATGAAGCGGAAACGGCTGCGGTGATTGGTCACGAACTGAGTCATTTTACAGGAGAGGATACGCAGTATAGCCTGCGTTTCGCTCCGCTGTATGCCGGTATCCAAAACAGCCTTGAACATATGGCGAACAGCTCGCAGGGGTTTTCCTGGCTTGATCGCATAGTACTGCGCCCGTCGCTGGATATGGGACTCTGGTTTTTGCAGAACTTCCATGAAACGGTCAGTGACTGGAGCCGAATCCGTGAATATACGGCTGATGGTATCGGAGCAAAGATTTCTTCTCCCGCTGCGTTCGCATCGGCATTACTGCGTATATCAGCGCTGGATGTACCGGTTTCCCGATTTATTGAGGACCTTTTGCACGGGCGAGTGACCAGCGCGAACTGGCTTGCCGATCTGCTTTCTACGCTGCAGGATATTGGGCAGCTTGAGCCGCATAACAGTCTCGATAATGAAATAGCGCATCCGATGGATAGCCATCCGACGACACGTGAACGCATTGCGGCACTGGCGGTGCCGCTGGACGGTGAACTGTTGACGCGGGCTGCCCGGCCGGTCGTAAAAGATGACAACGCGTTTTTCCGTGGGTTATTCACCGATGCGGATGCTTTGAGCGCATCGCTTTCACGCACTATGTCGGTAAAAATTGCCTCACAACGCGAAGTTTATCGCCAGGCGCTTGAAGCCGAAGCCGGGTTGGCAACAGAATCGGTGGCGCTGTGGATGAGTGCTAAAGGGCCATGGTATATGATTGTTGCAAGCTTTTTGCTGCTGTCGGGCGGTGGGGCTTTGCTGCTGTTCAAGACGGTCAGCGTGTGGTGCTGGTTGATTCCTTTAGGTGGAATCGCCTTTGGGCTGTTGGGCATTGCCACCTTACGGCGAACGTGGCAGCCGCTGCTGGTGTTGACGCAGGACGCGATCACCAGTCCGTGGTTGCCTCAGCCGTTACCGCTTAACTATATTTCCAGCTATAACCTGACGATTATTTCCAGTTCGATGACGATTGAATTCTTCATTAACGACGAATATCAACCGAATATCACCACCAAACGGTTTATGCAGGTTATTCGGTTTAATCCGAAAAAACATGCGGTTGCGATTGTGGTGGCCGGTGATTTGTTACGCCAGCAGGAAGAGGGAAAAGTTAAGCTGGATGCTCAAGCATTACTGGAGCTTATCGGGCAATACATTGCGTCTTCCTATGCTCGCGCTGAGCTAGAGGATTTCTGACGAGATGGGTGGCGTACAAATACCGGAGCTAAGCTCCGGTATTTGTCAGGCGTTAAACGGCGAGGTGTTATCGAGTACGGACTGGATCACGTTCAGTGCGCCCTGATGATTGTTGTCATCGGTCTGATAGCGGGCAATCGCTTTAATGCTGTCGGCGGCATTTGCCATGGCGAAAGAGTAGTGCGCCATTTTCAGCATTTCCGCATCGTTACCGCTGTCGCCAATGGCAACGACATTCTGTGGCGACAGGTTCCAGCGTTTTAGCAATCGGCTGATGCCATTGGCTTTATGTAAACCAGGAATGATCAGATCGATAAAACCAAAACCGCTGGTGACGGGCTTCATAATACCGTCCAGTGAGCTATGTAAGTGGTCGATAACTAACGGGATTTTCGCATCAGGCAGATTTAGCGAGAACTTGAACAGCACATCATCAATGTCCTGATAGTCCGTCACGGGTTTCAGGCGATGATAGTGTTTTGACATCAACGCGACAAAGGACTCCGGGGCATTTTTGCTAACGTAGGCGCTTTTCAGTCCACAGGCCACAAAGTTCAGTTGCTTATCTTTTAGCAGTTCACCAATGACAATGCGGGATTCGTGGTGGGTAAGTTCGCCGTGAAAAAGCTGTTTGCCGTGTTCATACACCAGCGCGCCGTTCTCTGCGACAAAAGAGATCTCGTCTTTGAGTTGCGGGAAAAAGGAGATGAGCTGGTAATACTGGTTGCCGCTGGCCACGACAAATTCAATATCTCTTTTTTTCAGTTCCTGGTACTGCGACATAAATCGCTGGCGATCGTACTGCTTGGCATCGTCGAGAAAAGTTCCGTCCATATCGGTGACGATAACTTTGATGGTCATATCTGCTCCTGGTATTTACTGCAACCAGAAACATTCTAATAACAATGTGACCTGTAGCACAAATTTATTTCATTCGAAACTAAAATGCCCGGCAGGCGAAAATGCCCCCGGGCAATGGGATTACAGCATATGTTCGGTGCGGGCGATGATATCGTCCTGAGCATCCGGAGACAGCGCGGTGAAGAAGGCTGAGTAGCCAGCCACACGCACCACCAGATCACGGTATTGATCCGGGTGTTTTTTCGCTTCCAACAGCGTTTCGCGCGAAACGATGTTGTACTGAATATGCCAGCCTTTGTGCTCTTCAAAGAAGGTGCGCAGCAGGAACATCAGCTTCTGCTTATCAGATTCATTTTCCAGCGTGGCCGGATTCAGCTTCTGGTTTAACAGCACGCCACCGAGGATCGCACTGGTCGGCAGTTTGCCCACTGAGCCAATCACCGCCGTTGGGCCGAGGTGGTCGGTACCGGATGCCGGGCTTGCGCCTTCCGCCAGCGGGGTATGCGCTTTACGGCCATCCGGCGTTGCCATCGTTGCGGCGCCAAACGGCACGTTTGCTGAGATGGAAGAGGTGCCGGCATAGTAATTGCCACCGACCGGGCCGCGACCGTAACGCGGGTTATGATACTGCTTCAGCTCATCGATATAGGTCTGATAAGCGCGGGCCAGTAGGGTATCGACGCTGTCATCATCGTTACCGTATTTCGGTGCGCCGTTGATTAAACGCTGGCGCAGTTGTTCATGAGTGAGGCCATTGAAGTCATCCGCCAGCGCAGCCGCCAGCTGTTGCTGACCGATAATACCCTGATCGAAGATCAATTTTTTCACAGCTGCCAGACTGTTACCAAGGTTAGCAATGCCGACCTGCAAACCGGATACCCAGTCATATTTTGCGCCGCCTTGCTTAATACTCTTCGCCCGCTCAATGCAATCATCCACCAGCGCTGAGCACAGGATGTCGTGGACGTTTTCTTCCAACATGGTATCGACTACATACTCAATCTCGATGGATTTGCGTGTGTAGTAGCGGATCTGCGTGTCCCAGGCCGCCATCACTTCATCGAAGTTATGGAAGTTACCGGCAGAGAGCGCTTTTTCCTGTGGCAGGAATACTTTACCGCTGGTGGCATCGCGGCCGCCTTCCAACGCGGCCAGCATCACACGAGCAAAGTTAATAAAGCTCATGCCAGTGCAGCGATAGCCCCATTTGCCGCCAACGGCGGTTTCGATGCAGCCAATGGCCGCATAGTCGTAAGCGTCCTGCGGCTCAATGCCCAGCTTAATGAATTCCGGAATGACTATTTCATCGTTGTTAAAGGCTGGCATTCCGAAGCCGCAGCGGATGACCTGCACGCAGGCATCAAGGAAATCGTTACTCATTCCGGCGTGATAACGCACGCTGAGATTCGGCTGGGTGGAACGCAGACGACCGCAGGATTCCAGAATGGCGTAGGAGAGCGGGTTGACGGCATCCATCGGCTGACCGTTGACCAGATTCTGGCCGCCGATAGTGACGTTTTGATACAACGGGCTGCCTGCTGAGGCTTTCGAGTGAGAGCCGGAGCGGATTTTGTTCACTTCCAGCAGCTTCAGCCAGCAGCTGTGCAGCAGCTCAATGGCGTGCTCGCGGTCGAGACTCTGGTTCAGCTCCACATCGCGACGATAGAACGGGTAGAGATACTGGTCCATACGGCCAAACGACACCGAGTGGCCGTTCGATTCGATTTGCAGGATCAACTGGATGAAATAGCACAGCTGCAGCGCCTGCCAGAATGTTTTTGGCGGTTCGTGGGCGATCACATCGCAGTTGTCTGCCATTGCCAGCAGCTCATCGCGACGGCTTTCACGGGTTTCAGTCGCCGCCATTTTACGCGCCAGGCTGGCGAAACGTTCGATATGCAGGCTGACGGCATCCAGCACAATATCAATCGCTTTCAGGAACTGATCGCCATGAAGGTCTTCCAGGCAGGTCAGGTTAATGCGGGAACGACGTTCATCGACTTTGTGGCGCAGCCCATCAATGCCTTTTTCAAGCAGCAGCGGGAAGTTCACCGCCAGGTGCGCATCGCCGGAGGTCATGTTGCCTTCTGCTTTGATGATGCCAGTTTCCAGCAGGCCTTTTTGTTCGTCGGTAAACATGCCGTAGCAGCGATCCTGCACGGTCTGACCACGCCACCACGGGCATATTTCATGCAGTACGCGCTTATTCTCTTCGCTGACCGCAAAGCCTGCACCAGGACGGTCGGCCAAATCGTCGATCTCTTTTTCAATCCACGACACGGTATATTCCGGGAAGATCGGTGCGGCACGGACTTCACTCGCCTGGTTACCGATAATCAACTCATCGTGTTTAATCCAGATGGTACGTTCCGCCAGATGGTGAGCCAGCGCCAGTGCGCGGCGTACCGGGATGGGTTTGTCCAGATGTTGCTGATACATCTCGGTATAGTGCTGGGCGCGCTCGGTACAAACTGGTGGTTTCACAATGTGGATCAGGGCCGTTTTATGCGCTTTAGTACGGTCGCTGAGTGTGTCCAGTTTCAGAGTCGTCATGGTTGTTATCCTCGTAGGGTCGCGGTTAAGCCTTTATGGCTGGCGTACTGCTGGGCAAATTCGAGCAGCGCAGGCGCATCAAGAGGTTTATCCGGGGCGTTGTAGGGTTGACTGAGTAAGTGGTATTTGTTGATGCCCAGGGTGTGGTAGGGCAAAAAATGAATCTCGCTGACGTGAAGTTCATCGGCGGTAAAATCGGTAATGGCTTTAATGGCCTCTTCGTTGGCGTTGAAACCCTGAATCAGCGGTACGCGAATAATCATTTTTTTACCGGCAGCGGCCAGTTTTTTTAGATTTTCCAGCACGCGAGCGGCGTTGCCATCGGTCCACTGCTTAAACGGCGTATCGGCGACGTGTTTTAAATCGGCAAGAAACAGATCGATGTTCGCTAACGAAGGCTCAATATACTTCCACGGCACGTGCAGGCAGGTTTCGACCGCAGTATGAATGCCCGCATCGTGGCTGGCTTTGAACAACGCCGCAGCCAGCTCCGGCTGCATAAACGGTTCACCGCCGGAAAGCGTTATCCCGCCATCGCTGCGGTCGTAGAAGGGTTTATCGCGCAGCACGGTGGACATGATCTCCTCCACGCTTTTTACTTCACCGCAGACGGTAAGCGCCTGGGTTGGGCAGCAGTGGGTCAGCGCGGTGAGAGTCTCATCGGTCAGTTTTTCGCGATGAATAAGCAGGCCGCTCAGCGCTCGCTCAATAACGTCAGGTGCAGCCTGAGCACACAGGTCACAGCCGTCCAGACAAAGGCGAGCGTCGTACAGCAGATCCTGTGTACGGGCACGACTCTCCGGGTTCTGGCACCAGCGACAGCCCAGGGAGCATCCCTTAAGGAACACTACGGTACGGATACCGGGACCATCGTGGGTGGAATAACGCTGGATATTGAAAATCATAAGCGGCCTCTTATCTTTCGTATAAAGATTAAATTACTTTCGAATGAAAGTTATATTGACGTGCGTCAACTAACCGCGCGGTTTCGTCGTGCTACCTTTAATTCATGCTAATTATTCGTTTGAGGACAGGTTATGGAACTCTATTTGGATACATCTGATGTTGATGCGGTCAAAACTCTGGCGCGTGTTTTTCCGCTGGCAGGGGTGACCACTAACCCAAGCATTGTGGCGGCAGGTAAAAAGACGCTGGAAGTGTTACTGCCGCAATTGCAGGAAGCGATGGGCGGGCAAGGCCGTCTGTTTGCGCAGGTGATGGCGACGACCGCTGAAGGGATGGTCAGTGACGCGCGTAAACTACAGGCAATCATTCCGGATATCGTGGTGAAAGTACCGGTCACAGCAGAAGGTCTGGCGGCAATTAAGTTACTGAAAGAAGAAGGGATCCCGACGCTGGGTACTGCGGTCTACGGTGCAGCGCAGGGACTGCTGGCGGCGCTGGCAGGGGCGGAATACATTGCGCCATACGTTAACCGAGTGGATGCTCAGGGCGGCGATGGCATCCAGACTGTGACCGATCTGCAGAATTTACTGAAAATGCATGCTCCGCACGCCAAAGTACTGGCAGCCAGTTTCAAAACACCACGTCAGGCGCTGGACTGCCTGCTGGCCGGCTGCGAGTCCATCACACTGCCGCTGGATGTCGCTCAACAGATGATTAGCTCTCCAGCCGTTGATGCTGCCGTGGCGAAGTTCGAACATGACTGGCAGAGCGCGTTTGGACGTACGTCGATTTAAGTGGAATGCTGACCCGGCCTACGACTCTTGCTTTGTAGGCCGGATAAGATAACGCCATCATCCGGCAATATTACAACCCGCACACCTCACAGCCGGGATTGCGCATCAGCTTCATTTCCCGAAACTGGCAGGTCATCGCATCGTACATCACGATTTTACCGCTTGCCGGTTTACCGAAGTTTGCCAGTAGCTTAATGGCCTCCATCGCCTGCAGCGAACCGATTACACCAATCAGCGGGGACATCACGCCGGCCTCCACGCAGGTTAAGGCGTTTTCACCGAACAGGCGGCTCAGACAGCGGTAGCAGGCTTCACCCTCCTGATACGTAAAGACGGTGATTTGTCCTTCCATACGAATGGCTGCACCGGATACCAGTGGAGTCTTTGTGGCAAAGCAGGCGGCGTTGAGCTGGTTGCGCACCGTGACGTTATCTGTGCAGTCCAGCACCAGGTCATGTTCTACAATCAGCGCATGCATCGCGGCATCATCGAGCAGTGCATTCACCGGCGTAATGGTGATATGTGGATTAATCCGCGTCAGCGCATCGCGCGCCGATTCAACTTTTGGCTGCCCGACGGTTGCGTCGCTATGCAGCGTTTGGCGCTGGAGATTGGAAACCGACACGGTATCAAAGTCGAGCAGGGTCAAATGCCCGACGCCCGCGCCCGCCAGGTACTGGGTCGCGGCGCAGCCAAGGCCCCCCAGACCAACGACCAACACCCGCGCCTCTTTTAGCGCTTCCTGACCTTCAAAGTCGAAGCCGCGCAGGATGATTTGCCGGTTATAGCGCAGCATCTCCTGATCGCTGAGTTCCGCCATTATTACAGGCCCCCAAACAGCGCGTTAAACGGCTCAACGTCGACCCATTCTCCGGCTTCAACGTTACCGCGATCGCGTTCAAGGACGATAAAACAGTTGCCCTGGCTGAAGGAGCTAAAAATATGCGAACCCTGATGGCCTGTGGTGGTGACCTCTAGTTCGCCATCTGCCGTGCGCTGTAATACTCCGCGCTGAAAATCCAGACGGCCTGGCGTTTTCTTCAGACGTGATGCGGTGCGTACGCGCTGGCGTGGCGGTAATCCGCTGGCGGTGTTGCCGCTCAGTTTTGCGAGCAGCGGTTGCACCAACTGATAGAAAGTGAGGGCGGCAGATACTGGATTGCCCGGCAGGCCACAAAACCAGCTGTTGCTCAGTTTACCGAAAGCGAACGGTTTACCCGGTTTGATAGCCAGTTTCCAGAAGGCTATTTCACCCAGTTCTTCCAGAATGGTTTTGGTGTAGTCTGCTTCCCCGACCGACACGCCGCCGGAGCTTATCACCACATCGGCCTGGCTGTCGGCTTCGATAAACGTCGCGCGCAGGGCGTGAGGATCGTCGCGGATAATACCTAAGTTGATGACATCGCAGCCCAGTTGTTGCAGCATCAGGTGTACGGCCAGGCGGTTGGTGTCGTAAATCTGTCCGTCGCCCAACGGTTGGCCTGGCAGTTGCAGCTCATCACCGGTGGAAAACAGCGCCACGCGCACTTTGCGCACGACCTGTACATTGGCAATACCGAGCGAGGCAAGCACCGGGAGCTCGGCGGTTGTCAGGCGAGTCCCGGCAGGGAATACCACCGCGCCATTAGCAATATCTTCACCACGCAGACGAATATTTTGTCCACTGCGGACATCAGCGGTAAAACGAATTCCGCCGTCAGTCTGTTCCGTTTGCTCCTGCATCACCACGGCTTCACAACCGGTAGGCACCGGCGCGCCGGTCATAATGCGGATGCAGGTCCCCGCAGGCCATTCCCCGTGAAAAGGCTGTCCGGCAAAGGATTTACCGGCCACCGCAAGCGGCAGACCGGATTGCAGATCAGCTAAACGCAGCGCATAGCCATCCATTGCTGAGTTATCGAACCCCGGCACATCAATTGGCGAGACGACGTCCGTTGCCAGCACGCGACCAAAGCATTCCACCAGCGGCAGCGTTTCAACGGCGGTGAGAGGGGTAACAGACGACAGCATTTGTGAGAGTGCCGTTTCGAGCGGCATCAGTCCGGCGGTATATTCCATGAGAAGACTCCTGCGAGGCAAAATCGAATCCGGTCATTATGTCAGAAAACAGGCGTAGACAGTATGCCACCTCAGTCTTAGGTGCGGGCCTTTATCTTTACATGACGTCTGCATCTTTCTATATTCAAAAATCGAATCAATAACTCACAGAAATTCTGCTATTTATAACCACGTTTCCTGCCACCTTAATGGACGACAAAAATGGGCAAAGCAGTCATTGCAATTCACGGCGGCGCTGGCGCAATAACCCGCACGCAGCTGAGTCAGGAACAGGAATTGCGTTACATACAGGCGTTGTCAGATATCGTTGACGTGGGGCAACGTATGCTGGAGGCGGGACAAAGTGCGCTGGATGTGGTGACCGAAGCCGTGCGCTTGCTAGAAGAGTGCCCTCTGTTTAATGCCGGAATTGGCGCTGTATATACCCGTGATGAAACCCATGAACTGGATGCCTGCGTGATGGACGGAAATACGCTGCAGGCGGGAGCCGTCGCTGGAGTCTGCCACCTGCGTAATCCGATCCTCGCGGCCCGTCTGGTGATGGAAAAAAGTCCGCACGTCATGATGATAGGCGAAGGGGCGGAAAACTTTGCCTTCGCGCAGGGCATGGAACGCGTTAGCGCGGATATTTTCTCGACGCCAGAACGGTATGCCCAGCTACTGGCAGCACGTGCGACAGGAGAAACGGTGCTTGATCATGGCGGTACGCCGCTGGATGAGAGCAACAAAATGGGCACCGTCGGTGCGGTGGCACTGGATAAGGACGGTAATCTGGCGGCGGCGACGTCGACTGGCGGCATGACTAACAAACTGCCTGGACGCGTCGGGGATAGCCCGTTAGTCGGTGCCGGTTGTTACGCCAATAACGCCAGCGTGGCGGTCTCGTGTACCGGAACCGGAGAAGTGTTTATTCGCGCGCTGGCGGCTTATGACATCGCCGCGCTGATGGATTATGGCGGACTGAGCTTATCAGAGGCGTGCGAACGCGTGGTGATGGAAAAATTACCGGCGCTGGGTGGTAGTGGCGGGCTTATTGCCGTCGATCATGAAGGCAATGTGGCCTTACCGTTTAATAGCGAAGGCATGTACCGTGCCTGGGGATACGCTGGCGATACGCCAACCACCGGTATTTACCGGGAGAAAGGAGATACCGTTGCCACACAGTGATGAGCTTGACGTCAACGATGTACTGGCGGTCAGCAATCTGAATATTGCGTTTGAGCAAGAGCGGAATCGGGTCAGTGCGGTGCGCAATCTGTCATTTCGCCTCAAGCGTGGGGAAACGCTGGCGATTGTTGGTGAATCCGGTTCAGGAAAGTCGGTCACTGCGCTGTCGCTAATGCGCCTGATTGAACAGGCGGGCGGTGAGGTCAACTGTGATGAAATGCTACTTCGGCGACGCAACCGGCAGGTGATTGAACTGGGTGAACAAAGCGGGTCGCAGATGCGTCATGTGCGCGGCGCAGATATTGCCATGATCTTCCAGGAGCCGATGACATCGCTTAATCCGGTGTTCACCGTGGGTGAGCAGATTGCCGAGTCCATTCGTTTGCATCAGGGAGCAAGCCGTGAAGAGGCGATGGAAGAGGCCAAACGGATGCTCGATCAGGTGCGAATACCGGAGTCGAGGGCCATTTTATCGCGTTTTCCGCATCAGCTTTCTGGCGGTATGCGCCAGCGGGTAATGATTGCCATGGCGCTGTCGTGCCGTCCTGCGGTGCTGATTGCCGATGAGCCGACCACGGCGCTGGATGTCACCATTCAGGCGCAGATCCTGCAACTGATTAAAGTGTTACAGCAGGACATGTCCATGGGGGTGATTTTTATCACCCACGATATGGGCGTTGTTGCCGATATTGCCGACCGCGTACTGGTGATGTATCAGGGAGAAGCTGTTGAAACCGGTAGCGTTGAGCAAATTTTTCACGCCCCGCAACACCCTTATACTAAAGCGCTTCTGGCTGCCGTGCCGCAACTCGGAGCGATGAGTGGGTATGACCTTCCGCGCCGTTTCCCGCTGATTTCGCTGCAGGATCCCGACCACTGTGAGCCACAAACCGAACAGGACACGGTGGTGGAGGGCGAGCCGATTCTGCAGGTGCGTAATCTGGTGACGCGTTTTCCGCTGCGTAGCGGCATTCTCAATCGCGTGACCCGCGAGGTACATGCGGTGGAAAACGTCAGTTTTGATTTGTGGCCTGGCGAAACGCTCTCGCTGGTGGGAGAGTCCGGCTGTGGTAAATCGACTACCGGGCGGGCGTTGTTGCGATTAGTAGAGTCACAGCGCGGTGAGATCACCTTCAACGGGCAGCGCATTGACACGCTGGCCAGCAGCAAGCTTCAACCGCTACGCCGTGATATCCAGTTTATTTTCCAGGACCCTTATGCGTCGCTCGATCCGCGCCAGACGGTAGGCTACTCCATTCTGGAGCCGCTGCGGGTTCACGGTTTATTGCAGGGGGATGCCGCAGCGAAACGGGTCGCGTGGCTGCTGGAGCGTGTAGGGTTACTTCCTGAACACGCCTGGCGCTATCCGCACGAGTTTTCCGGCGGTCAGCGTCAGCGTATTTGTATTGCCAGGGCGCTGGCGCTCAATCCAAAAGTGATCATTGCCGATGAATCGGTTTCGGCGCTGGATGTCTCGATTCGCGGGCAGATTATCAATTTGTTGCTCGATCTACAGCGGGAAATGGGTATCGCCTATCTGTTTATTTCTCACGATATGGCGGTGGTCGAGCGTATCAGCCACCGTGTAGCGGTGATGTACCTGGGGCAAATTGTCGAGATTGGCCCCCGTCGGGCGGTGTTTGAAAATCCACAGCACCCGTACACCCGAAAATTAATGGCGGCGGTTCCGGTTGCCGATCCGTCACATCAGCGGCCGCAGCGCGTGCTGCTGTCGGATGATATCCCCAGCAATATCCGCAAACGCGGTGAAGAAATTTCCCCCGTGTCACTCCAGTTAGTGGGGCCGGGGCATTATGTTGCGCGTCCGCAGGCGGAAAATGCGCTTTTGCGTCTATAACAGGCAGGGTTCAGGAGAATAACATGAGACAAATTGTTGCTCGAAAATGGCTGGTTGCGCTGGGGGTTGCTTCAGCACTGGCAGCATCCCCTGCCTGGTCGGCAAAAGATGTGGTGGTGGCGGTAGGGTCCAATTTCACTACGCTCGATCCGTATGACGCGAACGACACGTTGTCGCAGGCGGTGGCGAAATCGTTTTATCAGGGGCTGTTTGGCCTCGATAAAGAGATGAAGCTGAAAAATGTGCTGGCAGAAAGCTACACCGTTTCTGATGATGGCCTGACGTATACTGTAACACTGCGTCAGGGGGTGAAGTTTCAGGATGGCACCGATTTCAATGCTGAGGCGGTCAAAGCTAATCTTGAGCGGGCCAGCAATCCGGAAAATCATCTTAAGCGGTATAACCTGTATAAAAATATTGATAAAACCGAGGTCGTCGATCCGTCGACGGTGAAAATTACGCTAAAACAGCCGTTCTCGGCGTTTATCAATATTCTGGCGCATCCGGCAACGGCGATGATTTCTCCGACGGCGCTAAAAAAATACGGTAAAGATATCGGCTTCCATCCTGTTGGTACTGGGCCGTACCAGCTTGAAACCTGGAATCAGACCGATTTTGTGAAGGTGAAAAAGTTCCCCGGCTACTGGCAGCAGGGCTTGCCGAAGCTTGATACGATTACCTGGCGTCCGGTGACGGACAATAACACCCGAGCGGCGATGCTGCAGACCGGCGAGGCGCAGTTCGCTTTTCCAATCCCTTACGAGCAAGCCGCGTTACTGGCGAAGAATAAAAACCTGCAACTGGTTGCCAGTCCGTCAATTATGCAGCGCTACATCAGCATGAACGTGACGCAAAAACCGTTTGATAACCCGAAGGTGCGCGAGGCGCTGAACTATGCCATCAACCGCCAGGCGCTGGTCAAAGTGGCTTTTGCCGGTTATGCCACACCGGCTACCGGCGTGCTTCCGCCAGCAATCGCCTACGCGCAAAGCTATACGCCGTGGCCGTACGATCCGGCGAAAGCCCGTGAATTGCTGAAAGAGGCTGGTTATCCCAACGGATTTACTACCACACTTTGGTCATCACATAATCACAGCACAGCGCAGAAAGTGCTGCAATTTACCCAGCAGCAGTTAGCGCAGGTGGGGATCAAAGCACAGGTTACGGCGATGGATGCCGGGCAGCGGGCAGCGGAAGTTGAAGGTAAAGCGCAGAAAGAGAGCGGGGTACGAATGTTCTACACCGGCTGGTCTGCGTCAACAGGTGAAGCTGACTGGGCGCTGTCGCCGCTATTTGCATCACAAAACTGGCCGCCAACGCTGTTTAACACTGCGTTTTACAGTAACAAGCAGGTGGACAGCGATTTAGCCGCTGCGCTGCAAACTAACGATCCTGGCGAAAAAGCGCGGTTGTACAAAGATGCGCAGGATATCATCTGGAAAGAGTCGCCGTGGATCCCGCTGGTGGTAGAGAAACTGATCTCTGCACACAGCACAAAGTTGACCGGATTCTGGATTATGCCGGACACCGGATTTAGTTTTGATGATGCGGATTTGCAATAAGCTATTCACTCGGCCCCTGAGCACCGGGGGCCGCCGAAGGGAGTCTGATGCTTAATTATGTTTTCAAGCGCCTGCTGGGGTTAATTCCAACTCTGCTGATCGTTGCGGTGCTGGTGTTTTTGTTTGTTCATCTGCTGCCTGGCGATCCGGCCCGGTTGATTGCCGGGCCGGAGGCCGACGCCGAGGTTATTGAACTGGTGCGCCAACAGTTGGGTCTGGACCAGCCGCTGCATCTTCAGTTCTGGCACTACATGACGAATGTGCTGCAAGGTGACTTTGGCACCTCTATGGTGTCGCGTCGTCCGGTTGCCGAAGAGATTGCCAGCCGCTTTATGCCCTCACTGTGGTTGACGATTGCCAGCATGACGTGGGCGGTATTGTTTGGCATGACAGCGGGGATCATCGCCGCCGTATGGCGAAATCGCTGGCCAGACAGGTTGAGTATGACGCTGGCGGTCACCGGGATCTCCTTCCCGGCGTTTGCCCTCGGCATGCTGTTGATGCAGATTTTTTCCGTGGAACTCGGCTGGCTACCCACCGTGGGTGCGGATTCATGGCAGCATTATATTCTCCCCTCCATCACGCTGGGTGCGGCGGTGGCGGCGGTATTGGCGCGTTTTACCCGCGCTTCGTTTGTCGATGTGCTTAGCGAAGATTACATGCGCACTGCACGGGCAAAGGGAGTGAGTGAAACATGGGTGGTGTTAAAACACGGTCTGCGTAACGCGATGATCCCGGTGGTGACAATGATGGGGTTGCAGTTTGGCTTTTTGCTTGGCGGCTCCATTGTGGTTGAGAAAGTTTTCAACTGGCCAGGGCTCGGACGACTGTTGGTGGACTCTGTCGAAATGCGAGACTACCCGGTGATTCAGGCCGAGGTGTTGTTGTTTTCTCTGGAGTTTATTCTTATTAACTTAGTGGTGGATGTGCTCTATGCCGCCATTAATCCGGCTATCAGGTACAAGTAAGGATGCGATTTTTTAACTGGCGCCGACAGGCGATTTTAAATGCAATGCCGCTCGTTAAGCCTGAACAGATCCGTACACCGTGGCATGAGTTCTGGCGGCGTTTTCGTCGCCAGCGTGTGGCGATGATCGCCGGATTATTTGTGCTGGCCTTGATTCTGGTGGCGATATTTGCCCGCTGGCTGACGCCGTTTGATGCCGAGAATTACTTCGATTATGACCGCCTCAATGACGGACCGTCGATGCTGCACTGGTTTGGCGTCGATTCGCTGGGGCGGGATATTTTTAGCCGTGTGCTGGTTGGCGCGCAAATTTCGCTGGCGGCGGGGGTTTTTGCCGTTTTTATTGGCGCGGCGATAGGTACGGTACTGGGCTTGTTGGCAGGCTATTACGAAGGCTGGTGGGATCGGCTGATTATGCGCATTTGCGATGTGTTATTCGCTTTTCCGGGTATTCTACTGGCGATAGCGGTGGTGGCGGTACTTGGAAGCGGTATTGCTAACGTCATTATTGCCGTAGCCATCTTCTCCATTCCGGCCTTTGCGCGACTGGTGCGTGGTAATACGCTAGTCCTCAAACAGCAGACCTTTATTGAGTCGGCGCGCAGCATTGGTGCCAGCGATACGACCATCATCTTCAACCATATTCTGCCGGGAACGGTCTCGTCGATCGTGGTCTTTTTTACTATGCGCATCGGGACGTCGATAATCTCCGCCGCGAGTTTGTCGTTCCTGGGATTGGGTGCCCAGCCACCGACTCCGGAGTGGGGCGCGATGCTCAACGAAGCACGGGCGGATATGGTGATTGCCCCACACGTGGCGATTTTTCCTGCGGTGGCGATATTCCTGACGGTGCTGGCGTTTAACTTACTGGGGGATGGTCTGCGCGATGCGCTGGACCCGAAGATAAAAGGGTAGAAACAAGGCCGGATGAGGCATGTATGCCGCCATCCGGTAATAGGCCCGGTAGTGCAAGCTTACCGGGTTTACAACGCGTTAAACGCGGGCGCCCCACAGATCGTATTCGTCTGCGTTTTCAACCTTCACGCGGATGATATCGCCAGGCTTCACGTTTGTTTCGCCATTCATGTACACCGCGCCGTCGATTTCCGGGGCGTCAGCCATGCTACGACCAATCGCGCCCTCTTCGTCAACTTCATCCACGATGACCAGAATTTCGCGGCCCACTTTTTCCTGCAAACGTTCAGCAGAGATCTGCTGCTGCAATTGCATAAAGCGATTCCAGCGTTCTTCTTTCACCTCTTCCGGGATTTGGTCTGGCAGCTCATTGGCCCCTGCACCTTCTACCGGGCTGTATTTAAAGCAGCCGACGCGATCCAGGCGTGCTTCTTTCAGGAAGTCGAGTAGCATCTGGAAGTCTTCTTCGGTTTCACCCGGGAAGCCGACAATGAACGTTGAGCGTAAAGTCAGTTCAGGGCAGATTTCACGCCACTGCTTAATACGCGCTAACTGGCGGTCTACGGAACCTGGGCGCTTCATCAGCTTCAGAATACGCGGGCTGGCGTGCTGCAGCGGGATGTCCAGATACGGCAGGATTTTACCTTCCGCCATCAGCGGAATGACATCATCGACGTGCGGGTACGGGTAAACATAGTGCAGACGGGTCCAGATCCCCAGCTTCGACAACTGCTCGCACAGATCAACCATGCTGGTTTTGACCGGCTCGCCGTTATGGAAACCGGTGCGGTGCTTCACATCCACGCCGTAAGCAGAGGTGTCCTGTGAGATCACCAGGATCTCTTTGACGCCCGCATCAACCAGACGTTTGGCTTCGCTGAGCACCTCACCAATCGGGCGGCTCACCAGATCGCCGCGCATGGACGGAATGATGCAGAACGTGCAGCGGTGATTACAACCTTCAGAGATTTTCAAATAGGCGTAATGACGCGGAGTCAGCTTGACGCCCTGCTCAGGAACCAGACTCTGAAACGGGTTGTGCTTCGGTTTCGGCACGTAATGGTGAACGTGTTCCAGAACCTGCTCGTAACTATGCGGTCCGGTGATTTCCAGCACCTTCGGGTGGACTTCACGGATCTGATCGACTTTCGCGCCCAGACAACCGGTGACAATCACCTTGCCATTCTCGTTCAGTGCTTCGCCAATCACTTCCAGCGATTCTTGTACAGCGCTGTCGATAAAGCCGCAGGTGTTAACGATAACCATATCCGCATCGTCGTAATTCGGCACTACGTCATAACCTTCGGTACGAAGTTCAGTCAGGATGCGCTCAGAATCAACGAGGTTTTTCGGACAACCTAGTGAAATAAAACCAATTTTTGCCATTTTTCTTATACTGTACATTGCTCGTAATCGGGGGATTATACAGATGCCTTCGTGCGACATCTATATCTGATGATCAGAAGTCGGATGCCATAAAGGGGAATCCCGGTAAATGATTTACCGACAGCAGAAAGGTGTTTAGAGAGTCTAATTCCGGCTTTAAGTGTCACTTCTTGGCTATAGAGAAGAAGTCTTATAAATTTAATTCATCGAGCGTTATCCATGAGGTTAAATTTGAAAGACATTGCTTTGCAGTCAAAACTTAAAATGGCGAGAACCCTTTATGCTAATGGCGTGAGCTTATATTATATTTCTCTCGCTACCGGTTTAAGTTGGCGTTTATTAATGAATGAACTTCATTCCATTACTCGTCATAAAGTGAGCCCGCAAAATAATAAACGCTTATAAATCCACTTTTAATTTATTTTTCTTCTATTCTTCTGCCCCTGTCCTGTCCTGTCCTGTTCTGAGAGGTAACGTTGATATGTATATTTCCCCCCTTCCTACAGCCGCTGATATTGATGTTGATAAACTCAGGGATGATATTGCCAATAAGCTCTTATTTACGATTGGTAAAGATCCTGCGATTGCGACTAAGCGCGAATGGTTAAACGCAACGCTATATGCCGTCCGCGATCGTATGGTCGAACGCTGGCACCGTTCAAACCGGGCGCAATTCTCTCAGGACGCTCGTCAGGTTTATTACCTGTCGATGGAGTTTTTGATTGGACGTACTTTGTCTAATGCGCTGCTTTCTTTAGGGATTTATGACGAAGTGAACAGCGCACTCGAGGCCATGGGACTGGATCTGGAAGAGCTGATTGATGAAGAAAATGACCCCGGGCTTGGCAATGGCGGCCTCGGGCGACTGGCTGCTTGTTTCCTTGACTCGCTGGCCACGCTGGGCTTGCCAGGATGTGGCTACGGTATTCGCTATAACTACGGTATGTTCAAACAAAGTATCGTCAACGGGGTACAAAAGGAGTCGCTGGACTACTGGCTGGAATACGGGAATCCATGGGAGTTTAAGCGTCATAATACCCACTATAAGGTGCGTTTTGGTGGCCGTATTCAGCAGGAAGGCAGTAAAACCCGCTGGGTTGAGACCGAGGATATTCTGGCCGTAGCGCATGACCAGATTGTCCCAGGTTATGCCACCGACACTACCAATACCTTGCGCTTGTGGAATGTGCAGGTTAATAGCGAAGTTAATTCAGGCAAAGTGAATCTGAATGATGATTTTGCCGTTGAAGTGGAAAACAAATACCACTTTGACAAGATCTCGCGGGTGCTGTACCCGGATGACTCCACCGATGCGGGGCGTGAACTGCGTTTACGCCAGGCTTATTTCCTGGCCTCAGCAACGATTCAGGATATATTGAGTCGTCATTACCAACTGCACAAAACCTACCATAATCTGGCCGATAAAATTGCGATTCACCTTAATGATACCCATCCGGTTCTGGCGATCCCTGAACTGATGCGTCTGTTAATCGATAACCATCAATTCGCATGGGATGATGCGTTTGACGTGACCTGTCAGATCTTCTCCTATACCAACCACACCTTGATGAGCGAAGCGCTGGAAACATGGCCGGTGGAAATGCTGAGCCGGATCCTGCCTCGTCATTTGCAAATTATTTTTGAAATTAACGATCGCTTCCTGAAATCCGTTCAGGACAAATATCACGATGATAGTGAGTTGCTCAAACGGGTCTCGTTAATTGATGAATCGCATGGCCGGGTGGTGCGGATGGCCTGGTTGGCCGTGGTGGTCAGCCATAAAGTGAACGGGGTGTCAGCATTACATTCAAAGTTGATGACGGAATCACTGTTTGCCGACTTCGCGCGTATCTTTCCGATGCGGTTCACCAACGTGACGAATGGCGTGACGGCCCGTCGCTGGCTGGCGCTGGCTAATCCGCCGCTGGCGAGCGTACTGGATGAGAATATTGGTCAGAACTGGCGCACCAAACTGATGCAGCTTGCAGAGTTGAAGCAGTATCTTGATTATCCGAGCGTGAATGACGCGGTGTATCGCGCGAAGCACAAAAATAAGCAACGGCTGGCGCACCATATTGCCACTCAGTACGGGATAGTGGTGAATCCTGAAGCCCTGTTTGATGTACAGGTGAAGCGCATCCATGAGTACAAGCGGCAATTATTGAATGTGCTCCATATTATTACCCGCTACAACCGTATTAAAGCCGCGCCGGATGAAAACTGGGTTCCTCGCGTGAATATCTTTGCTGGCAAGGCCGCCTCGTCGTATCACATGGCGAAACAAATTATTCGCTTAATTAACGATGTGGCGCAGCGGGTAAATAACGATCCGCAAATCGGCGGCAAGCTGAAGGTGGTGTTTATCCCGGATTACAGTGTCAGCCTGGCGCAGTTGATCATTCCAGCTGCCGATCTTTCCGAGCAAATATCACTGGCGGGAACCGAAGCCTCCGGCACCAGTAACATGAAGTTTGGTCTAAATGGTGCGTTGACCATTGGCACGCTGGACGGCGCGAATATTGAAATGCAGAAATATGTCGGTGAAGATAATATCTTTATCTTTGGCAATATGGCACAGGAAGTTGAAGCTTTACGACGTGACGGCTATAACCCAAGAACGATTTTTGAGAATGATGCTGAACTGCATCAGGCACTGACGCAAATTGGCACCGGCCTGTTCAGCCCGCAGGAGCCTGGGCGGTATCAGAACATCCTGGATTCATTGATTAACTTCGGTGACTATTACCAGGTGTTAGCGGATTATCGCAGTTATGTCGATTGCCAGGATACGGTGGATGAGCTGTATCGTACTCCTCGTGAGTGGACGACGAAAACGTTGCATAATATTGCCAATATGGGGTATTTCTCGTCGGACAGAACGGTACAGGAATATGCCGATAATATCTGGCGTATTACCAATATCCGTATCTAACTCTTAATCATAATGGACATTCTCCCTGACTTTCAGGGCAGGGAGGATGCTTGTAAATCGGCAAGAATCGGTGCCAGAATATTATGGGTATTGGTTTCTTTACGCGACGAGGCGAAAATACTGAATTGTGGTAACGGGAACGGCGTATTTATTTCTTTCAAGCTATAAAGATGCGCATGTGTAGCAAAAACTTTTTCCGGGATCACTCCTAAACATTGGGTATTTGCCACAATAGTGAGTATCGAGGTAAAAGAAGAGGTCAGCAGACAACGATCTCCGGTTCTGAATTTTTTATCAACGATGCTTCGGTGATAAATAATTTTCTCATTTTTGGTATTGTAGCCCACCAGATTCGCACTTCTGAACATTTCCTCACTGATCGAATTACCATATAACGTATTATTTTTTGACGCCGCCAGCACCAGCCGCATATCACATATTTTTTGGCAGGAAATACTGCCAGACTCAACGGAAAAGGTAGAAAAAACAACGTCAGCCTGGCGCATCGTTAGCAGTTCGATAATGCTTTGTTCATTTAAATCGGCGGTGAGATGTAAGAGACTGATATCTGCGTTGTTATTGATTATTTTTTCCGTGACGTCGGGAATAACGATGGGTGAAATAAACGATTCCGTATACAGCGTGAGCCTTTTTTTGGATGCCGGGGAGGTATGTGGCATCAGTAACGACAGTTTATCGATAATCGGGATCGCATTATCATAAAGCTCGTCGGAGTAGACGGTTGGTAACAGCGCATTGCCGCTGCGGACAAATAAATTATCCCCCATCAGTTCGCGCAGTTTTCTTAACGACTGGCTGACGGCTGAGGGTGAAATATTCAACATGTCAGCGACGCGGGTGATGCTCCCGACGCTATAGATTAAACAGAAGATCGTCAGCAGATTCAGGTCTATCTTTGATAACGTGCGTATCTTCTCGGCATCATGTGCTTTGGACATAGACCCCTCATCATCCGTGTCACGACAGTAACCCATCAGGTATAGCAAAAAATTTTCACTACGTCAGAGACAGACTTTTTCCGTGTACGCAATTACAGCGATCTCCGCTGTAAGTTGTAACATTGTAAATAATGTTAATCAATTAGGGTTTATTGATGTAGAGCATCAATTTGTTCAAAAAACAACCATACTATTAAGTTGCATGATGGTTGGAAAGAGGAGGAACAAGGTATGGTTGTTGACAGACTGAGAACCGATCTTCTCAACAAGTTGATAAACGCCCGCATCGATCTCGCCGCTTATCTGTTGTTGAGGAAAGCGAAAGGGTATATGTCAGTGAGTGAGAGCGATCGTCTGCGTGATAATTTTTTTGCCCTGAATCGCGAACTACACGACCAATCACAGCTCCACGGTATGCATCTTGATCAGGAAGAGTGGAATGCCCTGCGCCGTGCTGAAGGGGCGTTAGCCGCCGCCGCTGTTTGTCTGATGAGTGGACATCACGATTGTCCGACCTATATCGCCGTTAACGCAGAGAAACTTGAAAACTGCCTGACAACGCTGACGCTGAGTATCCAGAGTTTGCAAATGTACTCAACGCTGGAACACGTCTGAACCAGGGGGAGGGCGCTCCCCCTTTTCGTTAAGATTGTGTAAAAATCACGGGATATCGTGCCTTGCTGGCTACGCTTTATGCAGAGCCATTAAGGAGGTGCTATGCGTCGACTCTTTCTCTGTGCGGCCCCACTCTTGCTGTTCGCCCCTTATACCTACCCAGAATCTTCTGCACTGAAGGTTGAGGTGCTGCAAACCAAACTTGACCATCCCTGGTCGCTGGCTTTTTTACCGGACAATCGCGGCATATTAGTCACGCTTCGGGGAGGACAACTGCGGCTCTGGCAACCGGGGGAAGGACTTTCCGACCCGCTGACCGGGGTCCCAAAGGTTTGGGCACAGGGTCAGGGGGGACTACTTGATGTGGTGCTCGCCCCGGATTTTGAGCGCTCCCGGCGCGTGTGGCTCAGCTTTGCTGAGGCCGACCATGAGGGTAAAGCGGGTACGGCTGTCGGTTATGGGCGACTGAGCGACGATTTAAAACACCTGCAGGGATTCCAGACGGTTTTTCGCCAGATGCCGAAACTCTCAACGGGCAACCATTTTGGTGGGCGCATGGTGTTTGATGGTAAAGGCTACCTGTTTATTGGTCTCGGCGAGAATAACCAGCGCTCTACCGCTCAGGATCTGGACAAGTTGCAGGGCAAGGTTGTGCGCTTGACCGATGAGGGCAAGATGCCGCCGGACAATCCTTTTGTGAACCGGACCGACGCCCGACCTGAAATTTGGTCGTATGGCATCCGTAACCCACAAGGGATGGCGATGAATCCCTGGAGTGACGCGCTGTGGTTAAATGAACATGGTCCGCGTGGAGGGGATGAAATTAATATTCCCGAGAAAGGAAAAAACTACGGCTGGCCGATAGCGACCTGGGGGATTAACTACAGCGGTTTAAAAATACCTGAAGCCAAAGGGGAAATTGTTGAGGGTACGGAACAGCCTGTCTTCTACTGGGAAAAGTCGCCGGCAGTCAGTGGGATGGCTTTTTATGACCGTGACACCTTTGCGCAGTGGCAACATAAATTGTTTATCGGCGCGTTGAAAGACCAGGATGTGATCGTATTAAGCGTCAAAGGGAATCAGGTCACTGAGGATGGACGCATTTTACGGGAAAGAGGTCAGCGGATCCGCGATGTGCGTGTCGGACCTGACGGTTATTTGTATGTGTTAACCGACGAGTCCGACGGGCAGCTACTGAAGGTGAGCCCTCGGTAGCCGCATCGATGCAGCACTTAGCTGACCGGGATCATCACCGCTTTCTGGAACGCCGGACGTTCGGTAAGCTGCTGATACCAGCGCTCAAGGTGAGGGCGCTCGGTCCAGCTCAGGCCAACGTTAAACAGGTTGTAGATAAACGGCGCGATGGCGATATCGCCGGGCCCAAACTCGGCCCCGGAGAACCACGGTTGGTCGGCCAGCGCGTTGTCGAGCATGGCAAACAGGTTGTCGCAAACCTTCACGCCCGCGTCAATAGCCGCCTGGTCGCGTTGTTCCGCCGGTGTTCTGACCAGGCCAAATAAGATAACCCGATGGGCAGGACTTAACGTCTGGTTGGCCCAGTCCATCCATTTTTCGCCTACTGCACGTTTTGCCGGAGCATCGATCCACAACCGTTTTTGCCCGTACTGGGCGGCCAGATAGCGAACGATGGTATTGGATTCCCACAGTAAAACGTCAGTTTCATCATCGCGTAGCAGGGGGACCAGACCGTTTGGATTCATCGCCAGGTAGTCGGCATCGTGGTTAATACCGTGCTTCCCACCCGCCAGTATTTGGCTATACGGCAGTTCCAGCTCTTCGAGCGTCCACAACACTTTTTTCACGTTGGTCGAGTTATTGCGACCCCACAGTGTAATCATAGTAACCCCGCGTAATCATTGAGCAGCTTGATGGCTGCATTCGGTATTAAACCCGTTACATGGTGGGGTAAACCTGATATTTACGCAATAACGTGTAAAAAAATCGTGATGAAGGCGGCGCAGCGCAGTGTTATTGCATAAACTTTAAAAACTTTACCAACTTACAGTTTCTTTAAGCTCGTTAGTGCGTTATTACTCACCGCACTTATTTTACACGTCATCCATCAGACTTCTGCATGGGTTGGCCGAGTTAGCTTGGCCGGTTTTGTGTAAACACGGTGTGGTATGACGTGGTTTTTTTGGAATGGATACTCGGGTGGCATTTATGACGCAATACTTCTCTTCACTTCGCAGCTTGGCTGCGGGTTCTGCACTCTTAATCCTTTTGGCGCCGACCGTACAGGCGGCGGAGCAACCAACGGCTCCACCGAGCGTGGACGCGCGAGCATGGATCCTGATGGATTACGCCAGCGGGAAGGTGCTGGCTGAAGGTAATGCTGATGAGAAATTGGATCCTGCCAGTCTGACCAAGATCATGACCAGCTATGTGGTCGGCCAGGCGTTGAAGGCCGGGAAAATTAACCTGAATGACATGGTTACCGTGGGCAAAGATGCCTGGGCGACCGGTAATCCGGCCCTGCGTGGTTCTTCGGTGATGTTCCTCAAGCCCGGTGATCAGGTGGCGGTGTCCGATCTGAACAAAGGCGTTATCATTCAGTCGGGTAATGATGCTTGTATTGCGCTGGCGGATTACGTCGCCGGGAGCCAGGAATCATTTATTGGCTTGATGAATGGCTATGCGCAAAAACTGGGACTGACCAATACCACCTTCCAGACCGTGCATGGACTAGATGCAGCAGGGCAATTCAGTACCGCGCGTGACATGGCGCTGCTCGGGAAGGCGCTAATCCACGATGTACCGGAAGAGTACGCCATCCATAAAGAGAAAGAGTTTACCTTTAACAAAATTCGCCAGCCGAACCGCAACCGTCTGCTGTGGAGCACCAACCTGAACGTGGATGGAATGAAAACGGGTACTACGGCAGGGGCGGGTTACAACCTGGTGGCTTCCGCGACCCAGGGCGATATGCGCCTGATCTCCGTGGTGCTGGGGGCGAAAACTGACCGTATTCGTTTTAATGAGTCAGAAAAACTGCTGACCTGGGGCTTTCGCTTCTTTGAAACCGTCACGCCGATTAAACCAGATGCTACTTTCGTGACTCAGCGCGTGTGGTTTGGTGATAAGAGCGAAGTGAATTTGGGCGCCGGGGAAGCGGGTTCTGTGACTATTCCGCGCGGTCAGCTCAAAAACCTGAAAGCCAGCTTTACCCTGACTGAACCGCAGTTAACCGCGCCGCTGAAGAAGGGTCAGGTCGTCGGGACTATCGACTTCCAGTTGAATGGGAAATCCATCGAGCAGCGTCCGTTGATGGTGATGGAGGCCGTTGAAGAAGGCGGTTTCTTTAGCCGGATGTGGGATTTTGTGATGATGAAATTCCACCAGTGGTTTGGTGGCTGGTTCTCTTAATCATACCGATTGCCGGATGGCGCAGCTCACTTCGTCATCCGGTTTTTTTATTACGTCTCGGATACACAGAATGTTCACCAGCAGGAAGGTCATTACCTGCATCATCAATAGCTGAGCGTTTTTACGCAGTCCGGCCAGCTGCTCGCGCAGAGTAAAATTATAGGCCAGCGACAACGGTACGCGCTCTTTCCCCCACAAAAAGCACAGAAAAACATCACCACGCCCACGGTGCACAGAACGGTTACGCCGTATTGATAGCCTTTCTCCAGGTTGCCTTGACCAAAGAATTCCACCATCCACGGCAGGCCGATGGCGACCAGAAAACCCGCAAGCTTGGGCGCATCCAGCGTTAACCACCGTAGCGGTCGATAAACGCGAGCTTGGACAAGATGCGTTCCGTTTGCTGCTCAATGAGCAAGGGGAGCGAAATCTGCAGCTGCCGGTCAGACTGGTCGTGCGTGAAAGTTCCCTCAGCGATTCAGCACATTCACGGTTGCGCCCTACGACGTAATCCGGCAAAGTCTCGTCATCAGGAAAAAAGGGCTCCTACAGTGAAACGACTCATCATTGGTATTTCTGGCGCCAGCGGTGCAATTTATGGCGTGCGGCTGTTACAGGTTTTGCGTGACGTTTCCGATGTGGAAACCCATCTGGTGATGAGTGCGGCGGCGCGGCAGACGCTGGCGCTGGAAACGGATCTCTCTGTGCGCGACGTGCAGGCATTAGCCAATGTGAATCACGACGCGCGCGATATCGCCGCCAGTATTTCATCCGGTTCGTTCCAGACGGCAGGGATGGTCATTCTGCCCTGTTCAATTAAAACGCTTTCCGGCATTGTTCACAGTTACACCGATGGGCTGCTGACCCGGGCCGCAGACGTAGTGCTGAAAGAACGCCGTCCGCTGGTGCTGTGCGTGCGTGAAACGCCGCTACATTTAGGGCATTTGCGACTGATGATGCAGGCGGCAGAAATAGGCGCGGTGATTATGCCGCCAGTTCCGGCGTTTTATCATCGTCCTCAGACGCTTGATGATGTGATCAATCAAACAGTTAATCGCGTTCTCGACCAGTTCGACATCACGCTTCCGCAGGACTTGTTTACGCGCTGGCAGGGGGCATAAGCCGCTCCGCCTGTGTGCAAATCTGCATTCATTGCCCTGTTTCAGGGCAATTTTGTAACCGCGATCATATCCTCAACATTTAATTCGTTAAAACTCAACGAAACGCTGCGGTTCAACCGTCATACCTGCTATCTTCAAAATCAGGACAATATTGCAACGTTTTATTAACATATTTAACGTCGAATATCCTCATCGACGCGAAAATGGCATAAGACCTGCATGAAAAAGTCTGCAAACACACAACACAACGTAAAACATAATAAAATTATGCCACTTGAGGGTTATGTATGAAGAAGACGGTACTTGCTTTGTCTTTGCTGGTAGGACTTTCCGCAACCGCGGCCAGCTACGCAGCGCTTCCGCAGACAGTTCGTATTGGTACAGATACCACCTACGCTCCTTTTTCTTCTAAAGATGCCAAAGGCGATTTTGTCGGCTTTGATATCGATCTCGGAAATGAGATGTGTAAGCGTATGCAGATAAAATGTACCTGGGTTGCCAGTGACTTTGATGCGCTGATCCCCTCCCTGAAAGCGAAGAAAATCGATGCCATCATCTCCTCGCTTTCCATCACCGAGAAGCGCCAGCAAGAGATCGCTTTCTCAGACAAGCTTTACGCAGCAGACTCGCGTCTGATTGCCGCGAAAGGTTCACCAATCCAGCCAACTCTTGATTCGCTGAAGGGGAAACATGTTGGCGTACTGCAAGGCTCCACCCAGGAAGCCTATGCTAACGATACCTGGCGCAGCAAAGGCGTGGATGTGGTGGCCTATGCGAACCAAGATCTTATCTATTCTGACCTGACGGCAGGGCGCCTGGATGCCGCGTTGCAGGACGAAGTCGCAGCCAGCGAAGGGTTCCTGAAACAACCTGCAGGTAAGGACTACGATTTTGCAGGTCCTTCGGTAAAAGACAAAAAATACTTTGGTGACGGAACCGGGATTGGCTTGCGCAAAGATGATGCTGAGCTGAAAGCCGCGTTTGATAAAGCGCTGGGCGAGCTGCGCAAAGACGGCACCTACGACAAAATGGCGAAAAAGTACTTTACCTTTAATGTCTACGGCGACTGATACGGGAATGGATTGCACCAGAGGGGTTACCCATTACGGTGCATAATAAATTCAGTGCACTGTTTTGGTGCTCTTATCGCTGACTTAATGAGCATGATTGCATAGTTAAGCGCTTTTCATGCAAAAAAATACCGCCGACAAGGTAGAATACTTTGCCTTGTCGGCCTGATTAATGGCACGATAACTGCACCTGGTCCTGTAAAGATCCCCTATAAAAGACAGTCTGTTGAGGATAGTTATGAAAAAACTGGTGTTGTCTCTTTCTCTGGTTCTGGCTTTCTCCAGTGCTACCGCAGCTTTTGCAGCTATTCCGCAAAAAGTGCGTATCGGTACCGATCCCACTTATGCTCCGTTTGAATCGAAAAATGCGCAGGGTGAATTGGTTGGTTTTGACATCGATCTGGCGAAAGAACTCTGCAAACGCATTAATACACAATGTACCTTCGTTGAAAACCCACTGGATGCGTTGATCCCTTCGTTAAAAGCGAAGAAAATCGACGCTATCATGTCTTCGCTTTCGATCACTGAAAAACGTCAGCAGGAAATCGCCTTTACCGACAAGCTCTATGCAGCAGACTCTCGTCTGGTGGTTGCTAAAGATTCCGCTATCCAGCCGACCATTGAGTCGCTGAAAGGCAAGCGTGTCGGTGTACTTCAGGGCACGACTCAGGAAACGTTCGGCAACGAACACTGGGCACCTAAAGGTATTGAAATTGTCTCCTATCAGGGGCAGGACAATATTTATTCTGACCTGACGGCTGGGCGTATTGACGCCGCGTTCCAGGATGAAGTTGCGGCCAGTGAAGGTTTCCTGAAGCAGCCAGTAGGCAAAGATTACAAATTCGGCGGCCCGTCTGTGAAAGATGAGAAGCTGTTCGGAGTAGGTACCGGCATGGGGCTGCGCAAAGACGATAACGAACTGCGCGAAGCACTGAATAAAGCGTTTGCAGAAATGCGCGCTGACGGGACTTACGAGAAGCTGGCGAAAAAGTACTTTGATTTTGATGTTTACGGCGGTTAATCCCCCCGTATTTTGATAAAGCCCGCTCCCTCCTGCCACGCGGGAGGGAGAAAAGAGGCCTAGAGCTACCACACACGACAGGACAGGCAGCATGTTGTATGGCTTTTCAGGTGTTATTTTACAGGGCGCAATTGTTACGCTTGAGCTGGCTCTCAGCTCAGTGGTACTGGCGGTTCTGATAGGTCTTGTCGGCGCGGGTGCAAAGCTGTCGCAAAGCCGGGCAATGGGGCTTATTTTCGAAGGGTATACGACGTTGATTCGCGGAGTACCCGATCTCGTCTTAATGTTGCTCATTTTCTACGGATTACAAATCGCACTTAACTCCATTACTGACGCAGTTGGTATCAGCCAGATTGATATCGATCCGATGGTGGCGGGGATTATCACGCTTGGTTTTATCTACGGGGCCTATTTTACCGAAACTTTCCGTGGCGCGTTTATGGCGGTTCCCAGAGGCCATATTGAAGCAGCGACAGCGTTCGGTTTTACCAGCTCACAGATTTTCCGCCGGATTATGTTTCCGGCGATGATGCGCTACGCGCTACCGGGAATTGGTAATAACTGGCAGGTTATTCTAAAGGCGACGGCGTTGGTTTCGCTGCTCGGCCTGGAAGACGTGGTGAAAGCAACGCAGCTTGCCGGGAAGAGTACCTGGGAACCGTTTTATTTTGCCGTGGTGTGCGGGGTTATCTATCTGGTGTTTACCACCGTGTCTAATGGTGTGCTGCTGTACCTTGAGCGCCGCTACTCCGTGGGTGTGAAGAGGGCTGACCTGTGATTGAGATTATTCAGGAATACTGGAAATCCCTGCTGTGGACCGACGGCTACCGTTTTACCGGCGTGGCGATCACCCTGTGGTTGCTGATCTCATCCGTGGTGATGGGCGGGATTTTGGCGTTGTTTTTAGCGATTGGTCGCGTATCCAGCAATAAGTTTATCCAGTTTCCCATTTGGCTATTTACTTATATTTTTCGTGGGACGCCGCTTTACGTTCAGCTACTGGTGTTTTATTCCGGGATGTACACGCTGGAGATCGTGAAAGGGACGGACCTGCTCAACGCGTTTTTCCGCAGCGGCCTTAATTGCACCGTGCTGGCATTAACGCTGAATACCTGCGCTTATACCACCGAGATCTTTGCCGGGGCCATCCGTTCGGTGCCTCACGGTGAGATTGAAGCTGCGCGCGCCTACGGTTTTTCTTCATTCAAAATGTATCGCTGCATTATTTTGCCTTCCGCATTGCGTATTGCACTGCCTGCGTACAGCAATGAGGTTATTTTAATGCTGCACTCCACGGCGCTGGCCTTTACGGCAACGGTGCCGGATCTGTTGAAAATTGCTCGCGATATCAACTCGGCGACATACCAGCCGTTTACCGCCTTCGGGATTGCTGCCGTGCTGTATTTGATGATTTCGTATGTCCTGATCAGTCTGTTCCGTAAAGCGGAAAAACGCTGGTTGCAGCATGTATCCTCTAAAACGCACTGAGAACATGATGTCTGAGAATAAATTAAACGTTATCGATTTACACAAACACTACGGCGAACATGAAGTGCTGAAAGGGGTATCGCTGCAGGCTAATGCGGGCGATGTTATCAGTATTATTGGCTCGTCAGGTTCCGGTAAAAGTACCTTCCTGCGCTGCATTAACTTTCTCGAAAAACCGAGCGCTGGGTCGATTGTGGTCAGCGGTCAGAATATTGGCCTGGTACGCGACAAAGATGGCCAGCTTAAGGTGGCGGACAAAAATCAGCTGCGTCTGCTGCGCACGCGCCTGACCATGGTCTTTCAGCATTTTAACCTGTGGAGCCACATGACGGTGCTGGAAAATGTTATGGAAGCGCCCATTCAGGTGTTGGGGCTGAGCAAGCAGGAAGCCCGCGAGCGCGCGGTGAAATATCTGGCAAAAGTGGGTATTGATGAACGCGCACAGGGTAAATATCCGGTGCATCTGTCCGGTGGTCAGCAACAGCGTGTCTCCATTGCGCGCGCGCTGGCGATGGAGCCCGAAGTGCTGCTTTTTGATGAACCGACGTCAGCGCTTGATCCAGAGCTGGTAGGTGAAGTGTTGCGTATAATGCAACAGTTGGCCGAAGAGGGGAAAACCATGGTGGTCGTCACCCACGAAATGGGGTTTGCCCGTCATGTCTCCACGCACGTGATTTTCCTGCATCAGGGGAAAATTGAAGAAGAAGGCAACCCGGAGCAGGTCTTCGGCAACCCGCAAAGCCCACGCTTACAGCAGTTCCTTAAAGGATCGCTGAAATAAGCGCTTGATTGCCCGGCGGCGTGTCGCTTGCCGGGCTTACGACTTGCTGCACTCCAGACGATAAACCCAGTCGTCATAACGCACGCCATTCACTTCATACGCTTGTTCAAGCACCTGGGTGCGCACAAAACCGGTTTTCTCCAGTATGCGCACGGAGCCTTTATTGTCTGCCAGTACGTACGCGTTGATTGCCGTTACGCCAGCGTGCTGAAAGGCATACTCGCACACTGCGCGCACGGCCTCGCTTGCGATACCTTTTCCCTGTGCCTCTGGAATGATGACGTAACCAATGTCGGCTTCCTGCGGGTAAAGATGGCTAATCTGCAAGCCAATATCACCCAGCGGGGTGGCGTCATGATGTTGGCGGATGACGAAAGTGTGTGGCGCATTCAGCCGCCGGGCGAACAGCAGGCGCGTTTCTTTTGCCGGGGAGATATTGCCCATAAAACGCATGATGTCCGGGCTTTCGCGCAGCCGCAGGAAAAACGGCCAGTCAGTCGGTTGAAACGGGGAAAGGGTAAGTCGCGGGGTGGTAATTATCGCCATAAATTCGCCATTACAGAAGTCAGGCCTATAACCTTACCACCGTAATGGCGACAGTGAACAGCAATCGGAGTTATCGAATGACGTCAGCCAGCGCTTCCTCTAAGTCATACCAGCGAAACGCAAAACCAGATGCTTCCAGGCGCTTGGGTAATGCGCGCTGGCCACCGAGGACCAACACCGAAGACTCTCCCATCAGCAATCGCATAGCCGTGGCGGGAACACGCAAGACGGCTGGGCGATTCAGAGCATGGCCCAGCGCATGGGCAAACTGCTCGTTACGTACCGGATACGGCGAGACCATATTGAAGGGACCGCGCAAATCGTTATCCAGCAGCCAGATGATCGCGTTGACCATATCATCAATATGGATCCAGGCCAGATACTGACGCCCGTTGCCGATGGGGCCACCCAGACCAAGGCGAAACGGTGGGACCATTTTCCCCAGGATCCCGCCAGCCGACGCCAGCACGACGCCGGTTCGTAGTAGGCAGACGCGCGTGTGATCGCTTTGCGCACCGCAGGCGATCTGTTCCCACTGGGCGCACAGCTTGTGGGTAAACTCGTTGTGCGGTGGTTCCTCTTCCGTAACGACGACTTCACCTAAATCGCCGTAGTATCCGGCGGCAGAGCCGGAGATTAACACTGCAGGCGGCGCATCGCTGGCTTTGATTAAATCGACCAATTTCTGGGTAATTCCCCAACGACTCTGGCACAAACGCTCCTTTTGCTCAGCCGTCCAGCGCTTATCGGCGATGGGTTCTCCGGCAAGGTTAACGATAGCGTCGATGCCATTGAGGTTGGGCCTGCCCTCCAGCCCTTTCCAGAGCGTAACCCGGGAGTCTAGAATCTGACTGGCCTTATCAGGCGTGCGTGTTACCACGGTTATCTGATGTCCCAGCTCCAGCAGGCGGGGGATCAAATGGCGTCCAATCAGGCCAGTACCGCCGGTAATCAGAATCTGCATATCGCCTCCCGGGTAGTGGTTATCGCTGCCAGCTCAGCGTCATAGAAACGGAGTCGGCGTAGCGTAATGCGTGAAGTTTATCGATCTCTACTTCAGCATAAGTGACCCAGTGATGTTCACGTGCGATATCGAGCACATCTTGGGTTAATTTTTCCAATAATGAGAAGCGGTTACTTTCTACGTGCGAAATAATGCTCTTGGTGATAGTGCGATAATTCAACGCATCGTTGATATCTTCGCTGGATCGGGCTTTGTCTGCTGGGTAATGAATGGCGATGTTAATGACGATATCCTGGCGATTCAGGATCTCCTCTTCTTTGATGCCAATAAAAGTGCGCAGACGAAGGTTTTTTATACGAATAATCGCGTCAGGTTGTGACATTGCAGGTTTCCTCCATGTATGAACCTCTGCATGATACACGAGAACCGAATTGTGTTACCTCTTCTCACTCTGAGTGTGCTGCATCGCACGTTCCGTGGCGGGCCGTGTACGAATGCGTTCGTACCAGTTATTGACCGCCGGATAATTGTCGAGATCGATGCGTTGACGCTGGTGGGCATTAATCCACGGCCAGCAGGCAATATCCGCAATGCTGTAGTGATCGCCACCCAGCCAGGGGGATGTTTCCAGACGTTTGTTCATCACGTTGTACAACCGCTGGGTTTCAACCTGATATCGTTCAATAGCGTAAGGGATAGTCTGCGGCGCGAAGTGATTGAAATGATGATTCTGGCCTAGCATGGGACCCAGACCGCTAACCTGCCAGAACAGCCACTGCAACGTGGTGTGGCGTTCGCGCAATTCGCCGCTGAGCAGCTTGCCGCTCTTCTCCGCCAGGTAGAGTAAAATTTCACCCGATTCAAACAGGCTGATTGGCCTCCCGCCGTCTTCCGGTGCGCTGTCGATAATGGCCGGGATTTTATTATTCGGCGAGATTTGCAGAAAATCAGGATGAAATTGATGCCCTTTGCTGATATCGATATGAATCAGACGGTATTGCAACTGCGCCTCTTCGAGAAACAGCGTGATTTTGTGGCCGTTGGGCGTAGGGGTGTAGTAGAGGTCAATCATCTCAGCATCCGTTTTGTTATTGCACCGGGTCATTACAAGTATAGAAAGCCTCCAGATGTATGTGAGTTTTCATCAAGTGACAGGGTGAGAAAGACTCTATATTTTGAAAGCAAGCCAATTCACTTCCGAGGACATTATGAGCAAACCTGCAATTACGCTGTGGTCAGATGCCAACTTTTTCTCCCCGTATGTATTGTCTGTGTATGTTGCTCTGCAAGAGAAGGGGCTGCCTTTTATGCTGAAAACCGTCGATCTCAGCGCTGGCGAGCATTTACAACCCGCATGGCAAGGGTATGCGTTGACGCGCCGTGTACCGGTTCTTGAAATCGACGGTTTTGAACTGAGCGAATCCTCGGCCATCGCTGAATTTTTGGAAGATCGTTTCGCGCCGCCGCAATGGGAGCGAATCTACCCGCACGATCTGCAAAAACGTGCGCGGGCTCGCCAGGTTCAGGCGTGGATCCGTAGCGATCTGATGCCTATCCGTGAAGAGCGCTCAACGGATGTGGTTTTTGCTGGCGTGAAGAAAGGCCCGTTGAGCGAGGGAGGAAAAGCCAGCGCGGAAAAACTGTTCGCCACTGCGGGCAGTTTACTGGCTCACGGGAAACAGAATTTATTTGGCGAATGGTGTATCGCTGATTGCGACTTAGCGCTAATGATTAATCGCTTGGTGCTAAACGGTGATGACGTTCCACAGGCGTTAGCCGACTACGCCACCTTCCAGTGGCAGCGGGCGTCGGTACAACGTTTTATCGCGCTTTCAGCGAAGCGTTCCTGCTGATAATCGAGCCATAATCCAGTATCATTAAGAGGTATTTTACGACGAGGAGTGAGTGATGAAACTGATGTTCGCATCGGACATTCATGGGTCGTTGCCAGCCACGGAGCGCGTGATTGAATTGTTTGCCCACAGTGGGGCGCAATGGCTGGTGATATTGGGTGATATTTTAAACCACGGTCCGCGTAATGCGCTGCCACAAGGCTATGCGCCTGCGCAGGTTGCCGACCGTTTGAACGAGCAGGCCGCACGTATTATTGCGGTGCGCGGCAATTGCGACAGCGAAGTGGATCAGATGCTCCTGCATTTTCCAATAACCGCGCCGTGGCAGCAGATTCTGACGGAAAACCAGCGGCTCTTTTTGACGCACGGACACCTTTTTGGTCCGGAAAACCTCCCGGCACTCAACGCGGGCGATGTGCTGATTTACGGGCATACGCACCTGCCGGTTGCCGAGAAGCGTGGCGATATTTATCACTTTAACCCCGGTTCGGTCAGTATTCCGAAGGGAGGTTTTACGGCAAGCTACGGGATTCTGGATGATAATGTTCTCAGCGTAATGGCACTCAATGATCAAAGTATCATTGCACAGGCCGAGATTAATCCGTAATTTACCCCACAAACGTAAACGCGCCGTAAGAGCGCTAGAAAAAAGAAGGTTTCCTGATGGTGGAACAGCGTCGTTTGGCAAGTACGGAATGGGTGGATATTGTGAATGAAGACAACGAAGTCATCGCACAGTCCAGCCGGGAACAAATGCGGGCGCAGCGACTACGTCATCGTGCGACGTATATCGTCGTGCACGATGGTATGGGCAAAATTCTGGTTCAGCGTCGTACCGAGACAAAAGATTTTTTGCCCGGCATGCTGGATGCCACCGCGGGCGGTGTTGTTCAGGCTGATGAGCAAATGCTTGAATCCGCCCGCCGTGAAGCAGAAGAGGAATTGGGGATTGCGGGCGTGCCGTTTGCCGAGCACGGTCAGTTTTATTTTGAAGACCAGAACTGTCGCGTCTGGGGCGGGCTGTTTAGCTGCGTGTCCCACGGGCCGTTCGCGCTGCAGGAAGAAGAAATTAGCGAAGTTTGCTGGCTGACGCCGGAAGAAATTACCGCACGCTGCGACGAGTTCACACCAGACTCGCTGAAAGCGCTGGCGCTGTGGATGACCCGCAACGCCAAGAATGAAGGGGCGAAAGCCGAAAAGCAGGAAGAAGCTGAGTAAAATCTGCTTATCCGGCCTACAACGTCGAGAAATCGTGTAGGCCGGGCAATCGTTTTTTAATGGTAACCCATTATCTGCGCACCAATCACTACCACGCTGGACATAATAAACAGCAGACCCAGCAGCGTGGCACCTACCTTCAGCCAGTTGCGAAAATCCACCCGACAAACGCCCAACGTCGCCATTAATGATGCTGAGGTTGGATAGATAATGTGGCTGAAGCCGTCGCCAAACTGGAAGGCCAGCACGGTTACCTGACGATTTACGCCAACCAGATCGCCCAGCGGCGCTAACAGCGGCATGGTCAACGCTGCCTGACCCGAGCCGGAAGTAACGAAGAAATTAAACACCGCCTGGAACAGCAGCATAAACCATGCAGCGATAGCATTGTCCAGACCGCTAATACCGTTGGCGATGCTGTGCAGCAGGGTATTCAGCACGCTGGCATCTCCCGCCTCACCATTGCCTACCAGCAGCAATATCCCCTTGGCAAAACCGACCAGCAGGGCAGGGGCAATCATCATGCGCGCACCCTCAGTAAATGAGGACGCCATGATGTTGACCGTCATGCCATTGAGCCGAAAGACGACGCCGATAATGCCAATCAGCAGCCCCATGGTGAAGAACTGGCTGGCAATCTCAGGAATGAACCATGCGTTGACAATAACGCCCCAGATGACCCACACAATCACACCCGTCAGCACCATCAGTACCAGCCAGTCGCCGAGCGTGAAGCGGCGCTCAATGACCTCATCTTGCTGTTCGCGGAAGAAACGGTCTGATTCATGAACGCGGGACAACAGGGGATTCTTTTTGATGCGTGCCGCATAGGCCAGCGTGAAGGTCAGGCCTATCATGGTGGCAATGACCCACACCACGATACGCAAACCTGAGCCGGAGAGCACCGGAACGCCAGCAATGCCCTGCGCGACAACCACACAGAACGGGTTCATCCACGAACTGGCAAAACCGATTTGGGTGGCAATATAGGTCACCAGCACGGTGGTGATACTGTCGTAACCTAATCGTACCATCAGCGGCGCGATGATAATGGCAAAGGCGACCGCTTCTTCCCCCATGCCAAATACCGCACCACCCAATGAGAAGAGAATAAACAGCACCGGGATAAACAATACCTCGTTACCCCGGGTATGACGGATGAGCGCCAGGATGCCGTTATCAATGGTTCCGGTGCGCATCACGATGCCAAACGCGCCGCCAATCACCAGCATAAACATAATGATGCCGACGGCGGTGCCGAATTTAGAGCCAGAAGTTAAGCCTTCAAACGGGAAGTTCATCAGGCCAGGACTTTCATCGCCGGTGGTAAAGAACTTAACCGGGTGATACTGCTCTTCACCGGCTTCATTGGTCAGAATACGGAAAGAGTGGGGATCGACCACTTTACGGGTTTTGGTCTGCCCATCAACCTGGTACTGAACCTCCTGGCTGTCGAACATCCCGACGGGAACAACCCAGGTTGCCAGGCTGGTTAAAATGGCGACGAAAAAAATAATCACCAGCGTATCGGGCATGGCCCATTTTTTGGCTGGTTGTGATTCTGTTACTGCAGACATGAAAGACTATCCCTGTTGCAAAGCAAAGAGGGTAAGTATGCAAACAGGAGAATAGTTATTCATTGATGCAGCGCATCCTGGCAAATGTTTCAGAATATGCCAACGGGAAAAAAGATATAAAAAAACCGGAAATATCAGCTATTTCCGGTTTGATAAGCAGATGTGTTGCCGGATAAGACATCCGGCACACGCAGCAAATTACTGCTGCTGCTGGGAAGACTGGATCGCGGTCAGTGCGATGGTGTAGACGATATCGTCTACCAGCGCGCCACGAGACAGGTCGTTCACCGGCTTGCGCATACCCTGCAGCATCGGCCCGATGGAGATCAGGTCGGCTGAACGCTGTACCGCTTTGTAGGTGGTGTTACCGGTGTTCAGATCCGGGAAGATGAACACGGTAGCGCGACCTGCAACCGGAGAGTTCGGCGCTTTGGATTTTGCTACGTCAGCCATAACGGCGGCGTCGTACTGCAGCGGACCATCGATCATCAGGTCAGGGCGTTTTTCCTGAGCCAGACGCGTCGCTTCGCGAACTTTCTCTACGTCGCTACCTGCACCAGAGGTGCCGGTGGAGTAAGAGAGCATTGCTACGCGCGGTTCGATACCGAAGGCAATCGCGGAGTCTGCGGACTGAATAGCGATTTCTGCCAGCTGTTCTGCAGTCGGATCCGGGTTGATCGCGCAGTCGCCGTAAACGTAAACCTGATCCGGCAGCAGCATGAAGAACACGGAAGACACCAGAGAGCTACCCGGCGCGGTTTTGATCAACTGCAGCGGTGGACGAATGGTGTTCGCAGTGGTGTGAACAGCACCGGAAACCAGGCCGTCAACGTCGTCCTGCTCCAGCATCAGGGTACCGAGAACCACGTTGTCTTCCAGCTGTTCGCGGGCAACGGTTTCGGTCATACCTTTGTTTTTACGCAGCTCGACCAGGCGAGCAACGTAGCTTTCGCGAACCACATCCGGGTCAACGATTTCTACGCCAGCGCCCAGTTCAACGCCCTGAGACGCTGCAACACGGGTGATTTCATCTGGGTTACCCAGCAGCACGCAGGTCGCGATACCACGTTCAGCACAGATGGCTGCCGCTTTAACGGTACGCGGTTCGTCGCCTTCTGGCAGAACAACGCGTTTGCCCGCTTTACGCGCAAGCTCGGTCAGCTGGTAGCGGAACGCTGGCGGAGACAGACGACGGCTGCGCTCAGAGGTCGCAGTCAGGGATTCAACCCAGTCAGCGTTAATGTAGTTAGCAACGTATTCCTGAACTTTCTCGATGCGCTCGTGATCGTCAACCGGAACTTCCAGGTTGAAGCTCTGCAGGCTCAGAGAGGTCTGCCAGGTGTTGGTGTTCACCATAAATACCGGCAGGCCGGTTTCGAATGCACGTTCGCACAGTTTGGTGATGCGCGCGTCCATTTCATAGCCGCCAGTCAGCAGCAGGGCACCGATTTCTACGCCGTTCATGGCCGCCAGGCATGCTGCAACCAGCACGTCAGGACGATCGGCAGATGTTACCAGCAGAGAACCAGCACGGAAGTGCTCGAGCATGTGCGGAATGCTGCGTGCGCAGAAAGTCACAGACTTCACGCGACGGGTATTGATATCGCCTTCGTTAACGATGGTAGCGTTCAGGTGACGCGCCATATCGATTGCACGAGTTGCGATCAGATCAAAGCTCCACGGCACTGCGCCCAGAACCGGCAGCGGGCTGGATTCTTGCAGTTTAGCCGGGTCAACTTTAACCACTTTCGCTTTGGAAGAGTCGTCAAAAATCTCGGACAGATCCGGGCGAGTACGGCCCTGCTCATCAACCGGTGCGTTCAGTTTGTTAACGATAACGCCAGTGATGTTGGTATTTTTTACGCCGCCGAAGCTGCTGCGAGTCAGTTCAATACGCTCGTTCAGCTGTTCCGGGGTGTCAGTACCCTGAGACATTACGAAGACGATTTCCGCGTTCAGCGTTTTCGCGATTTCGTAGTTCAGAGACTGAGCGAACTGATGCTTACGGGTCGGGACCAGGCCTTCAACCAGCACCACTTCTGCATCTTTGGTGTTCGCATGATAGTTTGCGATGATCTCTTCCATCAGCACATCTTTCTGATTGCTGGAGAGCAGAGATTCAACGTGGCTCATCTTCAGCGGCTCAGCGGCTGGCAGAGATGAGTTTGCACGCACGATAGCGGTAGTCTGGTCTGGCGCATCGCCACCGGCACGCGGTTGAGCGATCGGCTTAAAGACGCTCAGACTTACGCCTTTGCGTTCCATTGCACGGATCACGCCAAGGCTGACGCTGGTCAGACCGACGCTGGTTCCGGTAGGGATCAGCATAATAATACGGGACACGGTTTATCCTCTTTCGTTACCGTCGGTTTCGACGGGTTACAAAACAGCACCGCCAGCTAGGCTGGCGGTGTGAAATCAGGCAGTCAGACGGCTCGCGTCTTGCGCGATAACCAGTTCTTCGTTGGTTGGGATAACCACCGCAGGACGGGTACCTTCTTTGTTGATGAAACCAGATTTGCCGAAACGTGCGGCCAGGTTACGTTCGTGGTCAACTTCAAAGCCCAGAACGCCCAGTTTGCCCAGAGACAGTTCACGAACCATCGCGGCGTTTTCACCGATACCACCGGTGAAGACGACGGCATCCAGACGACCGTCCATCAGCGCAGTGTAAGAACCGATGTATTTCGCCAGACGGTGGCAGTAAACGTCCATTGCACGTTTAGCGTCTTCTTTAGTCGCGTAGTTGTCTTCAACATAGCGGCAGTCGCTGGTGACTTCGGTCAGGCCCAGCAGGCCAGACTCTTTGGTCAGCATTTTGTTGATCTGGTCAACGCTCATGCCCAGGGTGTCGTGCAGGTGGAAGATGATCGCTGGGTCGATGTCACCGGAACGAGTACCCATCACCAGGCCTTCCAGCGGGGTCAGACCCATGGAGGTATCAACACATTTACCGTTACGGATAGCAGAAACAGAACCACCGTTGCCCAGGTGGCAAGTGATGATGTTCAGTTCTTCGACCGGTTTGTTCAGAACTTTTGCAGCTTCCTGAGTTACATAGAAGTGGCTGGTACCGTGCGCGCCGTAGCGACGAACGCCGTGCTCTTTGTACAGGCTGTACGGCAGGGCGTAAAGGTAAGATTCTTCCGGCATAGTCTGATGGAACGCGGTGTCAAACACAGCCACGTTTTTGTCTTTCAGATTCGGGAAGGATTTCAGCGCTTCTGCAATACCGATCAGGTGAGCCGGGTTGTGCAGCGGTGCGAAAGACGCAGAATCTTTGATGCCCTGGATAACGGAATCATCGATAACCACGGAGCTGGTAAACTTCTCGCCGCCGTGTACGATACGGTGACCGATAGCAGTCAATTGCGCGGACAATTCTGGTTTTTGTGCCAGAATAGTGTTAACGATAAAGTTCAGCGCTTCACTGTGAGCGGCGCCTGCACCTAAAGCCGCTTCTTGTTTACCGCCGTCCATTTTCCACTTGATACGTGCTTCTGGGAGATGGAAACATTCGGCTAAACCAGAGAGGTATTCTTCACCGTTTACTGCATCGATGATTGCAAATTTCAGTGAGGAGCTACCGCAGTTCAGAACCAGTACTAACTTACTCGACATGGAAGTACCTATTTATGATACGTGGCTAAAAAAACGTCAGGGAGTCATAGAGCGTAGCGCATGATGACACTGACGTTTATGATTAACATCATGCACCGTTGTCTTTTTGGGCATGATGGAATAAATACCTTTGAGTCTATGTCATTTTGCGTATTTTTCAGCCAATGGCATACTGTATGCCAATTTGACGACTCAATGATTTTGGACTAAAGGCCTTACAGGCCGACACAGGATACCTGATTGTGGGTATCGAAGACAAAATGTTTTGAACGATGTCCCTTGTAGTTGTTGTTTTGCACAAATTTTTTAATTTTTATATGTGAAGTTGAGGTAACCGCCATGTCGACACCGGATAATCGCTCCGTAAATTTTTTCAGTTTGTTTCGCCGGGGGCAGCACTACGCTAAGACGTGGCCGATGGAAAAGCGCCTGGCACCAGTATTTGTTGAGAATCGCGTGATCCGTATGACGCGTTACGCGACCCGTTTTATGCCGCCTATCGCCGTCTTTACCCTCTGCTGGCAAATCGCGCTGGGTGGACAACTGGGACCGGCCGTAGCGACTGCGCTGTTTGCGCTCAGCCTGCCGATGCAGGGCATGTGGTGGTTAGGGAAACGTTCCGTAACGCCGCTGCCGCCCTCGATTCTCAACTGGTTCTATGAAGTCCGGGGAAAATTACAGGAAGCCGGGCAAGCATTGGCCCCGGTAGAAGGGAAGCCCGATTATCAGGCGTTAGCTGACACGCTTAAGCGTGCCTTCAAACAACTGGATAAAACTTTCCTCGATGATTTGTAATTGACCCCTGATTACGCATATAAAAGAAGGCACAAGATGCCTTCTTTTTTTTCATCGCAGCAGTAGTGATACAGGAGTCCCAAATGGAAATGACCAACGCTCAACGTCTTATTTTGTCTAACCAGTACAAAATGATGACTATGCTCGATCCCACCAACGCCGAGCGTTATCGTCGTTTGCAGACGATTATTGAACGCGGTTATGGCTTGCAGATGCGCGAGCTGGATCGTGAGTTTGGTGAGCTGACGGAAGAAACCTGTCGCACGATTATCGATACCATGGAGATGTATCACGCATTACACGTTTCCTGGACTAACCTTAAAGACGCCCAGGCTATTGATGAGCGACGCGTCACGTTTTTGGGTTTTGATGCCGCAACGGAAGCGCGTTTCCTCGGCTATGTACGTTTTATGGTCAATGTGGAAGGGCGTTACACACATTTTGATGCCGGTACGCACGGCTTTAACGCCCAAACGCCAATGTGGGAGAAATATCAGCGCATGTTGAGTGTCTGGCACTCCTGCCCGCGTCAGTATCATCTGAGTGCGAATGAAATTAATCAAATCATTAATGCCTGAGGGGGCCAACGTGCAGTGCAAAGGCTTTCTGTTTGATCTGGATGGAACGCTGGTTGATTCCTTACCTGCGGTAGAACGAGCGTGGTGCAACTGGGCCGATCGTTTTGGTCTCGATCACGCCGAGGTGCTGGGATTTATTCACGGCAAGCAAGCCATCACCTCTCTGCGACACTTTATGGTGGGCAAGTCAGAGGCGGAGATCGCTGCGGAATTTACGCGCCTGGAGCAAATAGAGGCCACGGAAACCGCTGGGATCACCGCGCTGCCGGGGGCGGTTGATTTACTCAACCATCTCAATAAAGCGGGCATTCCATGGGCGATTGTGACCTCCGGCTCAATGCCGGTGGCACGTGCGCGTCATAGGGTTGCGGGTCTGCCAGCCCCGGAAGTGTTTGTCACTGCCGAGCGGGTAAAAAGAGGCAAGCCAGAGCCCGACGCCTATCTGCTAGGCGCGCAGCTATTGGGCCTTGCACCGCAGGAGTGTGCGGTGGTGGAAGATGCACCCGCCGGGGTGCTCTCAGGGCTTGCTGCAGGATGTCATGTCATCGCGGTGAACGCCCCAACGGACACGCCGCGACTGGATGAGGTCGATTTTTCTCTGACCAGTCTGGAGCATATTTCTGTGACTAAACAACCCAACGGAAATGTGGTCGTTGTAAGAAATACCTGATCATGATTTAGCCCCAGATTGTTGGGGCTTTTTTATGGCAGAATCGGTCCATCCCTCTCATTTAACAAGGATATGTTGTGAACGGTCAATTGATGTGGGTTCTCTCATTGCTGGCGATTGCCGTGGTCTTGTTTGCGACGGGCAGAGTGCGTATGGACGCGGTCGCTTTGCTGGTCATTGTTGCCTTTGTTCTGAGTGGAACACTGAGCATTTCTGAAGCCTTTTCCGGTTTCAGCGATCCTAACGTTATTTTGATAGCCGCCCTGTTTATTATTGGCGACGGCCTGGTACGTACCGGAGTGGCGACCGTGATGGGGGCCTGGCTGGTGAAGGTGGCTGGTAGCAGCGAAGTGAAAATGTTGGTGCTACTGATGATCACCGTCGCCGGACTCGGCGCGTTCATGAGTTCTACCGGTGTTGTCGCCATCTTTATTCCGGTTGTCTTAAGCGTCTCCATGCGCATGCAAATCTCACCGTCACGCCTGATGATGCCGCTCAGCTTTGCCGGGTTGATCAGCGGTATGATGACGCTGGTGGCTACGCCGCCTAACCTGGTTGTCAACAGTGAGCTCCTGCGTGAAGGGCTTAACGGTTTCAGCTTCTTCAGCGTGACGCCGCTGGGGCTGGTGGTATTGGTGCTCGGCATTATTTATATGCTGCTGATGCGTTTTATGCTGAAGGGCGATGAAGCCGGTCAGCAGGGGGATGGATGGAAGCGCCGGACCTTTCGCGATCTCATTAAAGAGTATCGCCTCACGGGGCGCGCTCGTCGCCTGGCCATTCGCCCAGGTTCTCCCATGATTGGCCAACGTCTGGATGATTTAAAACTGCGTGAGCGCTACGGGGCGAACGTCATTGGCGTTGAACGCTGGAGGCGCTTTCGGCGTGTCATTGTCGACGTAAACGGGGTTTCTGAGTTTCGTGCCCGCGATGTTTTGCTGATTGATATGTCTACCGCCGATGTGGACCTGCGCGAATTTTGTAGCGAGCAACTGTTAGAGCCGATGGTACTGCGCGGCGAATATTTCTCCGAACAGGCGCTGGATGTGGGCATGGCAGAAATTTCGCTGATCCCGGAATCGGAATTAATTGGTAAGACGGTGCGGGAAATCGGATTCCGTACCCGCTATGGGCTTAACGTGGTTGGATTAAAGCGCGATGGTGCGGCGCTGGCTGGGGCGGTCGTCAATGAACCGCTGCTGATGGGCGATATTATTCTGGTCGTGGGCAACTGGAAGCTGATCACCGCGCTTGGGAAAAAAGGGCGCGATTTTGTGGTGTTAAATATGCCCGTTGAAGTCAGTGAGGCATCTCCGGCGCACAGCCAGGCACCGCATGCGATTTTCTGCCTGGTGCTGATGGTTGCACTGATGTTGACCGATGAAATCCCCAACACGGTCGCCGCGATTATCGCCTGTCTGCTGATGGGCAAATTCCGCTGTATTGATGCAGAAAGCGCATATAAAGCCATCCACTGGCCGAGTATTATTTTGATCGTCGGGATGATGCCCTTTGCGCTGGCCTTGCAAAAAACCGGCGGTGTCGATCTGGTGGTGAAAGGCCTGATGGATGTCGGTGGGGGATATGGCCCATACATGATGCTGGGCTGCCTGTTTGTACTATGCGCCACCATCGGGTTATTTATCTCGAATACCGCGACGGCGGTGCTGATGGCACCGATTGCGTTAGCGGCGGCGAAGTCGATGGGGGTTTCACCGTATCCTTTTGCGATGGCGATTGCGATGGCGGCTTCTGCAGCCTTTATGACGCCGGTGTCTTCCCCGGTTAACACGCTGGTGCTGGGACCGGGCAACTACAGCTTTAGCGATTTCGTGAAGATTGGCGTGCCGTTTACGGTGATTGTCATGGCGGTGTGCATCGTGATGATCCCAATGCTGTTTCCGTTTTGATTTTCTAACCCTTCGCCGGATGAGCGCTAGCCGCCATCCGGCGAAACATCACAAAGGGGAATCCTGGCTGATTTCATCCAGCGAGAGGTGGAAACTCGGTACAAATACGGCTAAAAAATAGTCCATTTCTTCACTGCGGCGCGACTCCAGCGTTTTTTCCAGCCGTGTTTTCGCCAGCTTAAATTCATTATTTCCGGCTGAAAGTTCCTCAAGGCATTTCAGATAGGCGCAAAGCGCATCGGCCTGTTTAACGATCGCTCTCTCTTCATCGCTGCTGGCGTGTTCATCAATTAACGGCGCAAAAATATCTCGCAGCTCATCAGGGACCATATCGACCAGTTTCTGCTGGGCTATTTTCTCGATGGCTTTATATTCCTGGGCAATTTGCGAGTTAAAGTATTTCACCGGGGTAGGGAGGTCACCGGTCAGCACTTCGGAGGCATCGTGATACATCGCCAGCAGGGCAATGCGTTCAGCGTTAACCTGACCGCCAAACTTTCGGTTCTTGATTGCCGCCAGTGCATGCGCAACCATCGCCACTTGCAGACTGTGTTCAGACACGTTTTCGGTGCGCACGTTGCGCATCAGCGGCCAGCGGTTAATGAGTTTCAGACGGGAGAGGTGGGCAAAAAAATGGCTCTGCTTCATAACGACCCTTACTCAGTGACTTCAGTAAAGGTATTTTGCGCAGAGAGTGCTACCGGATGCAAATCTCGGTAGCACTCTACTTTATTACAGCTGGTGATAGCCTGACAGGAAACGTTCAAATTTACTCAGCGACATTTCAATATCGTCAATACGCGGCAGCGTGACGATGCGGAAATGATCCGGCCACGGCCAGTTGAATGCCGTACCCTGGACCAGCAGCACTTTTTCCTGTAGCAGGAAGTCGAGTACCATCTTCTGGTCGTCATGAATGTTGAAGCGCTTAGCATCAATTTTCGGGAACATGTACAGCGCGCCGCGTGGCTTCACGCAGGATACACCGGGAATGTCGTTGAGCAGTTCCCAGGCACGGTTGCGCTGTTCATACAGGCGTCCACCCGGCATGATAAATTCGCTAATGCTTTGGTATCCGCCCAGTGCGGTTTGAATGGCATGCTGCGCCGGAACGTTGGCACACAGGCGCATTGAGGCCAACATTTCCAGACCTTCGATATACCCTTTGGCGTGTTTCTTCGGTCCGTTCAGTACCATCCAGCCCTGACGGAAACCCGCAACGCGGTAAGTTTTTGACAGGCCGTTGAAGGTGATGGTCAGCAGATCCGGGGCCAGTGGGGCAATAGAATGATGTTCCGCGTCATCATAAAGAATTTTGTCGTAAATCTCGTCAGCAAAGATAATGAGATTATGCTGGCGAGCAATCTCAACAATCTCCATCAGCAGCTCTTTAGAATAGACAGCGCCGGTAGGATTGTTGGGGTTGATGATGACGATCCCACGCGTGCGCGGGGTGATTTTGGCGCGAATATCGTCGAGGTCCGGGAACCAGTCTGAGGATTCATCGCACAAGTAGTGCACCGCTTTACCGCTGGAAAGCGATACCGCTGCCGTCCACAGCGGATAATCAGGCGCAGGTACCAGCATTTCGTCCCCGCTATTCAGTAACGCCTGCATCGCCTGAACAATCAATTCGGAAACACCGTTACCGATATAAATGTCTTCAACGGTAACGTCGCGCATCCCGCGAGCCTGGTAATGCTGCATTATTGCTTTACGGGCGGAATAAAGACCTTTTGAGTCGCAATATCCTTGCGCGGTGGGCAAATTACGGATCACATCAACCAGAATTTCATCGGGCGCTTCAAACCCGAATGGCGCCGGGTTGCCGATGTTCAGTTTCAGAACCTTATTACCTTCTTCTTCCAGGCGCTTTGCTTCTTTCAGAACCGGGCCGCGAATGTCATAACAGACGTTTTCTAATTTGCTGGATTTTTCAATGGGGGACATAACGTTGACCTTTTTAGCTGTGAATGCCACTCCCTGCCGTGGAAGTCAGCCCAGCACAATGTACTCCCACGACGGTAAGTTTTGAAGGGTCTTTAGTAGAAGGTTTTGAAAAGCTGTGAAGTTATAATTAGCTGTTAATAACTAAGTAACGCAATTGTATCAGAATAATAATCTTGAAAATTGTATTTTAATGGTTTTATGCTTCACTACGCTGGCTCTGGTGTGGTGGTTTGTCTGGTCAAAAAAAGTTAAGTCTGTACAGCAAAGGGTCGCCGACACCTAACCTGAATGACGTAATTCGAAAATACTGAGGTTTTAACTGCACAGACTGTTATCGGCCTGATCCGGGCGCAGTCGGGTGTGAATCTATTGTTAAGTGAAATTAATGAATTGGGGAATTTTTAATTAATTATTATTTAATATTTAAACAGCGCTGGGTTGAATAGGCTAATAATACGAAAACCGTTGCTCTGACATCACACCAATTTGGCTCGAATTATTCGCGATAACACTTATAAATATAGTGGTTTTAGGTTAAGATAAGCCCTATGAAATGATGCGTAGTACGAAATTCACGATAATTCAAATGTTTGTTTGTTGTTCCTAACATACTGAAAACTTAGTTCTTAATGTGTAAATTATTGTTCATTAACTATTTTTTAAATTTACAAAATTTACATGTTTTCCAATAGTTAGAATCATCCAGCTACTAAAAATATGGCTCTTTCTCATTGCTATATTCCGATGAGTGTCACGGGTATTATATAGCTCAGAAAGAGAATTGTTTCGCTTGTTAAACCAAATACATCCTTATTTTCACTTGGTTACACTGAGCGAAACTGCAAGGGAGGCACATTACAAATGGAGTTGTTTGATTCTGAATGCACAGCATTAACCCGGTATGACCCGCGAGTAAGTGAAAAACTATGATAAATGCAAATCGTCCGATAATTAACCTCGATCTCGATCTGCTGAGAACCTTCGTTGCTGTTGCCGATCTGAATACCTTCGCGGCTGCGGCAGCTGCGGTATGTCGCACTCAGTCTGCAGTGAGTCAGCAAATGCAACGCCTTGAGCAACTCGTGGGGAAAGAGTTGTTCGCGCGCCATGGACGCAACAAACTGCTGACCGAACATGGTATCCAGCTGTTGGGTTACGCCAGAAAAATACTGCGTTTTAATGATGAGGCTTGCTCATCATTAATGTTCAATAATCTTCAGGGAGTGTTAACTATCGGCGCTTCTGACGAATCCGCCGATACGATACTGCCGTTTTTGCTCAACCGCATAAGTTCGGTTTATCCGAAGCTTGCGCTGGACGTAAGAGTTAAGCGTAACGCCTACATGGTCGATATGCTGAGATCCCAAGAAGTGGATTTGGTAGTGACCACCAATCGTCCAGGCGATTTTGAATGCCTGAATCTGCGTACCTCACCTACGCACTGGTATTGCGCAGCAGAATATATCCTGCAAAAAGGTGAACCGATACCGTTGGTTCTGCTGGACGATCCGAGTCCGTTTCGCGACATCGTGCTGTCTACGCTAAACGCAGCGCAGATCCCGTGGCGTCTGGCCTATGTCGCTTCAACATTGGCAGCAGTTCGTGCTGCGGTAAAAGCGGGCCTCGGTGTCACGGCTCGTCCCGTTGAAATGATGAGTCCTGACTTACGCGTGCTGGGTGTTGCGGACGGATTACCGCCATTGCCTGATACAGAGTATCTGCTGTGCAGCGATCCGACCACGAAAAATGAGTTAGCAGAAGTTATCTTTAAATCAATGCAGACATATCAAAATCCTTGGCAATACAATCAGTTTACCCCTGAAGGGGGAGATGATTCGCTGATTGTTGAAGGCGACTTTGAGTAACGCGTCACAAATATTCGTTTTAAACTGTAAGTGTAAAAAAGAGCCACTGATGATGAAAAAACATCCAGCGGCTCTTTTTTTATGCAAATATTGCTGGTTTATGTCATTTTCTATACGAAAACTTAACAAAATCAGCAGATAAAAAAACAGACTGGAAATAGGGTGAAAAACAATCAACAGCGTTGCTAATTGTTTCCATGTTAAAAAACTAGAGAAATTGTTGCTGTTTTTTATGGTGAATTAACAAAAGCGTGTCACAGATCAAGAAAATACTCCCATTTAGGGGGAGGCATCTGCACGAATTCCTGTCAAAATAGAGGTGTATTATCTTTTTACTTCACTACGGACACGATTCAACAACGTTAAAATTGACTGATGACACGATCGAAATGAGTCTAAATAGCACTTTATGTTAACGAAATTGAATTGGTGTAAAATAATGTGAGGGAACTTTTGTTAAAGTTGACAAAAGGTTATAGAAAGGAGTAAAAAACCCCATCAATTGGCTGTATAAATGGTTTTCTACAGTGATTGTAAGGTTTTTTTTATTCCTCCCCATGAATCGATGTGGCGTTCATCTGCCGTAAAGAGCAGAGAATTTGGCGCTACTTTTGATGAGTAAGCAATGAGTATGTCAACATCCACTGAAATCATCGCTCATCACTGGGCATTCGCTATCTTTCTTATTGTTGCCATTGGCCTGTGCTGCCTGATGCTCGTCGGCGGCTGGTTTTTAGGTGGTCGCGCGCGCGCGAGATCTAAAAACGTGCCGTTTGAATCAGGTATCGACTCGGTCGGCACCGCCCGCTTGCGCCTGTCTGCCAAGTTTTATCTGGTAGCCATGTTCTTCGTTATCTTCGACGTTGAAGCGCTGTATCTTTTCGCATGGTCTACGTCTATCCGTGAAAGCGGCTGGATTGGCTTTGTGGAAGCTGCAATTTTTATTTTTGTGTTACTGGCAGGTCTGGTTTATCTGGTGCGTATTGGCGCGCTGGACTGGACGCCCGCGCGTTCACGCCGCGAGCGTATGAACCCGGAAACGAACAGTATCGCTAATCGTCAACGCTAACCGCGAGGCATTAAGATGGATTATACGCTCACCCGCATAGATCCTAACGGTGAGAACGACCGTTACCCCCTGCAAAAACAGGAGATCGTAACCGACCCCCTGGAGCAAGAAGTTAACAAAAATGTGTTCATGGGCAAACTGCATGACATGGTTAACTGGGGCCGTAAAAACTCAATTTGGCCATACAACTTTGGCCTTTCCTGCTGCTACGTTGAGATGGTGACTTCGTTCACCGCCGTGCATGACGTGGCCCGTTTTGGTGCAGAAGTATTGCGTGCATCTCCGCGTCAGGCAGACCTGATGGTCGTGGCTGGTACCTGCTTTACCAAAATGGCCCCGGTTATTCAGCGCCTCTACGATCAGATGCTGGAACCGAAGTGGGTTATTTCCATGGGCGCATGTGCTAACTCCGGCGGTATGTATGATATTTACTCCGTCGTACAGGGCGTTGATAAGTTTATCCCGGTAGATGTGTACATCCCAGGATGTCCGCCGCGTCCAGAAGCTTACATGCAGGCGCTGATGCTGCTGCAAGACTCCATTGGTAAAGAACGCCGTCCGCTCTCCTGGGTGGTTGGCGATCAGGGCGTTTATCGCGCCAATATGCAGTCAGAGCGCGAGCGTAAGCGCGGCGAACGTATTGCTGTAACGAATCTTCGCACACCGGACGAGATTTAATTTGCGCCCGTCGGCAGCAGCACTTCCTTCGTTTATCACTACATAAATAGCGCGAAGCACTGCCGACCACCACGGACCATTTGCAATGGTGAACAATATGACCGACTTAACCGCGCAAGACGCTGCATGGCAAACACGGGATCATCTCGATGACCCGGTCATTGGCGAACTGCGTAACCGTTTTGGGCCGGATGCCTTTACCGTTCAGGCGACTCGCACCGGGGTACCCGTTGTTTGGGTCAAGCGTGAACAATTACTGGAAGTTGGCGATTTCTTAAAGAGACTGCCGAAACCTTACGTCATGCTGTTTGACTTACACGGCATGGACGAACGTCTGCGTACGCACCGCGAAGGGTTACCCGCCGCGGATTTTTCCGTTTTCTATCACCTGATCTCCATTGAACGCAATCGCGATATCATGCTCAAGGTGGCATTATCTGAAAACGATCTGCGCGTACCGACTTTCACCAAACTGTTCCCTAACGCCAACTGGTATGAGCGTGAAACCTGGGAAATGTTTGGTATCGATATCGAAGGCCACCCGCACCTGACGCGTCTGCTGATGCCGCATACTTGGGAAGGCCATCCGCTGCGTAAAGATTACCCGGCGCGTGCGACTGAATTCGATCCGTTTGAGCTGACTAAAGCCAAGCAGGATTTGGAAATGGAATCACTGACCTTCAAACCAGAAGACTGGGGCATGCAACGCGGTACCGAAAACGAGGACTTCATGTTCCTTAACCTCGGTCCGAACCACCCGTCTTCTCACGGTGCATTCCGCATTGTTCTCCAGCTTGACGGCGAAGAGATAGTCGACTGCGTGCCTGACATCGGCTACCACCATCGTGGTGCCGAAAAGATGGGTGAACGTCAGTCCTGGCACAGCTACATTCCGTACACTGACCGTATCGAGTACCTCGGCGGCTGCGTGAACGAAATGCCTTACGTGTTGGCGGTAGAAAAGCTGGCGGGCATTACAGTACCGGATCGCGTCAACGTGATTCGCGTCATGCTTTCCGAACTGTTCCGTATCAACAGCCACCTGCTGTATATCTCCACGTTCATTCAGGACGTCGGCGCGATGACCCCTGTGTTCTTCGCCTTTACCGACCGTCAGAAAATCTATGACGTGGTAGAAGCAATCACCGGTTTCCGTATGCACCCGGCCTGGTTCCGTATCGGCGGTGTCGCGCACGACCTGCCGCGTGGTTGGGACAAACTGCTGCGTGATTTCCTCGACTGGATGCCGAAGCGTCTGGATTCCTACGAGAAAGCCGCACTGCGCAACACCATCCTGAAAGGCCGTTCTCAAGGCGTTGCCGCTTACGGTAAGAAAGAAGCGCTGGACTGGGGTTGTACAGGTGCTGCGCTGCGTGCAACCGGAATTGATTTCGACGTGCGTAAGTCACGTCCGTATTCTGGCTATGAAAACTTCGACTTCGAAATCCCGGTTGGCGGTGGTGTTTCCGACTGCTATACCCGCGTGATGCTGAAAGTTGAGGAGCTGCGTCAGAGTCTGCGCATCCTTGAGCAGTGCCTCAACAACATGCCGGAAGGCCCGTTCAAAGCGGATCACCCGCTGACCACGCCACCGCCGAAAGAGCGCACGCTGCAGCATATCGAAACCCTGATCACCCACTTCCTGCAAGTGTCGTGGGGCCCGGTTATGCCGGCGCAGGAATCCTTCCAGATGGTGGAAGCAACCAAGGGTATCAACAGTTACTACCTGACCAGCGATGGCAGCACCATGAGTTACCGTACTCGTATCCGTACTCCGAGCTATGCGCATTTGCAGCAGATCCCGGTAGCGGTACGCGGCAGCCTGGTGTCCGACCTGATCGTCCATCTGGGTAGTATCGATTTTGTTATGTCAGATGTGGACCGCTAATTATGCACGAGAATCAACAACCACAAACCGAGGCTTTTGAGCTGAGTGCGGCTGAGCGTGAAGCGATTGAGCACGAGAAGCACCACTACGAAGACCCGCGTGCGGCGTCCATTGAAGCGCTGAAAATTGTTCAGAAGCAGCGTGGCTGGGTGCCGGATGGGGCGATCTATGCGATCGCTGACGTGCTGGGTATCCCGGCAAGCGACGTTGAAGGTGTTGCGACATTTTACAGCCAGATCTTCCGCCAGCCGGTAGGTCGCCACGTGATCCGTTACTGCGACAGCGTGGTGTGCCATATCAACGGCTATCAGGGGATCCAGGCTGCGCTTGAGAAAAAACTCAACATCAAGCCGGGGCAGACGACCTTTGACGGTCGCTTTACGCTGCTGCCGACCTGTTGCTTGGGGAACTGCGACAAGGGGCCGAACATGATGATCGATGAGGACACTCACGCTCACCTGACCCCGGAAGGCATTCCCGAACTGCTGGAGCGGTATAAATGAAAGACATTATCCGTACTCCCGAAACGCATCCGCTGACCTGGCGTCTGCGTGATGACAAACAGCCGGTATGGCTGGACGAATACCGTAGCAAAAACGGCTACGAAGGTGCGCGTAAGGCCCTGACCGGCCTTTCACCGGACGAAATCGTCAATCAGGTTAAAGACGCTGGCCTGAAAGGGCGCGGCGGCGCGGGCTTTTCCACCGGTCTGAAGTGGAGCCTGATGCCGAAAGACGAATCCATGAACATCCGTTACCTGCTGTGCAACGCCGATGAAATGGAACCGGGCACCTATAAAGACCGCCTGTTGATGGAACAGCTGCCGCACCTGCTGGTGGAAGGTATGCTGATCTCCGCGTTTGCGCTGAAAGCATACCGTGGTTATATCTTCCTGCGCGGTGAATATATCGAAGCGGCTGTGAATTTGCGTCGCGCGATTGCTGAAGCGACCGAAGCCGGTCTGCTTGGCAAAAACATTATGGGCACCGGTTTCGATTTCGAGCTGTTTGTGCACACCGGGGCAGGGCGTTACATCTGTGGTGAAGAAACCGCGCTGATTAACTCTCTCGAAGGTCGTCGTGCTAACCCGCGTTCCAAGCCGCCGTTCCCGGCAAGCTCTGGTGCATGGGGTAAACCGACTTGCGTTAACAACGTCGAAACTCTGTGTAACGTTCCAGCGATTCTCGATCAGGGCGTGGAGTGGTACCAGAACATCTCGAAGAGCAAAGATGCTGGCACCAAGCTGATGGGCTTCTCCGGTCGCGTGAAGAATCCGGGACTGTGGGAGCTGCCGTTCGGCACTACCGCGCGTGAGATCCTCGAAGATTACGCTGGCGGCATGCGCGATGGCCTGAAGTTTAAAGCCTGGCAGCCGGGCGGTGCGGGTACTGACTTCCTCACCGAAGCGCACCTCGACCTGCCGATGGAGTTCGAAAGCATCGGTAAAGCGGGCAGCCGTCTGGGTACCGCGCTGGCGATGGCAGTCGATCATGAGATTGGTATGGTTGGGCTGGTGCGTAACCTGGAAGAGTTCTTTGCCCGCGAGTCCTGTGGCTGGTGTACACCGTGCCGTGATGGTCTGCCGTGGAGCGTGAAAATTCTGCGCGCGCTGGAGCGTGGCGAAGGTCAGCCTGGGGATATCGAGACACTTGAGCAACTGTGTCGTTTCCTCGGTCCGGGCAAAACCTTCTGTGCGCACGCACCGGGTGCAGTCGAACCGCTGCAGAGCGCGATTAAATATTTCCGCGAAGAATTCGAAGCTGGCATCAAGCAGACCTTCAGCAATACCCACGCTATTGGTGGTATTCAGCCGAACCTGCTGAAAGAACGCTGGTGATTGCAGGGTTAGCCCTGTGTCGCGATAAGAAATTCGATTAACGCTCGGTTACGACCGAGCCAACTGGAAGCATGCTGACTATGGCTACGATTCATGTAGACGGCAAAGAATATGAGGTCAACGGAGCGGACAATCTGCTAGAAGCTTGTCTGTCCCTCGGCCTTGATATTCCGTACTTTTGCTGGCACCCGGCGCTGGGAAGCGTCGGTGCTTGCCGCCAGTGTGCGGTGAAGCAATATCAAAACGCGGAAGACACGCGTGGTCGCCTGGTGATGTCTTGTATGACACCGGCTACCGAAGGCACCTTTATTTCGATTGATGACGAAGAAGCGAAACAGTTCCGTGAAAGCGTAGTGGAGTGGTTGATGACTAACCACCCACACGACTGTCCGGTCTGCGAAGAGGGCGGTAACTGCCACCTTCAGGATATGACCGTAATGACCGGTCATAGCTTCCGTCGCTACCGCTTTACCAAGCGCACCCACCGTAACCAGGACCTGGGGCCGTTCATCTCTCACGAAATGAACCGCTGCATCGCCTGCTATCGCTGCGTTCGTTACTACAAAGATTACGCCGATGGCGCGGATCTGGGCGTGTATGGCGCACATGACAACGTCTACTTCGGTCGCCCGGAAGATGGCGTTCTGGAAAGCGAATTCTCCGGTAACCTGGTAGAAATTTGCCCGACCGGCGTGTTCACTGATAAAACGCACTCCGAGCGTTATAACCGTAAATGGGACATGCAGTTTGCGCCAAGCATCTGCCAGCAGTGTTCCATTGGCTGTAACACCAGCCCGGGTGAGCGTTATGGCGAACTGCGTCGTATTGAAAACCGCTATAACGGTACCGTTAACCATTACTTCCTCTGCGACCGTGGTCGTTTTGGCTATGGTTACGTGAACCTGAAAGACCGTCCGCGTCAGCCGGTACAGCGTCGTGGCGATGACCTGATCACCCTCAACGCCGAGCAGGCAATGCAGGGCGCGGCTGACATTCTGCGTCAGTCGAAGAAAGTGATCGGCATTGGCTCTCCGCGCGCCAGCGTTGAAAGCAACTTCGCGCTGCGTGAACTGGTCGGTGCGGATAACTTCTATACCGGTATCGCTCAAGGCGAACTGGACCGTCTGCAACTGGCGCTGAGCGTGCTGCGTGACGGCGGTATTCATACCCCGGCACTGCGCGAAATCGAATCTTATGATGCGGTTCTGGTGTTGGGCGAAGATGTCACCCAGACCGGCGCACGCGTTGCGCTGGCGGTACGTCAGGCGGTGAAAGGCAAAGCACGTGAAATGGCGGCGGCGCAGAAAGTGGCCGACTGGCAGATCGCGGCCATCCTCAACATCGGCCAGCGCGCCAAACACCCGCTGTTCGTGACTAACGTCGACAGCACCCGTCTGGATGATATCGCGGCATGGACCTACCGTGCGCCGGTTGAAGATCAGGCGCGTTTAGGTTTTGCTATCGCCCATGCGCTGGATAACAACGCCCCGGCTGTTGACGGTATCGATCGTGACCTGCAGAACAAAATCGATGTCATCGTTCAGGCGCTGGCCGGGGCGAAGAAACCGCTGATTATTTCCGGTACTAATGCCGGTAGCGCTGAAGTGATTCAGGCCGCTGCCAACGTGGCGAAAGCACTGAAAGGTCGCGGCGCGGACGTCGGCATCACCATGATTGCTCGCTCTGTTAACAGCATGGGCCTCGGCATGATTGGCGGTGGCTCCCTTGAGGATGCGCTGACTGAGCTGGAAACAGGTCGCGCTGATGCCGTTGTGGTACTGGAAAACGATCTGCATCGCCATGCTTCTGCAACGCGTGTTAACGCCGCGCTGGCGAAAGCACCGCTGGTACTGGTTGTTGACCATCAGCGCACTGCGATTATGGAAAACGCCCATCTGGTGCTTTCCGCTGCAAGCTTCGCTGAAAGCGATGGTACGGTCATTAACAACGAAGGCCGCGCACAGCGTTTCTTCCAGGTGTATGACCCAAGCTACTACGACAGCAACATTGTCATGCTGGAAAGCTGGCGCTGGCTGCACTCACTGCACAGCACCGTGCAGAGCCGTGAAGTGGACTGGACGCAGCTTGATCACGTGATCGACGCAGCCGTGGCCGCGCTGCCGCAGCTGGCAGGCATTAAAGATGCCGCGCCGGACGCGAGCTTCCGTATTCGCGGGCAGAAACTGGCGCGTGAGCCGCATCGTTACAGTGGTCGTACCGCTATGCGTGCCAACATCAGCGTACATGAACCGCGTCAACCGCAGGACAAAGACACCATGTTTGCCTTCTCTATGGAAGGGAACAACCAGCCGTCTGCGCCGCGTTCGCAAATTCCGTTTGCCTGGGCACCAGGTTGGAACTCTCCACAAGCGTGGAACAAGTTCCAGGATGAAGTGGGCGGAAAACTGCGTCATGGCGACCCGGGTGTGCGTCTGATCGAAGCGTCTGAAGGTGGTCTGGACTACTTTACTACCGTTCCGGCGAGCTTCCAGGCGCAGGATGGTCAGTGGCGTATCGCACCGTACTATCATCTGTTTGGCAGCGACGAAATGTCCCAGCGCGCGCCGGTCATCCAGACCCGCATGCCGCAGCCGTACATTAAACTCAATCCGGCTGATGCCGCGAAGTTGGGCGTCAATACCGGTACGCACGTTTCCTTTAGTTATGATGGCAGCACGGTCACATTACCGGTTGAAATCTCTGAAGGGTTGACGGCGGGGCAGGTTGGTTTGCCGATGGGTATGCCGGGTATCGCGCCAGTTCTGGCAGGTGCGCGTCTTGAGGATCTGCAGGAGGCACAACAATGAGTTGGATTACACCCGATCTGATTGAGATCCTGCTGAGCATTCTCAAAGCGGTGGTGATCCTGCTGGTGGTGGTCACCTGCGGGGCATTCATGAGCTTTGGTGAACGTCGTCTGCTGGGTCTGTTCCAGAACCGTTACGGACCGAACCGTGTGGGCTGGGGCGGTTCGCTCCAGCTGGTTGCGGACATGATCAAGATGTTCTTTAAAGAAGACTGGATCCCGAAATTCTCGGATCGCGTCATCTTTACCCTGGCACCGATGATCGCCTTTACTTCGCTGCTGCTGGCCTTCGCTATTGTGCCGGTCAGCCCGAACTGGGTGGTGGCCGACCTTAACATCGGGATCCTGTTCTTCCTGATGATGGCAGGTCTGGCGGTGTACGCGGTGCTGTTTGCCGGTTGGTCGAGCAACAACAAATACTCGTTGCTCGGCGCGATGCGTGCGTCTGCGCAGACCCTGAGCTACGAAGTGTTCCTCGGGCTTTCCCTGATGGGCGTAGTGGCGCAAGCCGGTTCATTTAACATGACCGACATCGTCAATAACCAGGCTGATATCTGGAACGTTATTCCGCAGTTCTTTGGTTTTGTCACCTTTGCCATCGCGGGCGTAGCGGTCTGCCACCGTCACCCGTTTGACCAGCCGGAAGCCGAGCAGGAACTGGCTGATGGTTACCACATTGAATATTCCGGAATGAAATTCGGTCTGTTCTTCGTGGGTGAGTACATCGGTATCGTCACCATTTCTGCGCTGATGGTTACCCTGTTCTTCGGTGGCTGGCATGGCCCGTTCTTACCGCCATTCGTCTGGTTCGCGCTGAAAACCGCGTTCTTTATGATGATGTTCATTTTGATTCGTGCGTCGTTACCGCGTCCTCGTTATGACCAGGTAATGTCCTTCGGCTGGAAAGTTTGCCTGCCGCTGACGCTCGTCAATTTGCTGGTAACGGCGGCTGTCATTCTGTGGCAGGCGCAATAAGGGACACAAAGACCATGACCTTAAAAGAATTACTTGTAGGCGCAGGCACCCAGCTTCGTAGTATCTGGATGATCGGCCTGCATGCGTTCGCAAAACGCGAAACGCAGATGTACCCGGAAGAGCCGGTCTATCTACCGCCCCGTTTTCGTGGTCGTATCGTTCTGACGCGCGACCCGGACGGCGAAGAGCGCTGCGTTGCCTGTAACCTGTGTGCAGTAGCGTGTCCGGTAGGCTGTATCTCTCTGCAAAAAGCAGAGACCAAAGATGGTCGCTGGTATCCGGAGTTTTTCCGCATCAACTTCTCACGCTGCATTTTCTGCGGTCTGTGCGAAGAAGCCTGTCCGACAACGGCCATTCAGCTTACGCCAGATTTCGAACTGGGTGAGTACAAGCGCCAGGATCTGGTTTACGAGAAAGAGGATCTGCTGATCTCCGGTCCGGGTAAATATCCGGAATATAACTTCTACCGGATGGCAGGTATGGCAATCGACGGCAAAGATAAGGGCGAAGCAGAGAACGAAGCCAAGCCTATCGACGTCAAGAGCCTGTTACCGTAAGGAGAGGGGCAATGGAGTTCGCTTTTTATATCTGTGGCCTGATAGCCATTCTCGCAACCTTGCGGGTCATCACCCACACCAATCCGGTACACGCACTGCTGTACTTGATTATTTCGCTGCTGGCGATTTCTGGGGTGTTCTTCTCGCTGGGTGCTTACTTCGCGGGTGCGCTGGAAATTATCGTCTACGCGGGTGCCATCATGGTGCTGTTCGTGTTCGTGGTCATGATGCTCAACCTGGGCGGTGCTGAAATCGAACAGGAACGCCAGTGGCTGAAACCGCAGGTGTGGATTGGTCCGGCGGTTCTGTCGGCTATCATGCTGGTAGTGATTGTTTACGCCATTCTCGGCGTTAACGATCAGGGCATAGACGGGACGCCAATTAGCGCGAAAGCGGTCGGTATTTCGCTGTTCGGACCTTATGTCCTGGCAGTTGAACTGGCTTCTATGCTGCTGCTGGCGGGTCTGGTTGTGGCCTTCCATGTTGGTCGCGAAGAGCGTTCTGGCGAAGTGCTGAGCAACCGCACTGATGACCGCGCGAAAAGAAAAACGGAGGAGCACGCATGATCCCCTTACAACATGGACTGATCCTCGCGGCTGTCTTATTCGTACTGGGCTTAACCGGTCTGGTTATCCGCCGCAATCTGCTGTTTATGCTGATCGGTCTGGAAATCATGATTAACGCCTCTGCGCTGGCCTTTGTGGTCGCCGGAAGCTACTGGGGCCAGACCGATGGTCAGGTGATGTACATTCTCGCCATCAGCCTTGCGGCTGCGGAAGCGAGCATTGGACTTGCGCTGTTGCTGCAACTTCATCGCCGTCGCCAGAACCTGAACATCGATTCAGTAAGTGAGATGCGTGGATGAACATGCTTGCCTTAACCATTATTCTGCCATTTATTGGCTTTGTATTACTGGCGTTCTCTCGCGGCCGTTGGTCAGAAAATCTGTCTGCTACCGTGGGTGTCGGGTCGATTGGCCTGGCCGCGCTGGTCACCGCATTTGTTGGCGTTGATTTCTTCGCCAATGGCCAGCAGGCCTACAGTCAGCCGCTGTGGACGTGGATGTCTGTTGGTGACTTTAACATCGGTTTTAACCTGGTGCTGGACGGCTTGTCGCTAACCATGCTCTCCGTGGTAACCGGCGTCGGTTTCCTGATCCACATGTTCGCCTCCTGGTATATGCGTGGAGAAGAGGGTTACTCTCGTTTCTTCGCCTACACCAACCTGTTTATCGCCAGCATGGTCGTTCTGGTACTGGCGGATAACCTGCTGCTGATGTACCTCGGCTGGGAAGGCGTGGGCCTGTGCTCCTATCTGCTGATCGGTTTCTACTATACCGATCCGAAGAATGGCGCAGCGGCAATGAAAGCCTTCGTGGTGACCCGTGTGGGTGACGTGTTTCTGGCGTTCGCACTGTTCATTCTCTACAACGAGCTTGGCACGCTGAACTTCCGTGAGATGGTTGAACTGGCGCCTGCGCACTTTGCAGACGGCAATAATATGCTGATGTGGGCGACCCTGATGCTGCTGGGCGGTGCGGTCGGTAAATCGGCACAGCTGCCGTTGCAGACGTGGCTTGCTGACGCGATGGCCGGCCCGACGCCTGTCTCTGCGCTTATCCACGCCGCAACGATGGTTACCGCTGGTGTCTACCTGATTGCACGTACTCACGGCCTGTTCCTGCTGACGCCGGAAATTCTGCACCTGGTGGGGATTATCGGGGCTATCACGCTGGTGCTGGCAGGTTTTGCTGCACTGGTTCAGACCGACATCAAACGTGTTCTCGCGTACTCCACCATGAGCCAGATTGGCTACATGTTCCTGGCGCTTGGCGTTCAGGCATGGGATGCGGCGATTTTCCACCTGATGACGCACGCCTTCTTTAAAGCGCTGCTGTTCCTGGCATCCGGCTCGGTTATCCTTGCCTGCCACCACGAACAGAACATCTTCAAAATGGGTGGCCTGCGTAAGTCTATTCCGCTGGTGTATCTCTGCTTCCTGATCGGTGGTGCGGCGCTGTCGGCTCTGCCGCTGATTACCGCAGGCTTCTTCAGTAAGGATGAGATTCTGGCTGGTGCGATGGCGAACGGTCATATCAATCTGATGGTTGCAGGTCTGGTCGGTGCGTTTATGACCTCTCTGTACACCTTCCGTATGATTTTCATCGTGTTCCACGGCAAAGAACAAATTCACGCGCACGCAGGGAAGGGGATTACCCACCATCTGCCGCTGATTGTGCTGATGATCCTGTCCACCTTCGTTGGCGCGCTGATCGTGCCTCCGCTGCATGGCGTGCTTCCGGCAACGACCGAACTGCCGCATGGCAGCGTGATGACGCTGGAAATTACCTCCGGTATTGTTGCGATCGCGGGCATCCTGATTGCAGCATGGCTGTGGCTGGGCAAACGCACGCTGGTGACTTCGATTGCCAACAGTGCGCCGGGCCGTCTGTTGGGCACCTGGTGGTATAACGCCTGGGGCTTTGACTGGCTGTATGACAAAGTGTTCGTCAAGCCGTTCCTGGGTGTTGCCTGGTTGCTGAAACGCGATCCGCTTAACTCGATGATGAATATCCCGGCTGTGCTCTCCCGCTTTGCAGGCAAAGGTCTGCTGCTCAGCGAGAACGGTTATCTGCGCTGGTATGTCGCGTCAATGAGCATCGGTGCGGTCGTCGTGCTGGCATTGCTGATGGTTCTGCATTGATCGTAAAGTGAATTTTATTCAAATTCGTTGAAAATCAGGCCTCTGTTAGAGGCCTTAAAAAGGAACAAATATCGCCATGTTATTACCCTGGCTAATACTGATTCCCTTTATCGGCGGCTTCCTGTGCTGGCAGACCGAACGCTTTGGCGTGAAGATGCCACGCTGGATTGCGCTGATTACCATGGGACTGACGCTGGCACTTGGCCTGCAACTGTGGTTGCAGGGCGGCTATTCACTGACGCAATCCACCGGTATTCCGCAGTGGCAGTCTGAGTTTGTCGTGCCGTGGATCCCGCGCTTTGGCATCTCTATTCATTTAGCAATCGACGGTCTGTCATTGCTGATGGTGGTGCTGACCGGTCTGCTCGGCGTTCTGGCGGTGCTGTGTTCCTGGAATGAAATCGAAAAATACCAGGGCTTCTTCCACCTGAACCTGATGTGGATTCTCGGCGGCGTGATCGGCGTGTTCCTTGCCATCGACATGTTCCTGTTCTTCTTCTTCTGGGAAATGATGCTGGTGCCGATGTACTTCCTGATCGCGCTGTGGGGGCATAAAGCTTCTGACGGTAAAACGCGTATCACGGCGGCAACCAAGTTCTTCATTTATACCCAGGCGAGTGGTCTGGTGATGTTGATTGCCATCCTGGCGCTGGTGTTTGTGCATTATAAAGCAACCGGCGTCTGGACCTTCAACTATGAAGAACTGCTGAACACCCCGATGTCCCACGGCGTAGAATATCTGCTGATGCTGGGCTTCTTCATTGCCTTCGCGGTGAAAATGCCGGTGGTTCCGCTGCACGGCTGGTTGCCGGACGCGCACTCCCAGGCACCGACCGCAGGTTCCGTTGACCTGGCGGGGATCTTGCTGAAAACCGCAGCCTACGGTCTGCTGCGCTTCTCTCTGCCGCTGTTCCCGAACGCCTCGGCTGAGTTTGCACCTATCGCCATGTGGCTCGGCGTTATCGGTATTTTCTACGGCGCGTGGATGGCCTTTAATCAGTACGACATCAAGCGTCTGATTGCCTATACCTCCGTATCCCACATGGGCTTCGTCCTGATTGCTATCTACACCGGCAGCCAGTTGGCGTACCAGGGTGCGGTTATCCAGATGATTGCGCACGGTCTGTCTGCGGCCGGTCTGTTCATTCTGTGTGGTCAGCTGTACGAACGTCTGCATACGCGTGATATGCGTATGATGGGCGGCCTGTGGGGCAAAATGAAATGGCTGCCTGCGCTGTCGATGTTCTTCGCAGTCTGTACGCTGGGTATGCCGGGTACCGGTAACTTCGTTGGCGAATTTATGATTCTGTTCGGCAGCTACCAGGTGGTTCCGGTCATTACGGTGATCTCGACCTTCGGTCTGGTGTTTGCCTCTGTTTACTCGCTGGCGATGCTGCATCGCGCTTACTTCGGTAAAGCGAAAAGCCAGATTGCCAGTGTTGAACTGCCAGGGATGTCGCTGCGTGAGCTGTTTATCATCCTGTTGCTGGTCGTGCTTCTGGTACTGCTTGGCTTCTATCCGCAGCCGATTCTGGATACTTCGCATTCTGCGATGAGCAACATCCAGCAGTGGTTTGTTAATTCCGTTACTACTACAAGGCCGTAAATCGCCATGACAATAACTCCACAAAACCTGATTGCGCTGCTACCGCTGCTGATCGTCGGCTTGACGGTGGTGGTTGTAATGCTCTCCATTGCGTGGCGACGCAATCACTTCCTCAATGCCACACTGTCGGTCATTGGGCTTAACGCCGCGCTGGTTTCGCTTTGGTTTGTTGGCCAGGCGGGCGCTATGGACGTCACCCCGCTGATGCGGGTTGACGGTTTCGCCATGCTCTACACCGGGATGGTACTGCTGGCGAGCCTTGCCACCTGTACTTTTGCTTACCCGTGGCTGGAAGGCTATGACGACAACCGGGAAGAGTTCTACCTGCTGGTGCTGATTGCTGCGCTCGGCGGTATTCTGCTGGCTAACGCTAACCATCTGGCGGCGCTGTTCCTCGGTATCGAACTGATCTCTCTGCCGCTGTTTGGCCTGGTGGGCTATGCGTTCCGTCAGAAACGTTCGCTGGAAGCCAGTATCAAATACACCATTCTGTCTGCCGCAGCGTCTTCCTTCCTGCTGTTCGGTATGGCGCTGGTGTACGCGCAGTCTGGCAACCTGTCGTTTGTGGCACTCGGTAAGAGCCTCGGCGATGGCATGCTGAATGAGCCGCTGCTGCTGGCAGGCTTCGGTATGATGATTGTTGGCCTTGGCTTTAAACTCTCTCTGGTACCGTTCCACCTGTGGACGCCAGACGTATACCAGGGCGCTCCGGCTCCGGTTTCCACCTTCCTGGCGACGGCGAGCAAAATCGCTATCTTCGGCGTGGTGATGCGTCTGTTCCTGTACGCGCCGGTTGGTGACAGCGAAGCGGTACGTATTGTGCTGGGTGTGATTGCCTTTGCGTCCATCATCTTTGGTAACCTGATGGCGTTGAGCCAGACCAACATCAAGCGTCTGCTCGGTTACTCCTCTATCTCTCACCTCGGCTACCTGCTGGTGGCGCTGATTGCCCTGCAAAGTGGCGAGATGTCGATGGAAGCGGTAGGCGTGTATCTGGCCGGTTATCTGTTCAGCAGTCTCGGCGCGTTCGGCGTGGTCAGCCTGATGTCCAGCCCATACCGTGGCCCGGATGCAGACTCACTGTTCTCCTACCGTGGTCTGTTCTGGCATCGTCCGATCCTCGCGGCAGTGATGACGGTGATGATGTTGTCTCTGGCAGGTATCCCGATGACGCTGGGCTTTATCGGTAAGTTCTACGTACTGGCGGTCGGTGTGCAGGCTAACCTGTGGTGGCTGGTTGCCGCCGTGGTGGTCGGTTCCGCGATTGGTTTGTACTACTACCTGCGCGTTGCCGTGAGCCTGTACCTGAGCGCTCCTCAGCAGTTGAACCGCGATGCGCCGTCTAACTGGCAGTACAGTGCGGGCGGTATCGTGGTGCTGATCTCTGCGCTGTTGGTCCTGGTGCTGGGTATCTACCCGCAACCGCTGATCAGCATCGTGCAGTTAGCGACGCCGCTGATGTAAGCGACATCCTGAAACGAAAAAACCCGCCTCGGCGGGTTTTTTTATGCGGTGAAGATTATCAGGCTGAAATCTGACGACTTACCAGCGGCCCATTAAGGTCCTTCGCCGCACGTTCCAACACTTCCTGAATAACGGAAGACAGTTCGTTGATCTCGAACTTTGCGACGTAGCCATCGGCCTTCACTCTGCGCACGTGATCCTCATTGGCACTACCGGAAAGGGACGAGTGAATGACAACCGGGATCTTCTTCAAACGTTCATCTGTCTTAATCTTGCGGGTCAGCGTAAAACCGTCCATCTCCGGCATTTCCAGATCGGTGAGTACCAGGGCAATTTTCTCGCTGATGGGTTTACCTTCCGCCTGCGCTTCTGCACAAAGCTGCTGTATTTTTTCCCACGCATCTTTGCCTGTGACATGCATCTGATGTGGAATGTTCATGGCGTTTAGCCCTTTTTCCAGCATTGCGCGAGCGACCTTAGAATCTTCAGCCACAATCGCCACCGCACCCGGTGTGATATTGAATGTACTGGTTTTCAGATTGGTGGCGCGCAGATCGTGGTTTGACGGCACAATGTCATACAGGATCTGTTCGACGTCGAGTACCAGCGCCAGGTTGTTGGTCTCTTTGTTGTCATCCAGACAGGCGATGCTGGTGATGTAGCGACCATTGACGGCTTTCTCGGCGGTATGCACCTGCTGCCAGTCGAGGCGCATAATGTTTTCCACGGACTCTACTGCAAATGCCTGTACGCTGCGGGCGTATTCGGTGATCAGCAGGATGTTAAGTCCGGTCTCAGGTTTGCATCCCGCGACGGCGGGCAGATCGATTACCGGGATCACCTGATCGCGAATATTCACCATACCCAGCAACGGGGCTTTCATACCCGCCGGACGCGTAAATGCAGGCATCGGGACAATTTCGCGCAGCTTAAATACGTTGATACCAAACAGCTCTGATTTCTGCTCATTCAGTGATGTGCCGAGGCGAAACAGCAGCAGTTCAAAGCGGTTAGACAGGGTTAGATTTGTCCTGTCATCAATGTCTTTCTGAATATTATTCATCCTGTCCTCAGTGTGAACGCCAGCCTTTTTACTGTTATCGGCACTGAGGCAGAAAAATAGAGCGTTAAACCGTGAAAATGGCGAAATCGTGAGCCAGTTCGGTTGCCGGAAACAGCGCCCGGCACTCTTCGAGCAATCGCTGGCAGCCTTTTTCATCATAGCGCGAGCTGACGTGGGTCATAATCAACCGGCCAACGCCTGCCTCTCGTGCCAATTGTGCAGCCTGACGGGTGGAACTGTGTCCCCGGCTGTTGGCCTTTTCTTCCATTGAGGTATCCAGCGTGGTTTCATGCACCATCACATCCACACTTTTTGCCAGTTCGATGGCAGATGCGCACGGCGCGGTGTCGCCAAATATCGCCACTGATTTGCCCGGTATTGCCGGGGCAAGAAAATCGGCACCGTTAATTGAACGGCCATCTTCCAGTACGATGGTTTTCCCAGCTTTGAGATCCTGAAACCACGGTCCCGGCTTAACACCCACTGCCTTCAGCGCGTTGGAGTTAAGCGCACCGGGCTTGTCATGTTCCTCAACGCGAAAACCGTAGCACTCCAGCGGATGCTCCAGCGCAAAAGCGGTCACTTTACGCAGGCCATCGTCGAGAATCTCACCGGCGGTAATTTCCACAATTTCCAGTGGATAATCAGTCCAGGAGCCGCTCAGGCGTAATGCGGTCTCGGTAAACTCGCGTAATCCTTTTGGCCCGTACAGCGTCAACGGCTGGACGTTTCCGGACATCGAGCGGCTGCACAGCAATCCCGGCAGGCCAAAAAGGTGATCGCCATGCAGATGGCTGATAAAAATACGATCGAGTTTTCCGGGATTGAACGGTGTGGTGAGCATCTGGTGCTGCGTTCCTTCACCGCAATCGAAAAGCCACAATCCCGCCTGAGTCGGGTGTTGCAGATTGAGTAAAATTGCCGTTACATTGCGTGAGCGCGTAGGGACTCCCGCTGACGTGCCTAAGAAAATTAATTCCATCTTTGCGTTACACTTTGCGCCATCAATAAGGCAGGGTGTTCAGGTTATCACAACCAAGGGGCAGACAATGATTCACTGGCAAGATCTCCACCATACAGAACTGACAGTCCAGCAGCTGTATGCCATCCTTCAGTTGCGCTGTGCGGTGTTTGTTGTCGAGCAACAGTGTCCGTATCAGGATGTGGACGGCGATGACTTAGTGGGCGAAAACCGACACCTTCTGGGGTGGCAGAATGAAGAGCTGGTAGCGTATGCGAGGATTCTGAAAAGCGACGACGATCTTGAGCCTGTGGTTATCGGTCGGGTGATTATAAGCGAAGCGTTACGCGGGGAAAAACTGGGGCAGCAGTTGATGACGCAGACGCTGGCATCCTGTGCACAGCACTGGCCGCACAAGGCGCTATACCTGGGTGCACAGGCGCATCTGCAATCTTTCTACGCGCGGTTTGGTTTTGTTCCGGTTACGAATGTTTATGATGAAGATGGCATCCCGCACATCGGCATGGCGCGTGAGGGGTATCAGGCGTAAACAGCGCTGGTCGTCTATAGTTAGCGGGTACGTAAATAGAAAGGGAGAAAATAATGTCTTTTCATTCTTATGAATCACGTATTGATGACGACCTGGAATTATTGAGTGAAACGCTGGAAGAAGTTCTTCGCTCTTCGGGCGATCCTGCTGACCAGAAGTACCTTGAGCTAAAAGCGAAAGCCGAGCAGGCGTTAGAAGATGTGAGAAATCGCGTCAGCCACGCCTCGGACAGCTATTATTATCGCGCGAAGCAAGCTGTTTGCCGGGCAGATGACTATGTGCATGACAAACCGTGGCGCGGGATAGGCGTTGGCGCTACGGTCGGTTTAGTGATGGGTTTATTGTTAGCACGGCGATAAATTCGACACCTTCATCGCATTTGTCAGTACTCCCTAAACGGGGGTACTGCTTTTTCTCGTCAGTACCCCGTATAATGAGAGGTTTTTAACAGGGAGAGGTCTGCGTGCATTCAATTACTACTGCGCTGGAAAGTCTGATGCGCGTTTTGTCGCAAGAGATACCGGCAGCTCCTGGCATTCGTATTTACGACATCCCTTTCCCTCTGAATGACGCTTTCGACGCTTTAGGATGGCTGGCCAGTCAACCCGTCTGGCCGCAGTTTTACTGGCAACAGCGTAACGGCGATGAAGAAGCTGCCGTGCTGGGGGCCGTGGCAACATTTTCCTCGCTGGCAGTCGCCCAGCAGTTTTTACATCAGTATGACCATCATCCCGAACTGCGCATCTGGGGCCTGAATGCGTTTGAGCCCCAGCACGGCAATTTGCTGCTACCACGGCTGGAATGGCGGCGTTGCGCGGGCGTGGCGACCTTACGGTTACATCTGTATAGCGATGTTTCGCTGCTTGAAGATGCCGCACACGCGCGTGCTTTTCTTTCCGCGCTTGCCAACGTGAAGCCGCTTCCTGCTCTGCGCCTGAATTTAACCGGTGAACAGCACTGGCCGGATAAAGCCGGCTGGACGCACCTAATCGAGCTTGCCACCCAAACCATTGCCGGGGAAGCGCTCGACAAAGTGGTACTGGCGCGGGCGACCGATTTACAGTTCTCTCAGCCGGTTAACGCGGCGGCGGTCATGGCCTCCAGTCGTCGTTTAAACCTCAACTGCTACCATTTTTTTATGGCGTTTTCCGCCGAATGCGCTTTTCTGGGGTCTTCCCCCGAACGTCTGTATCGGCGGCGTGACACGGCGCTGCGTACCGAAGCGTTGGCCGGAACGGTCGCGAATCATCCTGACGACCACCGGGCCTGGCAACTCGGTGAGTGGCTGATGAAAGATGATAAAAACCAGCGCGAGAATATGCTGGTGGTGGAAGATATCTGCCAGCGGCTGCAAAACTGTACGCAAACTCTCGACGTATTGCCGCCGCAGGTACTCAGACTGCGCAAAGTGCAGCATCTGCGCCGCTGTATCTGGACGGAGCTGAATCAGCCGGACGATACGCTTTGTTTGATGCAACTCCAGCCAACGGCGGCAGTGGCGGGCATTCCGCGTGAACTGGCGCGCGCGTTCATCCAGCATAATGAACCTTTTGAACGTGAATGGTATGCCGGTTCTGCGGGATATATCTCTCTGCAGCAAAGCGAGTTTTGTGTGTCACTACGTTCCGCGAAAATTAGCGGTAACGTGGTGCGCCTGTACGCCGGGGCCGGGATCGTGCGTGGCTCAGATCCTGAACAAGAATGGCAGGAAATAGACAATAAAGCGGCGGGTTTACGTACTTTATTACAGATGGAAGCCTAATGAGTCACACATTATCGACTCATATCAAAAATCCATTTATTCGATTCTTTATACTGTGTCGCAATATTGATACCGGACAATCTTATGTCAGTAAGCGCATTTAACCGACGCTGGGCGGCGGTCATACTGGAAGCTCTCACTCGCCATGGCGTCAGGCATGTTTGCATTGCGCCTGGCTCTCGTTCGACGCCATTAACGCTGGCCGCAGCGGAAAATTCTGCCTTTATCCACCATACCCACTTTGATGAACGCGGATTGGGGCATCTGGCCTTAGGTCTGGCCAAGGTTAGCCGGCAGCCGGTCGCGGTGATTGTGACCTCCGGTACGGCGGTAGCGAATTTATATCCAGCGCTTATCGAAGCGGGCCTCACCGGTGAAAAACTGATTTTACTCACGGCGGACAGACCGCCTGAACTGATCGACTGCGGGGCGAATCAGGCGATTCGTCAGCCGGGAATGTTTGCCTCTCATCCGTCGCAAACGCTCTCTTTACCGCGTCCGACTCAGGACATCCCCGCCAGTTGGCTGGTTTCCACCCTCGATAACGCCTTGGCCTCACTGCACAGCGGTGCGGTACACATTAACTGCCCGTTTGCGGAACCGCTGTATGGCGAAATGGACGACACGGGCGTTGAGTGGCAGCAGCGCCTTGGCGACTGGTGGCAGGATGATAAACCCTGGCTGCGCGAAGCGCGTCGACTGGAAAGTGACAAACAGCGTGACTGGTTCTTCTGGCGGCAAAAGCGCGGCGTGGTGATCGCCGGGCGCATGACTGCGGAAGAGGGGAAGAAAGTGGCGCTGTGGGCGCAAACGTTAGGCTGGCCGCTGATTGGCGATGTACTGTCGCAAACCGGACAGCCGCTGCCGTGCGCCGACTTGTGGCTGGGTAACGCGAAAGCGGTAGATGAGTTACAGCAGGCACAGATTGTGGTGCAGTTGGGCAGCAGCCTGACCGGAAAACGTCTGTTGCAATGGCAGGCCACCTGTAACCCGCAAGAATACTGGATTGTCGATAACATCGAAGGACGCCTCGATCCCGCACATCATCGTGGGCGTAGATTAGTGGCGAAAGTGGGCGACTGGCTGGAACTGCATCCGGCAGAGAAACGTCAGCCCTGGTGTGTGGCGATCCCGCGCCTGGCTGAGCAGGCCTGGCAGGCGGTGGCAGCGCGTCGCGAGACATTTGGTGAAGCGCAACTGGCGCACCGCATTCGCGAGTATCTGCCGGAACAGGGGCAGTTGTTCGTCGGGAACAGCCTGGTGGTCCGTCTGATTGATGCGTTTTCGCAGCTTCCGGCAGGCTATCCGGTTTACAGTAATCGCGGCGCCAGCGGGATTGACGGTCTGCTGTCAACGGCGGCAGGCGTACAGCGTGCCAGTGCGAAATCAACGCTGGCTATCGTCGGCGATTTATCGGCACTGTATGACCTGAATGCGCTGGCCTTATTGCGCCAGGTTTCCGCGCCGTTTGTCCTGATTGTGGTGAACAACAACGGTGGGCAGATTTTCTCCCTGCTGCCGACACCGCAAAGCGAGCGTGAGCGGTTCTATCTGATGCCGCAGAACGTGCATTTTGATCATGCGGCAGCCATGTTTAACCTCAAATATCATCGCCCGGAAAACTGGGCGCAGCTGGAGAGTGCACTGGCGAGCGCCTGGCGTACTCCGACAGCAACGGTGATTGAGCTGGTAGTCAATGAAACTGACGGGGCGCAAACCCTGCAGCAACTGCTGGCGCAGGTGAGCCATCTATGATCCTGAATGCGCAGGCGAACAAGGGCCAGGCGGATGCACCCTGGCTGGTTTTCCTGCACGGCTTCTCCGGCGATTGTCGGGAATGGCAGACGGTCGGTGAGCAATTTACGGATTATTCGCGACTGTATATCGATCTTCCCGGGCATGGCGGTTCCGCTGATATTCACGTCAGCGGATTTGATGATGTCAGCGAATTGCTGCGTAAAACTTTATTTAGTTACAACATACTTAACTACTGGCTGGTGGGGTATTCTCTTGGCGGTAGAGTGGCGATGATGGCCGCTTGTCAGGGAATGTCTGGACTTTGCGGCCTGGTGGTCGAAGGCGGACATCCGGGGCTGCAAAGCGAAGATGAACGCGCACAGCGTCGCCTCTCCGACGGTCGCTGGGCTGCACGTTTTCGCAACGAACCACTAAGTGATGTTTTTAACGACTGGTATCAACAACCGGTTTTCGCCTCACTCATCCCTGTGCAACGCCAGATGCTGGTGGCGCTGCGTAGCCAGAACAATGGCGCTACGCTTGCCGCCATGCTGGAAGCGACCTCGCTGGCTGGTCAACCTGATTTACGTGCGCCGCTCACCGCGCGCACATTTCCGTTTTATTATTTATGTGGTGAACGTGACGATAAGTTCCGCGCTCTGGCGACGGAAATGTCAGTACCGAACCATGTGATTCGTAACGCCGGACACAACGCGCATCGGGATAATCCCGCAGGCGTGGTGGACTGTCTGGCTCAGATTCTGCGTCGCTGACTAAAGGACATTTTATGATCTATCCTGATGAAACAATGCTTTACGCACCGGTAGAATGGCTCGATTGCTCTGAAGGCTACACCGACATTCGCTATGAAAAATCCACCGACGGTATTGCAAAAATCACCATCAATCGTCCGCAGGTACGCAATGCTTTCCGTCCTGTTACCGTCAAAGAGATGATTCAGGCCATGTCTGATGCGCGCTATGACGACAATATCGGCGTGATTATTCTGACCGGTGCAGGCGACAAAGCGTTCTGCGCGGGTGGCGATCAGAAAGTACGCGGCGACTACGGCGGATACCAGGATGACTCCGGCGTACATCACCTGAACGTGCTGGATTTCCAACGCCAGATTCGTACCTGTCCGAAGCCGGTTGTGGCGATGGTTGCAGGTTATTCCATCGGCGGTGGCCACGTGCTGCACATGATGTGTGACCTGACGATCGCGGCTGAAAACGCCATCTTCGGTCAGACTGGCCCGAAAGTCGGTTCCTTTGACGGCGGCTGGGGTGCATCTTATATGGCCCGTATCGTCGGTCAGAAAAAAGCGCGTGAAATCTGGTTCCTGTGCCGTCAGTACGATGCGAAACAGGCTCTGGATATGGGGCTGGTCAACACCGTGGTTCCATTGGCGGATCTGGAAAAAGAGACCGTGCGCTGGTGTCGTGAAATGCTGCAAAACAGCCCAATGGCGCTGCGCTGCCTGAAAGCTGCGCTGAATGCCGACTGCGATGGTCAGGCGGGTCTGCAGGAACTGGCTGGTAACGCCACCATGCTGTTTTACATGACGGAAGAAGGTCAGGAAGGCCGTAACGCGTTCAACCAGAAACGTCAGCCTGACTTCAGCAAATTCAAACGGAATCCGTAATGCGTAGCGCGCAGGTATACCGCTGGCAGATCCCCATGGACGCGGGGGTGATTTTGCGTGACAGGCGGTTAAAAACGCGTGACGGGCTATATGTTTGCCTTCGTGACGGCGAGCGTGAAGGGTGGGGAGAGATCTCCCCACTGCCGGGCTTCAGCCAGGAGACCTGGGAAGAGGCGCAAACCGCGCTGCTGGCTTGGGTAAATGGCTGGCTGCAGGGGGATTCCTCCTTGCCGCAATTGCCTTCGGTGGCCTTTGGTGCAAGCTGCGCACTCGCCGAGCTTGAAGGTACATTGCCGGAGGCGGCGAATTATCGCGCTGCGCCGCTGTGTACCGGCGATCCTGATGATTTGGTGCTGCAGTTGGCGGATATGCCGGGTGAAAAGGTCGCGAAGATCAAAGTCGGCCTGTATGAAGCCGTACGTGACGGAATGGTGGCTAACCTGCTGCTTGAGGCGATCCCCGATCTGCATTTACGTCTTGATGCCAATCGTGCCTGGACGCCGCTAAAAGCACAGCAGTTTGCGAAATACGTCAATCCGGATTATCGCGGGCGCATTGCCTTCCTCGAGGAGCCGTGTAAAACCCGCGATGATTCTCGTGCCTTCGCGCGGGAAACCGGGATTGCCATCGCCTGGGATGAAAGCCTGCGTGAAGCGGACTTTACCTTTATGGCCGAAGAGGGTGTGAGTGCGGTGATCATCAAGCCTACGCTCACCGGCAGTCTGGACAAGGTTCGCGAGCAGGTTGCGGCCGCGCATGCGCTCGGTCTTACTGCGGTAATCAGTTCGTCTATTGAGTCAAGCCTGGGGTTAACCCAGCTGGCGCGGATTGCCGCCTGGTTGACGCCGCAGACCATACCGGGTCTGGATACGCTGAGCCTGATGCAGTGCCAGCAGGTTCGTACCTGGCCTGGCAGTACGCTGCCATGTATCGATGTGGATGCGCTGGAACGACTGCTATGACCGTGCAGGACATGCCCGATGGCGAACGCTTATCGGGCCTGGCGACTGATTTTACCGACTGGCCGTGGCGTTACTGGCGACAGGTTCGGGCACAGGCACCCGCTTTACGCCTCAATGATGAGGTACTTAACTGGCGCGATCTCTGCGTGCGCGTAGACGCGCTGGCCACGGGATTTGCCGCACAGGGTGTGGAAGAGGGCGATGGCGTGCTGCTGCGCGCCTGGAATCATCCTTCGTCTGCGCTTGCCTGGCTGGCATTGTTGCAGTGCGGAGCGCGGGTTTTACCGGTGAATCCTCAGCTGCCGCAGCCGCTGCTGGATGCACTGGTCCCTGATTTAACGCTGCATTTTGCGCTGGATCTGCAAGGAGATAGCCTCTTTCCGGGGCTGAGGCCGCTGCAGATGCAACCACAGTCTGGCGAGCATGCCGCCGTCTGGCGACCTCTGCGTTTGAGTTCGATGACCTTAACCTCAGGTTCAACCGGGCTGCCGAAGGCGGCGGTGCATACCTGTCTGGCACATCTGGCGAGTGCGCAGGGCGTGTTGTCATTAATGCCGTTTGGCGCAGAAGATGACTGGCTGCTTTCGCTGCCGCTGTTTCATGTTTCCGGTCAGGGTATTTTGTGGCGTTGGTTATTTGCCGGCGCACGCATGACCGTACGTGATAAGCAGCCGTTAGAGCAAATGTTGGTCGGATGTACTCATGCTTCTCTGGTACCTACACAGCTTTGGCGTTTGCTGGTTAACAACACCCCGGTTACGCTGAAAGCGGTACTGCTGGGGGGCGCGGCGATTCCGGTTGCGCTGACTGAACAGGCGCGCGAGCAGGGGATTCGTTGCTGGTGCGGTTATGGGCTGACGGAGTTTGCTTCCACGGTTTGCGCGAAAGAAGCCGATGGTTTGCGTGATGTCGGTTTTGCTTTGCCGGGCAGAGAAGTCAGAATCGTGGATGATGAAGTCTGGCTGCGTGCCGCCAGCATGGCGTCAGGTTACTGGCGTAACGGACAGCTTATTCCGCTGGTTAATGGCGAAGGCTGGTTTGCTACCCGCGATCGCGGCGTGTTAAACGACGGCAAGCTAACCATTGTCGGGCGTATGGACAACCTGTTCTTTAGCGGCGGGGAAGGTATTCAGCCGGAAGAGGTGGAGCGCGTGATTGCAACGCACCCGCAGGTTCTGCAAGCCTTTGTTGTTCCGCTGGAAGACAACGAGTTTGGCCATCGTCCGGTGGCGGTTGTTGAGTATGACACCGACGCGGATGACGCCAATCTTGCCGAATGGGTGAAAGATAAGCTGGCCCGTTTTCAGCAGCCAGTGCGCTGGCTGGTGTTACCGCCAGAGCTGAAAAGTGGTGGTATTAAGGTTTCTCGCCGTGCGTTGCTGGATTGGGTACGAGAAAAATCGTCATAAGGCCTGCCATAATGCACAGCACGCCGAATAACGCCCGTAATGAAAACGCTCCCTGCCAGCCGGGCAAAATCATTGAGGCAATCCACACCAGTACATAGCTGAGGCTGAGCAGGGCATAAGCTTTGCTCAGTGCCATTTGATGCAGGGCTTTGTGCCAGCAGATGACCGACAGCAAATATCCCACCAGCCCGGCGTACAGGGCGAAAGCCCCGACGCTTGCGGAAAACAGAGCGTCAATAAACATCAGCGGATCCAGCATCGGCGGCAGATTATCCATCGCGTAGCCGAGACTTAACTGGGCGACAGAGGTAATAATGACGCTACACAGTCCCCAAAAGATGCCCATTACACCGCGCTCCCGAGTATAAAGATACCGGTGATGATCAGTCCAACCCCCAGCCAGTGGCGTTTCGTTACCGGTTCACGCCATATTTTCCAGGCTGCCAGTGTGACCCATACAAAATTAAGACTCAGCATCGGATAGGCAATACCGACAGGAATATTTTGCAACACCGCAAGCCATAACAGCATGGCCAGACCGAGGCTTGCCAGAGCAAGGCCAATCCACAGTGTAATGTGGCGTTTGCGCGCGCGGATAGGCACCGGGCGGGTGGCCTGCTTCTGACAGAGTTGCCCGCAGACACTGAGCAAGCTGGCGAGGACTAAGATTATCCAGATCATTTGGGTCGATACTGAATCAAAACCAGTCGCCCCTGATTATCAACGTAGTCAGCGGGTGGAATGGCAAGTTGAGTAATATCTTTATCCTTTGATATCGACAGCACCAGCGTAATGTTTCCTTCCTGACGGTGTTGCGCTAACCACTCTGCAAAATCAGTTCTGCTGACAAAGCGGCCCTTGGCATCTGGGTAGCTGAGACCATATTTTAACTCGCCCGTTTGCCCGTACATGATGATATCGTCGCGTTTCAGGCTCCACGCCAGACCCGCGGCGACGCCAACGCTATCCGAGAGAATGTAGCGACTCGGTTCCAGCGACTCTTTGGTCATCTCAACAAAAAACTGCGGCTGTTTAGATTCCATAACCCTGTCGGGGATCGCGTATCCAAACAACAGCGCCAGCCCCAGCGGGCAGAGTGCTGCATATTTCCAGGTTTTTTCACTATTGGTCAGCGTGTACCAGCCAAAAAAAGTCCAGATGATAAAAATGCCCCATGAACAGAAAACCTTATACGTTTCGATGTGCGTCCAGACAGGTGACGTCAACGGTCCCAGTGTGGAAACGATAAAGGTTGCAACAATGCCGAGCACGCCAAACAGAATGTTGATCCAGCCATTGATGCGCAGGGCGATAGAACCTTTCTCTGCTGCCTGCATGCCGAAACGTGCGGTGAGGATCGCCAGCGGTGCGAAGCAGGAAAGAATATAGGTTGGCAGTTTTCCTTTGGCGATACTGAAAAATAGTATCGGCATGATAATCCAGCTCAGCAAGTACAGAGCACTACGGGGGATATCCCGCTCACGCCAGCCCGCACGCAGTGCGCCTGGCAGCAGACCAAGCCAGGGCAGGCTGCCGGCGACAAGGATAGGGAAGTAATACCAGAATGGCGCTTTATGCTGGGCATCATCCTGCGCAAACCGCTGGATATGTTCGATCCAGAAAAAGTAATGCCAGAAGTCAGGCTCGCGTTGTGCAATGGCGATTCCCCATGGCAGAACAACCGCCACACAGCCAATGACCGCTAGCCAGCCGTAGATGAAGAACGCTTTCCAGCGTTTTTGCACCAGTACCCACGGCAGCACGCTGAGTACCGGAACAGCGAGGGCGAGAAAACCTTTGGTCATCACTCCCATACCGCAGGTCAGCCCCAACAGTAAAAAGGCGATGATTTTGCGTTTTCTGCTGGTAGCTTGCATCCCCTCCCAAAAGCAGCACATGCCCGCCATCAACCAGAGTGCGATGATAGGGTCAAGCACCGCGTAGGTGCCGATGCTGTAAACGGAAAAAAACGTTAAAAATATAACTGAAGAGAGTATCGCGGTACGCTTATCCTGCCATAACCGCATCGCAAGCCAGGCGACCAGCAGCGCAGTCAGTAATGTGGCAAAAATAGCTCCCGCCCTTACGCCAAAATTGGTGGCACCAAAGAGCCATTGGCCAATACTGTTTAGCCAGTATCCGGCAATCGGTTTTTCAAAATAGCGTAATCCTAAAAAATGCGGGACTATCCAGTCGCCGGATGTCAGCATTTCCCGGCTGATCTCAGCGTAGCGCGTTTCGTCAGGCTGCCACAGCATGCGGCTATTGATGGGTAAAACGTAATACAGCGCAATAAAGGCGATAAATGCCATGATGTAGCGTATGGATTTCATCATGTCGCGCTCACCGGTTGCTGGCAACCGAGCCATCCCTCTCTGCCGGGTATTTTGCCACGTACAATTTGTCCTGATGGCAACGTGTTAATATCGTCCGGTAGCAGATCGCCAAGTGGACAAAACGTAATACCTGCGTCGGCGGCACGAATAAGCAGCTCGTCAAAATTTTGATGACAGGCGATGCCTTCAACTTCCGCATGAATGGTGTACACCGGGGTTTCTTTGTTCATCAGCATGTGAGAGAGAATATAAGAGTTGAAGTCTACGGCCTGGACTTCCTGACCAACCACTTCGTCCCAGGTAGGCAAGGTGACGGGGATCTGCGGCGTGCCAGCGTTCCCTGTTTCAAGCAGCGGGCGGAATATTGAGGTGCCGCGACAGTCGCTGTTATAACGCAGATGGAACGCTTCTTTTGCATAAACCACACGGGCGTCGGCACGCCATCCGGCAACGGCAGAGCAGGTGACAGGTTGTCCGGTGATCGCTTCGAGAGCGCTGATGCCCCGAGAGATATCATCAATTAGCTGTTTGTCATTCCAGTTCCCGCTTCGTGATTGCCAGGCGTGGTGATCCCAGGCATGCAAACCCGTTTCGTGCAGATGGGCGGTTTGCGCAATGATTGCCGCATTGGCGTGGCCGATCTCTTTTCCCGGCCACGCGGTTCCCGCCAGCAAAATATCCCATCCGTAGAGGGAGGCTGCGTTTGAGCGCAGCATCTTCCACAAAAATTGCGGTTTCACCAGGCGCCAGAGATGGCGTCCCATGTTGTCAGGTCCAACGCTAAAGAAAAAACTTGCCCGAACATGATGTCGGTTTAATGTCTCCAGCAGGCGGGGCACGCCTTCGCGCGTCCCCCTGAAGGTATCGACATCAATGCGCAAGCCTACTTTGGTCATGATGTGTGTTCCGTGATATCCACGCTGCGTAAGAAGAAATCGAGCGTCTCTTCTACCGTTTCCTGCATGTCGATGGTCGGTTCCCAGTTCAGGCAGCGTTTCGCATTACGAATGTTCGGTTTACGGTGCTCAACATCCTGATAACCTTTACCATAGTAGCTACTGCTTTCGACGTCGCGGAAACCGGCAAACGGTGGAAAGTGTTGGCGCAGTGGATGTTTTTCAAAGCAGCTAAGCAGCATCTCTGCCAGTTCCTGAATGCTGGCTTCGTTATCCGGATTACCGATGTTGATAATCTCGCCGTCGCAGCGTCCGCCTTCGTTTTCAATGATGCGGTACAGGGCTTCTATACCGTCGCGAATATCAGTAAAGCAGCGTTTCTGCTTGCCTCCTTCAATCAGCTTAATTGGCGAACCTTCCACCAGATTGAGGATCAGCTGCGTAATGGCTCGCGAACTACCGATACGCGCGGCGTTAAGGTTGTCCAAACGCGGTCCCATCCAGTTAAATGGGCGGAACAACGTGAAGCGTAATCCCTCTTTTTCGCCGTAAGCCCAAATGACGCGATCCAGCAGCTGTTTGGAAACCGAGTAGATCCAGCGCGGTTTATTGACCGGGCCGACGGTAAGGTTTGAGCTGTCTTCATCAAAGACCTTATCGCTACACATGCCGTAAACTTCAGACGTTGACGGGAAAATAATGCGCTTCTGGTATTTCACGCAGTAGCGAATGATTTTCAGGTTTTCTTCAAAATCGAGTTCAAACACGCGCAGTGGGTTGCGGGTATATTCAATCGGCGTGGCAATCGCCACCAGCGGCAACACGACGTCACCTTTTTTCACATGGTATTCAATCCACTCGGAATGAATACTGATGTCGCCTTCGACGAAATGGAATCGTGGATGTTGCAGAAAACGGCCAATCGCATCGCTGCCGATATCCAGCCCATAAACCTCGTAGTTATCTTCTTGTAACAAACGTTCGGTCAGATGATTGCCGATGAAACCGTTAACGCCGAGGATTAGGACGCGAGTACGGCGTTTGCTGGTGGAAACCGGGTGGCCGTTGAGGCGAGATCCCACCACCAGACCCAGAACCTGCGCCAGCTGTGAACCTTGCATCGCAATGCCATCGCCCGCTTGTCCGGTAATGATTTCAAGCGCGCCATCGGCGCAGGCTATTTGCAGTGGTGATGTACAGATAACGGTGCCCGGCAGTGCGCCGGTGGCATTCGCACACGGGCGTGATGACCAGACGGTGAATTTTTGCGTTCCAACATAGCTAAATGCGCCCGGCCATGGATCGCTGACGGCTCGTACCTGGTTATGCAAATCTGCGGCAGGTTTGCTCCAGTCGAGGAAGCTATCTTCCGGCGTGCGGCGACCAAAACAGGTCGCATCGGATTCCTGCTGGGGAAGCTCCTGAAAGTCACCGGTTTTGATTGCAGGCAGCGCTTGTTCCAGCACCTGGCGGGCAGCCTGGCACAGTTTATGATGCAACGTTAACGCCACGTCCTCGGGGGCGATAGCGACGCGCTGCTGGGCGACAATTGCTCCGGCATCCGCGCGTTTCACCATCCGGTGAAGCGTTACGCCTGTTTCTGTTTCGCCATTCACCAGCACCCAGTTCAGCGGCGCGCGACCACGATATTTCGGCAGCAACGAGCCATGCAGATTGAACGCGCCTGCTGGTGCGAGGTTAAGAATTTCATCGCTGAGTAAGTGGCGATAGTAGAACGAAAAAATGACATCGGGGGCGAGCTGGCTGATGCGTTCAATCCATAACGGATGATTGACGTTGTCCGGCGCGTATACCGGGATACCTGCGCTTGCAGCAAGCCGGGAAACGGAGCCAAAAAACGCTTTTTCACCCGGGTTATCGGTGTGTGTGAAAATAGCTGTGATGTCATAACCCGCATCCAGCAAAGCTTGAATCCCCTGACATCCCATATCGTGATAAGCAAATACGACGGCTTTCATGCGTGGTTTTCCTCGGTTGACTGCGTAGTGTGTGGACGAATAACGTGTTGAACAAAGTAGCGGGGGCGGGCGCGGACATCGTTATAGATGCGACCGATATATTCGCCGAGTAATCCCATGCCAATGAACTGTGCGCCGATAAACGTGAACAGCACGGCAAACAGCATAAATACCCCTTCAGCAGCCCACTGCGGGCCAAGCGTCAGGCGAAGTACGACCAGCAGGACGGACAGGGTGAAACCCGTGGCGGCAATCACACTACCCAGCAGGCTCAGCATGCGCAGCGGTGTGGTGGTCAGACAAGTCACCAGGTCATACATCAGGTTAATCAGGCGCATAAAGCTGTACTTAGAGTCGCCAAATTCACGCTCTGCATGGTGCACAGGGATCTCCGTCGCGCGACGTGCAAAGATGTTGGCCAGAATCGGAATGAAGGTACTGCGTTCCTGGCAATGCAGCATGGCATCGACGATATGACGGCGATAGGCGCGGAGCATGCAGCCATAATCCCCCATCGCTTTGCCGGTTGTGCGTTGAATCAGATGATTGATCATCCGTGAGGCGGTCTTACGAAACACGCTGTCCTGGCGGTTCTGGCGTACCGTACCAACGACATCGAAACCCTGGTCCGCAGTGGCGACCAGACGTGGGATCTCTTCTGGAGGGTTCTGCAAATCTGCATCCAGTGTGATAATCAAATCGCCGGTGACGTGGCTGAAACCGGCCATAATCGCCGAGTGCTGCCCGTAATTTCGATTCAGCAGAATAGAGACAATATGGCTGTTTGGAGCCTGTGAGGCGTCCATCATCAACTGCGCGGAGTTGTCGCTGCTGCCGTCATCGATCAGCAGAATTTCATATTCTTTCCCCAGTTTTTCGCAGGCGTCACTGGTGCGTCGGATTAACTCTGGCAGGCTTTCCTGTTCGTTAAAAACGGGAATGACCACCGAGACTTTTTTGATCGGTGTGGCTTCAAACATGGTCATTGTCCAGCTATCTGGTGAAGTGCCGTAATGACGCGTTGAGTGTCATCGGCGGTCATATCGGGAAATAACGGCAGCGAACAGATGCGCCCGCTATTCCATTCTGTATTTGGGAGCGAAAGGGAAGGGAAGCGCTCGCGATAATACTTTTGCGTATGCGCCGCGCGAAAATGCAGACCGGTGCCGATATTTTGGGCCTTCAGCGCTTCCATCAGGGCATCTCTGCTCAGGCCGCAGCGTGCTTCATCAACGCGAATGATGAACAGATGCCAGGCGTGAATGTGCGACCACTGCGGCAGCTTCAACGGCTGAAAAGGCGTATCTGCCAGCGCTTGCTGATACTGGTGAGCAATTTCAGCGCGACGTGCATTTATTCGACCCAGTTTATCCAGTTGCACCAGGACGATGGCAGCATTGATATCGGTCAGGTTGTACTTGTATCCTGGGGCCAGAACTTCCGCCTGCGGTGCGCGACCGTAGGTTTGTCGGTCATAGGCATCCACGCCCAGACCGTGAAATTTCAGACTGCGAAGCCGTTGCGCGAGCGCACTGTCGTCGGTAACGATCAGTCCACCTTCCGCACAGGTAACATTTTTGATGGCGTGAAAGGAGAAAATCGCCGTGCCGCGTGCGCCAACATGACGGCTCTTGTATAACGTTCCCACCGCATGTGCCGCATCTTCGATGATCGGGATGCCATAACGCTCGCCGATGGCGTAAATCGCATCAAGATCGGCAGGAGCGCCGGCATAATGCACCGGAATAATCGCTTTGGTTCGTGGGGTAATGGCCGCTTCGATTTGTTCGGGAGTGACCATCAGCGTATCGCGGTCGACATCGATCATCACCGGCGTCGCACCCAACAGGACAATCATATTGATCGTAGAAACCCACGTCATCGACGGGGTGATCACCTCATCACCTGCGCCTACGTCCAGCGCCATCAGCGTGATGTGCATACCTGCTGTAGCAGAGCAGACGGCAACGGCATTCTGGTTTCCTGTCAGCCGACAGAATGCCTCTTCCAGTTGCTGATTTTTAGGGCCGGTGGTTATCCATCCGGAGTCCAGAACGGCCTTGATAGCGGCAAGCTCTTCAGCACCTAATGCTGGGCGAGAGAAAGGCAAAAAGTCAGACATCATTATTCCTTAAAGCCATTAAACGCCATCGCATATTTATTTGAGTAATAAACAAGGACGTTGTTAATTATTTCATCAGGCTACAAAGATTAATGACTGAAGGTTAATTTATCCTTAAGAGTTTAAGGTTGGGAAATAACGTGAGATATGTTGGGTTTGGTCTTATCTTGTTGAAAGTATTATTTTTTATTTTGTGATGGCAAGGTGGCATTGCTCCCGTTTATTAAAAAATTAAGCAATGCCAATACACAGGAAACCCATTTTATAGCGACAAAAACTACAGCAATCCTTTCATTTTTAATGTTTTTCGGGTGGCGATGTTTAAGTCGTACTGGGCGAGATCTTGCGGCTTAACCCATGCGAAGTCCTGGAACTCTTCGTTAATTTTCACTTCGCGATTGGCAGAAACACAATCGAAAATAAGATAAATCATGTAGATCTCTTCCTGACGACCATCTGCATAGGTTTTGGTGCGGATATCGTCGCTGAAGGTCCACGGGGTAATCTCAGTGAGTTCCAGTTGCTCGCCCAACTCTTCGCGCACTTCCCGACGTAAGGCCTCTTCGATACGTTCACCCGGTTCAACGCCGCCGCCAGAAAGTGCCCACTGACCGGGGAATACGCCGCGATCGTCGGCCATTTTGCACAGTAAATAACAACCATCGTTCTGAATTAACGGGCAAACAATTGTTCTTTGGCGCATAAGTTGGGTCCTTGTAGAAGCAAGTATAGAAAATTCCATCGTGCGCTCATCTTACCTTTTGCGGGCTGCAGAAAAAACGCTTCATCGACGATTAACGCCGCGTTGCCAGAGAAAACAGGATGTTTGTTGAAAATGGCGTTCAGGTACGCTCAACAGTGCAATTGGCACAAGAACTTAACCTTAACTAAATCTTGTGAGTAGTATTTGGTTACAATATGTTATTGCATCGCTTTTTTAGCTCATTGATTCCTCGCCATCAGGCAGTACAATCCAGCGGTTTTGGGGCTATGTTTTGATTCTTGCTGGAAAGGATAGAAAATGAAAAAAAGTTTGATGTTGGGTTTTGCCGGAATGCTGTTTGTTTCTGCGTCGGCGAACGCGATTAGTATTAATGGCCAGGCTGGCGAAGATTACACCAACCTTGGATTCGGAATGGGAACTGAAACCACGGGTCTGGCTGTCAGCGGTAACTGGATGCATAACGATGACGACGGTGATGTCGCAGGGTTGGGCCTGGGTCTGAATATCCCATTGGGTCCTCTGCTGGCTACCGTTGGCGGTAAAGGTGTTTATACCAACCCAAACGACGGCGATGAAGGTTATGCTGCGGCGGTTGGTGGCGGTCTGCAGTGGCCGATTGGCGACAGCTTCCGTCTGTTTGGTGAGTACTATTATTCTCCGGACTCGCTCTCCAGCGGTATCGACAGTTATGAAGAAGCTAACGCCGGTGCGCGTCTGACGATCATGCGTCCGCTGAGCATCGAAGCTGGTTATCGCTACCTGAACCTGGCGGGTAAAGATGGCAACCGTGACAACGCGGTTGCTGACGGCCCGTATGTTGGGGTTAACGCCAGCTTCTGATGTCCCTGGCGCGGCATTTAGCCGCGCCTGTTTTTATTTCTCTCTCTCCTTCCTTCCTCCATGTTCCCCCTCCATTGCGTTATAGTGTTTTGATTGCATAAGCAGGAGAACACAATGTTAAACGTGGAGATGCTATCCACCGGGGATGAAGTGTTGCACGGCCAGATCGTCGACACCAATGCCGCCTGGCTAGCTGATTTTTTCTTTAATCAGGGATTACCGTTAACCCGCCGTAACACGGTGGGCGACAATCTCGATGACCTGGTCGCCATTTTGCGCGAACGCAGTGAACACGCCGATATTTTGATTGTTAATGGTGGCTTAGGGCCAACCAGCGATGATTTAAGCGCGCTGGCGGCGGCAACGGCAAAAGGTGAAGGGCTGGTGCTGCATGACGCCTGGCTAGCTCAGATGGAACATTATTTCCGCGAGCGCGGTCGCGTGATGGCGCCGAGCAACCGAAAGCAGGCTGAATTACCCGCCAGCGCTGAATTTATTAATAATCCCGTCGGGACCGCCTGCGGATTCGCCATTAAGCTCAACCGCTGCCTGATGTTTTTTACGCCGGGTGTGCCGTCAGAATTTAAAGTGATGGTTGAGCATGAAATCCTGCCGCGCCTGCGGGAGCGTTTCTCCCTCTCTCAGCCCCCGCTATGTCTACGATTAACCACCTTTGGTCGTTCTGAAAGCGATCTGGCGCAAAGCCTGGATCCGCTGCCTTTACCACCAGGGGTGACGATGGGATATCGCTCGTCCATGCCAATTATCGAGCTGAAGCTAACCGGGCCGGATTCCCAACGTGAAGCGATGCTGGCGCTCTGGCCAGAGGTTAAACGGGTTGCCGGGCAGAATATGATATTTGAAGGCACGGAAGGGCTTCCTGCACAAATTGCACGTACTTTGCAGTCGCGACAGTTCAGCCTGACGCTGAGCGAGCAGTTTACCGCGGGCCTGATCGCACTCCAGCTATCTCGCGCTAACGCACCGTTGTTAGCCAGTGAAGTGGTGCCTTCTCAGGAAGAAACGCTGGCGCAAACGGCGCACTGGATAACCGAGCGACGCGGCAAGCATTACGCAGATCTGGCTTTGGCGGTATCGGGTTTCGAAAACGAACATATTAACTTTGCTCTGGCAACGCCCGAGGGTACACACGCTTTGCGTGTGCGACTTAGCGCGAATCGCTACAGCTTGTCGGTGCGTCAGGAAGTCTGCGCGATGATGGCACTGAACATGTTGCGTCGTTGGCTTCATGGTCAGGATATCGCCAGCGAACACGGCTGGATTGAAGTGGTTGAGTCGCTGACGGCGTAGCATTTAACGGGAAGGTGTCCTTGCCTTCCCGTCATCAGTCCATCCTGTTGTACTCTTCGTGAAAATATCAGTGACTTATTTCACAATTCTCTCCGTTATTTCTCCAGTACGTTGGAAGAACGGAGGGATTTGACACGCTTCACAATTTTACCCACGTTGACCGACCACACTGATTCCAGTATCTCAGACTGGAGTCCAGTATGTTGGAATCAAGTAAAGTTCCTGCTCTCACCAGAGCGATCGACATTCTCAATCTTATTGCGCGTATCGGACCATGCAGCGCTGCAACGATCATCGACACGTTGAGGATCCCCAAAAGCACCGCCTATCTGCTGCTTAATGAGCTGAAGCGCCAGCGCTTTATCAGTCTTGATCACCAGGAAAACTACTGCCTGTGGACCAAGCTGGTGGAATTGTCAGGACATGCGCTGAGCAAGATGGATTTGCGCGAGCTGGCTCGCCCTCGTCTGACGCAACTGATGGATGAGACGGGGTTGCTCTGCCATCTGGGGATAATCGACCATGAAAGCGCTTATTACATCCTGAAAGTGGAATCGTCCTCCACCATCAGCGTGCGTTCGCACGAAGGTAAAAGTCTCTCGCTCTATCGTTCAGGTATTGGCAAATGCCTGCTGGCCTGGCAACCCGCCGTTGTGCGTAACACCATTATTGGACAGTTGGTGTGGGAACAGGCAACGCCGACCACCATCACAAACCCGCAACGATTAAATGATGAGTTGGAACGTATTCGTCAACGCGGATGGAGTTTTGACAATGGTGAAGATTATCCGGATGTCCGTTGCGTTGCAGCCCCGGTTTTTAACGCCAGTAACGCACTGACCGCTGCGATCTCAGTGGTCGGTACCCGCTTACAAATTAACGAAGAGAACCGTGACTATCTGGCCGGGAAAGCGATTGCCTGCGCCAAAGATATTTCACGCCTGTTGGGATGGAAAAGTCCCTTCGACTCACTCGCATCATAAAAAGGAGAACATCATGACCCTACCAAAAATTAAACACATTCGTGCCTGGTTTACCGGTGGCGCTACGGCAGAGAAGGGCGCTGGCGGCGGCGATTATCACGATCAGGGGGCTAACCACTGGATTGACGACCATATCGCCACGCCGATGAGCAAATACCGCGAGTACGAACAGTCACGTCAGTCTTTCGGCATCAACGTGCTGGGGACACTGATTGTTGAAGTGGAAGCCGAAAACGGCCAGACCGGTTTTGCCGTTTCCACGGCAGGAGAGATGGGATGTTTCATCGTTGAAAAACATCTCAATCGTTTTATTGAAGGCAAATGTGTGAGTGACATTAAACTCATTCACGATCAAATGCTCAATGCGACAATGTACTACTCTGGCTCCGGTGGTCTGGTGATGAACACTATTTCCTGCGTGGATCTCGCGCTGTGGGATCTGTTCGGTAAGGTGGTGGGGTTGCCGGTCTACAAACTGCTGGGTGGCGCGGTACGTGATGAGATCCAGTTTTACGCGACCGGCGCGCGTCCGGATCTGGCGAAAAATATGGGATTTATCGGCGGTAAAATGCCGACCCACTGGGGACCGCATGACGGGGATGCAGGGATCCGCAAAGATGCAGCAATGGTGGCTGAGATGCGCGAGAAATGTGGACCGGATTTCTGGCTGATGCTCGACTGCTGGATGAGCCAGGACGTGAACTATGCCACCAAACTGGCGCATGCTTGTGCGCCGCATAACCTGAAATGGATCGAAGAGTGTCTGCCGCCGCAGCAGTATGAAGGTTATCGTGAACTGAAACGTAACGCTCCGGCGGGCATGATGGTCACCAGCGGTGAGCATCACGGAACGTTGCAGTCCTTCCGTACGCTCGCTGAAACCGGCATCGATATCATGCAGCCGGATGTGGGCTGGTGCGGCGGGTTAACCACGCTGGTGGAAATTGCCGCCATTGCTAAATCACGCGGGCAACTGGTGGTGCCGCATGGTTCCTCCGTTTATTCCCATCATGCGGTGATCACCTTCACCAATACTCCGTTCAGCGAATTCCTGATGACCAGCCCGGACTGTTCAACAATGCGCCCGCAGTTTGACCCTATCCTGGTAGATGAACCAGTTCCGGTAAATGGACGCATTCATAAGTCGGTGCTGGATAAACCCGGATTTGGCGTTGAGCTTAACCGCGATTGCAATCTGAAGCGCCCTTATAGCCACTAAATCACCTGTGCGTTGTTGTTGATGCGACAACGCCCTCATTTCATTGAGGATCTTGCTATGAGTATCACTTTACTTGACGGTGTAGTGAAGAAAAACCGCGCCCGCTTGATTCCGTTTATGCTGGCGCTGTATGTGCTGGCGTTTCTGGATCGTTCGAACATTGGGTTTGCCAAAGAGACCTATCAAATTGATACCGGGCTGAGCAATGAAGCTTACGCGCTGGGTGCGGGAATTTTCTTTGTGGTTTACGCCTTTCTGGGCGTACCCGCTAATTTGCTGATGCGTAAATTTGGTGCCAGAACCTGGATTGGCACCACCACGTTGCTGTGGGGATTTTTGTCTGCGGCAATGGCGTGGGCGGATACGGAGGCGAAATTCCTGATTATCCGTACCCTTCTTGGCGCGGCAGAGGCAGGGTTCTTCCCCGGAATGATTTACCTGACTTCGCAGTGGTTCCCGCAGCGCAACCGCGCCAGCATCATGGGGCTGTTCTACATGGGAGCGCCATTGGCATTAACTCTGGGATCGCCGCTGTCAGGTGCGCTGCTGGAGATGCACGGTTTTATGGGGCATCCGGGGTGGTTCTGGATGTTCGTTATAGAAGGTTTACTGGCGGTAGGTGCGGGCGTTTTCACTTTCTTCTGGCTTGATGATACCCCACAGCAGGCGCGTTTCCTGAACGCTGAGGAAAAGTCCGTACTCATTAGCCAACTGGCGAGCGAAGAAGAAAAAAAGACCACATCTCGTCTCTCGGATGCGCTGCGTAACGGGCGCGTCTGGCAACTGGCGCTTATCTATCTGACGATTCAGGTTGCGGTGTATGGCCTGATTTTCTTCCTGCCCACGCAAGTTGCCGCGCTGTTGGGAACGAAAGTCGGATTCACGGCTTCGGTGGTCACCGCCATTCCGTGGGTTGTCGCATTGTTTGGCACCTGGTTGATTCCACGCTATTCCGACCGTACCGGCGACCGGCGTAATGTCGCAGCACTGACATTGATGGCTGCGGGGATTGGTATTGGCGTTTCTGGTTTGGTTTCTCCGGTACTGGCTATTCTGGCTTTATGTGTTGCTGCGGCGGGCTTTATCGCAGTACAGCCCGTGTTCTGGACGATGCCAACGCAACAGCTTTCTGGCACTGCGCTGGCAGCTGGTATTGGCTTTGTGAACTTGTTTGGCGCGGTAGGTGGGTTCCTTGCGCCAATCTTACGGGTTAAAGCAGAAACGTTTTTTGCCAGTGACGCTGCTGGGCTGCTGACCCTGGCGGGAGTGGCGATTATAGGTTCACTGATTATCTTCACTTTGCGCGTGAACCGTCCTTCCTCGCAAGTGGGCGCTGCGCATCAATAATCTTATCTACGTTGTAAGGATCGTTATGAACGCATTGTTAGCAAATCCCTTCAAAGAAGGATTACGCAAAGGGGAAGTACAGATTGGCCTGTGGCTCAGTTCAACCACTTCCTATATGGCCGAGATTGCCGCGACGTCGGGTTATGACTGGTTGTTGATTGACGGTGAGCATGCACCGAATACGGTGCAGGATCTCTATCACCAGCTACAGGCAATCGCCCCTTACGCTAGCCAACCGGTGATCCGTCCGATTGAAGGCAGTAAAGCGTTGATCAAACAGGTACTGGATATTGGCGCACAAACGCTGCTGATCCCGATGGTCGACAGCGCTGAGCAGGCGCGTCAGGTGGTCTCTGCTACCCGTTATCCTCCGCTCGGCGAACGCGGTGTTGGGGCGAGCGTGGCGCGAGCGGCGCGCTGGGGGCGAATAGATAACTATATGGCGCAGGCCAATGAGTCGCTCTGTTTGTTAGTTCAGGTTGAAAGTCGGACCGCCCTGGACAATCTGGACGAAATTTTGGATGTGGAGGGCATTGACGGTGTGTTTATTGGCCCTGCGGATCTCTCAGCATCATTGGGATATCCTGATAATGCCGGGCATCCTGATGTTCAGCGGATTATTGAGGAAAGCATTCGCCGCATCCGCGCGGCTGGCAAAGCCGCAGGTTTTCTCGCCGTTGATCCGGCGATGGCGCAAAAATGTCTGCAGTGGGGGGCGAACTTTGTCGCGGTAGGCGTCGATACCATGCTTTATACCGAAGCGCTGGATCGCCGGTTGGCAATGTTTAAATCTGATAAGGCTGTGCAAACGCTCAAAAGCAGTTATTGATACTTGCTTGCCCGATGGTGGAATACCATCGGGCAGCAGCGTTAACCCAATGCTTTGGCAAGCAGGGTGATTGGATGTTCACAGCGCTTGCTTGTTGACATCTCAATCTGCCATTTACAAGTTTCGCAGTCGGTGACGACGATATCAGCGCCGCTTTCTTCAATCTGGCGGAACAGCGGGGCGCCAATGGACTGCGATGTCGGATAGTTTTCTTTTTTGAAGCCGTAAGTTCCGGCGATGCCGCAACACTGGGAATCCAGCACCGTCAGTTCCAGCCCTGGAATTTGTCGCAGTAGCTCCAGCGTGTAGAGCGTCCAGCCCATTTTTTCCATATGGCACGGCGTGTGATAAACCACTTTTAATGGCAGTGTTTTCAGTGGCAGCGTTTTCCCTTCGTCCAGTTTGCGCCATAGCCAACGGGTGGCCAGCTCAATATGTTCGCGCAGGCCAGAGTTGTCGACATCCAGCACTTCAGGATATTCATCGCGTAGCGCAAAAGTACAGGTTGAAGAGGTGGCGATCACCGGAATACCTTTTCCGTCTATCGCTTCTCTGAGTGAGGCCACGTTGCTGACCGCCTGCTTACGCGCTTTATCGGTAAAACCGTTGGCGATCAGCGGCACGCCGCAGCACTTTTCTTTACTCAGCAACTGTACGCCGGTCCCCATTGCGTTCAGCACTTTAATCAGGTCTTTGCCAAGCTGCGGATGGTTGTAGTTGACAAAGCAGCCGTGAAAAAAGGCGACCTGATCCTGATACTGCGCCTGCTGTGCGGCAACGCCGCGATACCAACGACGGAAGGTGCCGAAGGAATATTTTGGCAGCGTCCGGCGATGATCTATTTTTAACGCGTAATCCAGCAACTGACGCACAGGCTTCAGTGAGGTGGCGGTATTGACTATCGGCGCGAACGGTGTAGAAACGGTGCCCATCAAATCGGTATGGCTTAAGACAAAGTTACGCAGCGACGGGCGCGTGGTGTCATATTTGGCGCGCGCGCGCTGGATGATATCGCCAATTTTCACATCTGACGGACAGGCCACTTCGCAGCGCTTGCAGTTGATGCAGTATTTCAGAGCGTCGTCATAGAGCGCACCATCTTTCAGGCGCAGGCGTTCGCCGTCCGGCCCGGCCTGTTTAGGGCCTGGGTAGCCTGGATTGACGCGGCTTACCGGGCAGGCAGTGGTACACACAGTGCATTTGATACAACTTTCAAAACGTGTGTCGCTCATTGCTGGCCTCCTGCACGTTTCGCAATATGATGTGCGGCATGCAAGGCGCTTACTGCGCACACGCCGCCTCCGCAACCTTGGGCTATAGGGTCAAAACCGCCAAGTACCGATCCGACGGCAAACAAGTTCTCTACTGTTTTTCCCGCAAGCGTAGGTCGCAGTTCAGCATCGGTGGTCACGCCAAACTGTTGCCACGGCTGCGGGTCGAAGACGTCGCGCTGATACCACTGCGCACGGGTCTCTGCCTGCTGGACATCCAGGCCAAGGATTGGCTCGTGGACGGCCTCGCGAGTGGCCACCAGCCCGCTGCTGAAGAAGCTACCGCTGGCGAGCACGGCGAAGCGTGGCCGCAGTGGAATATCAGCGTGGTTGCGGGTCCAGACTTCGCTCACTATACCGTCCTGACAGGTGATTTTTTTCACTTCGTCGCCCGGCATCCAGACGCCGCCCTGGCGCACAAACTGGCGTTGTAATTGATTGTGCAGGCGCATGCCTAGAACGGAAGGCGGTAAGGTCGGTAACAACATCAGCGAGCAGGGCAGACGTTCGTTGAGCCACTGCCAGAGCCGGGAATCGGCGAGGCCGAAGCAGGCTGGCATAATGATCATGTCGCAGGTTTTTGCTATTGGCAGCAGCGCGTCATAGAGCAGTTGCCATTTATCTTCGTTATCCAGCAGGCGTGCGATGTTAACCGCGCGAAACTCAGTAGGGTTATCGCGCAGGACATCCAGTTCTGGTAGCTCGATTTCTGCGGTTTCGACGCTGAGGTTATGCTGGCTCAGAGAGGCGGCCGCGAGGTGCGCCTGAAAATCCAGTAACCCGCTGATGCCCACCACGCAGATATGCTGAGCAGACAGCGGCCAGACAGGGACTTCCGGCGAGCTGAGCCAGGCTGAACGCAAGGTGCCCAGTGGCGTCACGCGTTGATGCCCATGATGAACCTCGCCCTGCAATTGGGCGCCAGATTCTTTCAGCAGAGTTTGTGCCTGCTGCGCCAGAGACAATACACTTTGCGTGCCAATGAGACTATAAGGATGCAACGGAGCCTGGGTGCGCAGCGCGTTCAAACCCGCCTCGATATCGCTCACCGGCTGCCCATCCGGCAGCGTGCTGAGTAAATCCAGCGAGCCGGAGGAAAAATGCAGTGCGCTTTGGCCGCGGGTAACAATCGTGCAGCGCAACCCGCTTTTTTGTAGCTGCAGACCGCACAGTAGCCCGGCGAGGCCGCCGCCGATAATGACGGTATCAAATTTCATCCTGGTGCTCCTTTTCCAGACCGCACAATCCCTGATAAACCCAGCGCGTGAATTCGCTTTCGCGCAGCGCATCTCCCCAGGCAATCGGCTGCACGCCTTTCCAGCGTTCGTTGAGGAACTCGGAGAGTTGGGTGATGGATTGCGCGGCGGTGGTAACATTAAAACGTTGCAGCAAACCTGCGGCACGGCAGGCACACAACTCGCCCTGGCATGTCCCCATCCCGACGCGGGTACGACGACGTAAATCCAGCAGGCTGTTGACGGTTAAATTTTCCACAGCGTATTGCACTTCTCCCGCTGTGACCGCCTCGCATTCACAGACCAGACTGCGGTGCTGACGACCTTCGCTCAGCCAGGCAGGGGTGCGATCGCCGTGACGGTAGACCGCTGAGCCACGGAGTGGTGCTGGCAAAGAGATCACACGTTTTAGCGTGTGCTCAGTCGATTCCTGCGAACCTGGCAGCGCGGCATCCGCAGTGGTGCAAGGTCGGGTATTGCCTAGCTTGCGGCAGACGGCGTCGGTAGCCCATTCGGCCATCAGGCGGTAGGTCATCAGTTTGCCGCCGGTGATAGTGATAAACCCATCCAGTCCGTCGCGTTCGGCGTGATCGAACAGTACGATACCGCGGCTAACGTTGCGACCTGTTGGATCATCGTCGCTGGCCACCAGCGGACGCACGCCGGAGTAGGCGCGTAAAATGCGCGTTTTCGCCATAATCGGGGCCAGTTTTTCCCCTTCACGCAGTAGAATATCAACCTCTTCAGCGGTGACGCGGTTGCTGTCGATATCGTCGTAATCAATGTGCTGTGAGGTGGTACCGATCAGCGAGATGGTGTCGCCAGGCACCAGAATGTCGGCATCAGACGGCTTACGACAGCGGTTGATGACATGTTGGTTAATGCGATGATCCATGATCAGCAGCGAGCCTTTCGCTGGGAACATGCGGATGCTCAGATCGGCATATTCCGCAATCCGTTGACCCCAGATCCCGGCGGCGTTCACCACCACCGGCGCATGCAGGGACTGCATCTCACCGGTAAGATGATTGCGTACGTTCACACCGCAGACGGTTGCGCCTTCACGAATCAGCCCGGTCACTTCATGGGCCGTCAGGATGACTGCGCCATGCTCACGTGCATCCAGCATGTTGGCGGCGGTCAAACGGAAGGGATCCACGGTACCGTCCGGTACTTTTACCGCACCAATCAACTGCGGATTCACCGCTGGCTCGATAATGCGTGCCTGTTGGGGGTCAATCGCCTCTGCGCGGATCCCCGCGTCTTCACAGGCGCGAATAAAGGTGGCCTGGAAGGAGAGCTCATCTTCCGGCAACGTAATAAACAGACCGTCCGTTGATTCAACGCAGTGGCGGGCGATACGTTTCAGAATTTGGTTTTCGCTAATACATTCACGAGCAGATTCAGCGTCAGTGACGGCATAGCGTGCACCGCTGTGCAACAGGCCGTGGTTACGTCCCGTCGCACCGGTGGCGATATCGTGGCGTTCGACCAAAATGACGCGCAATCCGCGTAGGGCACAGTCGCGTGCGATCCCGGCACCTGTTGCTCCTCCACCAATGATAATCACGTCACTTGTTTGCGAGTCGCGAGTTTTCATTGTTTTTCCTCACAGTTCGTTTTTTATCATTTAGCCACATAAAAAACATGGATTGTTTGATTTCGCGCATAATCGCTCATTATTCGAAAATGAAACGTGATTCCGTGCGCCTTTATGAACATTTGTCATAAAACTGTAACAATATGTGCTGTGTTTCACATTATTGCGCTGAATCTTTCCTTAACATCGCGGCCACACTGGGGGCGGTAGCGTCGCGATGACGTACTACAGTGTTTCCTTCGAATGAAAGACGGCCACGGAGGCTACATAATATGTTGAGCATTTTTAAACCGGCGCTACACAAAACGCGCTTACCTGCAGCGGAGATCGATCCTACTTATCGTCGATTGCGCTGGCAGATTTTCATGGGGATATTCTTCGGCTATGCGGCGTACTATCTGGTACGTAAGAACTTTACTCTGGCGATGCCATACCTGGTTGAGCAGGGTTTCTCTCGTGGCGATCTGGGCTTTGCATTGTCTGGTATCTCCATTGCTTATGGTTTTTCGAAATTTATTATGGGGTCCGTTTCGGACCGCTCGAATCCGCGCGTTTTCCTGCCTGCGGGCTTGATTCTGGCTGCGGCAGTCATGTTGTTTATGGGCTTTGTGCCGTGGGCGACATCGAGTATTGCCGTGATGTTCGTGTTGTTGTTCCTCTGCGGCTGGTTCCAGGGGATGGGGTGGCCACCGTGTGGCCGTACCATGGTGCACTGGTGGTCGCAAAAAGAGCGCGGCAGTATTGTTTCTGTATGGAACTGCGCGCATAACGTGGGTGGCGGTCTGCCTCCGCTGCTGTTCCTACTGGGGATGGCTTGGTTTAACGACTGGAAAGCTGCACTGTACATGCCGGCATTTGGTGCGATTATTGTCGCCCTGATTGCTTTTGCTCTGATGCGCGATACGCCGCAGTCCTGTGGTTTGCCGTCTATCGAAGAGTATAAGAATGACTATCCGGACGATTACAACGAAAAAGCAGAAGAAGAGCTGACTGCGAAGCAGATCTTCATGCAGTACGTTCTGCCTAACAAACTGTTGTGGTACATCGCGATTGCCAACGTATTTGTCTATTTGCTGCGTTACGGCATCCTCGACTGGTCGCCGACCTACCTAAAAGAAGTGAAACATTTCGCACTGGATAAATCATCCTGGGCCTACTTCCTGTATGAGTATGCGGGTATCCCTGGCACCCTGTTGTGTGGCTGGATGTCGGATAAAGTCTTCCGTGGTAACCGTGGTGCGACTGGCGTGTTCTTTATGACGCTGGTGACTATTGCAACGGTCGTTTACTGGATGAACCCGGCGGGAAATCCGAATGTTGATATGGCATGTATGATTATCATCGGCTTCCTGATCTACGGTCCGGTAATGCTGATTGGTCTGCATGCGCTGGAACTGGCGCCGAAAAAAGCGGCGGGTACGGCGGCAGGCTTCACCGGGCTGTTTGGTTACCTGGGCGGCTCTGTGGCGGCGAGCGCCATTGTGGGTTACACCGTTGACTTCTTCGGTTGGGACGGTGGTTTTATGGTGATGATTGGCGGCAGCGTACTGGCGGTTATTCTGCTGGTGATTGTGATGATTGGTGAAAAACGCCATCACGCAGAGATGGAACTGAAGCGTAACGGGGGCTAATAGATGAAAACCACATTGAAAAGTCTCAGCGTAGCGTTGATGCTGACCGGGATGGTGGTCAGCAGCGCGGCTATCGCCGCAGACAAGATTGTGATTGCACACCGTGGGGCCAGTGGCTATTTACCTGAGCATACGCTGCCAGCAAAAGCGATGGCCTATGCACAGGGCGCGGATTATCTGGAGCAGGATCTGGTGATGACCAAGGACGACCATCTGGTCGTTCTGCATGACCATTATCTTGATCGGGTAACCGATGTCGCTGAGCGTTTCCCGGATCGCGCCCGTAAAGATGGGCGTTATTACGCCATCGACTTTACGCTGGATGAGATCAAATCGCTGAAATTTACCGAAGGTTTTGATATCGAAAACGGCAAACAGGTGCAGACGTACCCCGGGCGTTTCCCGATGGGGAAATCTGATTTCCGCGTGCATACTTTCGAAGAAGAGATCGAGTTTGTTCAGGGATTAAATCATTCCACCGGTAAGAACATTGGCATCTATCCGGAAATCAAAGCGCCGTGGTTCCATCATCAGGAAGGGAAGGACATTGCGGCGAAGACGCTGGAAGTGCTGAAAAAGTACGGCTACAGCGATAAGCAGGACAAGGTCTATCTGCAAAGTTTTGATGTGGCGGAACTTAAGCGCATCAAGAATGAGCTGGAACCCAAAATGGGGATGGATCTCAACTTGGTACAGCTGATTGCTTATACCGGCTGGAATGAAACCCAGGAGAAAAAGCCGGACGGCAGTTGGGTGAATTACAACTACGACTGGATGTTTAAACCGGGTGCCATGAAGCAGGTTGCTGAGTACGCGGATGGCATCGGCCCGGACTATCACATGCTGGTGGATGAGAAGTCGAAGAAAGGCAATATCATGTTGACCGGTATGGTGAAGGAGGCGCATCAGAACAAGATGACGGTGCATCCTTATACCGTGCGGGCCGATCAGTTGCCGGACTACGCGACGGACGTGAATCAACTGTATGACATCTTGTATAACAAGGCGGGTGTTGACGGGTTGTTCACCGACTTCCCCGACAAAGCGGTACTGTTTTTAACAGATAAGCACTAACGCTGCCTGAACGGCTACCTTTACCCGGCTTACGAACGATGGTGTTTGTAGGTCGGGTAAGCGCAACGCCACCCCACAAAACTACATTTCTATTTCAATATCACCCTTTGCCCGGCAACAGCAGGGCAATATTTCACCCGGCTGAATAAAGGCCAAAGGCTCTGCAATCCAGTCAACCTGACCCGCCACCAGACGGGTACGACAGGAGCCGCAGTAGCCTTCACGACATTGATACTCGACTTCAACATTGTGCGATTCGAGCGCGGCCAGCAGGGAAGGATGTTCATCCTGGCACAGCAGTTGTGTGCCAGAGATGCGCAACGTCACGCGGCCCATCAGAGCTGGAAGTTACTCAGATCGTCGGTATCGACTTCGGCATCGATCTGCCCGACCAGATAAGAGCTGACTTCCACTTCCTGCGGCGCAACCTGCACGTTATCGGACACCAGCCAGGTGTTGATCCACGGGATTGGGTTCGAACGCGTCTGGAACGGCAAATCAAGCCCAACGGCCTGCATGCGGATATTGGTGATGTACTCGACGTACTGGCACAGAATGTCTTTGTTCAGGCCGATCATCGAACCGTCGCGGAACAGGTAGTCTGCCCACTCTTTTTCCTGCAACGCGGCCTGTACGAACAGGTCGTAGCAATCCTGTTTACACTCTTCGGCAATCTCTGCCATTTCTGGATCGTCTACGCCGCTGCGCAACAGGTTCAGCATATGCTGAGTGCCGGTCAGGTGCAGGGCTTCATCGCGGGCGATCAGACGAATGATTTTTGCGTTGCCTTCCATTAGTTCACGCTCGGCAAAGGCGAAAGAGCAGGCGAAGCTGACATAGAAGCGAATCGCTTCCAGCGCGTTCACGCTCATCAGACACAGATACAGTTTCTTTTTCAGTTCGCGCAGGTTTACGGTCACGGTTTTACCGTTGACGGTATGCGTACCCTCACCCAGCAGGTGCCAGTAGCTGGTCATTTCGATCAGCTCATCGTAGTAGCTGGAGATCCCTTCCGCGCGTTTCTGAATCTGTTCATTGGTGACGATATCGTCAAACACCACTGCAGGATCGTTGACGATGTTACGGATGATGTGGGTGTAAGAGCGTGAGTGAATGGTTTCGGAGAATGCCCACGTTTCCACCCAAGTTTCCAGTTCAGGGATCGAGATCAGCGGCAGTAGTGCCACGTTCGGGCTGCGGCCCTGGATGGAGTCCAGCAGAGTCTGGTATTTCAGGTTACTGATAAAGATGTGTTTTTCATGTTCTGGCAGCGCCTGGAAGTCGATACGATCGCGAGAAACATCGACCTCTTCCGGACGCCAGAAGAAAGAGAGTTGCTTTTCGATCAGTTTTTCGAAGATGTCATATTTTTGCTGATCGTAGCGCGCGACGTTCACCGGCTGGCCGAAGAACATCGGTTCCAGAAGCTGGTCATTTTTCGTCTGTGAAAAAGTGGTGTATGCCATTGATGTGGATCCTGTCTGGAATGTAATGCCGGATGGCGTTTATACCGCCATCCGGCAAAAGATTAAATCTTACATGCGCCGCTTTCGCAGCCATCGTCCTGAATGGACGGCACCAGATCGTCCTGAGAATCTTCCGCACCGTCACGGGTGTTCTGATAATACAGCGTTTTGACACCAAATTTGTAGGCGGTGAGCAGGTCTTTCAGCAGCTGCTGCATCGGCACTTTTCCGGACGGGAAACGTGACGGATCGTAGTTAGTATTTGCTGAAATCGACTGATCGATAAACTTCTGCATCACGCCAACCAGTTGCAGGTAGCCATCGTTATTTGGCATTTCCCACAGCAGCTCGTAGGCATTTTTCAGATGTTCATAATCCGGTACCACCTGACGCAGGATGCCATCTTTCGACGCTTTGATGCTCACGTGACCGCGTGGAGGCTCAATGCCGTTGGTGGCGTTGGAGATCTGCGAAGAGGTCTCGGACGGCATCAGGGCAGACAGCGTGGAGTTACGCAGGCCGTGAGTCTTGATCGATTCACGCAGGGCTTCCCAGTCGTGATGCAGCGGTTCGTTGACGATCGCGTCCAGATCTTTCTTGTAGGTATCGATCGGCAGAATCCCTTTGGCGTAAGTGGTTTCGTTAAACCACGGGCACGCGCCTTGCTCTTTTGCCAGCTCATTCGAGGCTTTCAGCAGGTAATACTGGATGGCCTCAAAGGTTTTGTGGGTCAGGTTATTTGCGCTGCCGTCAGAGTAACGTTTGCCGTTTTTCGCCAGCCAGTAAGCGTAGTTGATTACGCCAATACCCAGCGTACGGCGGCCCATGGCACCGCGTTTAGCAGCCGGGATCGGATAATCCTGGTAATCCAGCAGCGCATCCAGCGCACGCACGGCCAGTACAGCCAGCTCTTCCAGTTCGTCCAGGCTCTCGATAGCACCCAGGTTAAATGCAGAAAGCGTACACAGCGCAATTTCACCGTTTTCGTCGTTAACGTCAGTCAGCGGTTTGGTCGGTAGAGCAATTTCCAGGCACAGGTTGGACTGGCGCACTGGCGCGATAGCCGGATCAAACGGGCTGTGGGTGTTGCAGTGGTCGACGTTCTGAATGTAGATACGGCCGGTAGAGGCACGTTCCTGCATCATCAGCGAGAACAGCTCAACCGCTTTCACGCGCTGTTTACGAATGCTGTCGTCGTTTTCATACTGGGTATACAGACGTTCGAATTCGTCCTGATCGGCGAAGAACGCGTCGTACAGGCCAGGAACGTCGGACGGGCTGAACAGAGTGATGTCGCCGCCTTTTAGCAGGCGGGTGTACATCAGCTTGTTGATCTGCACACCGTAGTCCATATGACGCACGCGGTTGCCTTCAACGCCACGGTTATTTTTCAGTACCAGCAGGCTTTCAACTTCCAGATGCCACATCGGGTAGAACAACGTGGCAGCACCGCCGCGTACGCCGCCCTGAGAGCAGGATTTCACCGCCGTCTGGAAATGCTTATAGAACGGGATGCAACCGGTGTGGAATGCTTCACCGCCGCGAATCGGGCTACCCAGCGCACGAATACGGCCAGCGTTGATGCCGATACCGGCGCGCTGGGAAACGTATTTCACGATGGCGCTGGAGGTCGCGTTGATGGAATCCAGGCTGTCGCCGCACTCGATCAGGACGCAGGAGCTGAACTGACGGGTTGGGGTACGCACGCCGGACATGATCGGCGTTGGCAGCGAAATTTTAAACGTAGAAACGGCGTCGTAGAAACGTTTAACGTATTCCAGACGGGTTGCACGTGGGTAATTTGAGAACAGGCAAGCCGCCACCAGAATATAGAGGAACTGCGCGCTTTCATAAATCTCACCGGTGACGCGGTTTTGTACCAGATATTTGCCTTCTAACTGCTTAACAGCAGCGTAGGAGAAGGTCATATCGCGGTCGTGTTCGATGAACGAGTCCATCTGCTTGAACTCTTCTTCCGTGTAGTCTTCCAGCAGATGATTGTCGTATTTGCCCATTTCAACCATTTTCACCACATGGTCAAACAGTGCTGGCGGTTCAAACTCACCGTAGGCTTTTTTGCGCAGGTGGAAAATCGCCAGGCGGGCAGCCAGGTATTGATAATCCGGCGCGTCGCGGGAGATCAGATCGGCAGCTGCTTTGATAATCGTTTCGTGGATATCGGAAGTCTTGATACCGTCATAAAACTGAATGTGGGAGCGCAGCTCGACCTGAGAAATCGATACGTTATTCAGTCCTTCTGCCGCCCAATCCAGAACTCGGTGGATTTTGTCGAGATTGATGCGCTCTGTACTACCATCACGCTTTGTCACCAGCAGACTCTGATTCATGTGGTTTTTTACCTGTCCGTGAAAGAAAAAATATCCCCTACATTATCCACAATGCCATGTTGTGACTAAGTCTGTGGATAAATACTATATGTAGGGGTTGTTTGATAAGATAGACGCTATATGGTGAGTATTCTAGTAGGGATTCTTTTCAGTACAAGAGTTGATTTTGGCGTTAAATTGAGGTTGCAAAAGGGTAATAATCGCTAAGTGCGCGTCTTATAAGGCCTGGCGAGGATGTCAATAATTGAGAAAAAAAATAGAAAATTTGATCGAGTGCTGATTTCTTCATCGAACTGGAAAAGCGCGCTGCAGAATACAGCGCAAGCTTTATAAGAATATTTTATGGTGTTAGTCGTTTTTTGCTGTTGTGTGTAACATGTAGTTAACATCAACACCTGGCGCCAGCTTAAAATGATTGGTGATAGGGTTGTAATGTAAACCGGTCATGTGACGCTCTTTCAGCACGGTTTGATCGACCCAACCTAAAAGCTCCGCAGGTTTAATGAATTTTTTCACATCATGCGTGCCTTTGGGCACCATGCGCAGAATGTACTCAGCACCGACGACCGCCATCAGCCATGATTTGCCGTTGCGGTTGAGCGTGGAGAAAAACACGTCGCCGCCAGGCTTCACCAGTTGGGCGCAGGCTCTGACCACCGACTGCGGGTCCGGTACGTGTTCCAGCATCTCCATGCAGGTCACGACGTCGTACTGGTGTGCATATTTTTCGGCATGTTCCTCCACGGTTTCCTGCACGTACTCCACCTGAATTCCGCTTTCCAGCGCATGCAGTTTTGCCACCTGTAGCGGTTCAAAGCCCATATCCAGGCCGGTGACCGTTGCGCCTTCGCGCGCCATGCTTTCAGCCAGAATGCCGCCGCCGCAGCCAACATCGAGCACTTTTTTACCAAACAGGCCGCCTGACCGCTCGGTGATATAGCCCAGACGCAGCGGGTTAATGCGGTGCAGAGGCTTAAATTCACCCTCAAGATCCCACCAGCGCGACGCGACTGCTTCAAATTTGGCAATTTCTTCATGGTCAACGTTGTGAGTCACCGGGGGTTTTTCGGCATTCATTGGGGCTTCTACTCCTTAATTAGCAATGCAAGGGAGTATATCAGCCTGACGGGATGAATAAAGCCTCTCTCTGGGGGAATCCATTTACCTGAATCTGCGCGGATGTGTTATAATTTGCGACCTTTGAATCCGGGATACAGTAGAGGGATAGCGGTTAGATGAGCGACCTTGCGAGAGAAATTACACCGGTCAACATTGAGGAAGAGCTGAAGAGCTCCTATCTGGATTATGCGATGTCGGTCATTGTTGGCCGTGCGCTGCCGGATGTCCGAGATGGCCTGAAGCCGGTTCACCGTCGCGTACTTTACGCCATGAACGTATTGGGCAACGACTGGAATAAAGCCTATAAAAAATCTGCCCGTGTCGTTGGTGACGTAATCGGTAAATACCACCCTCATGGTGATACCGCCGTTTACGACACCATTGTTCGTATGGCGCAACCATTCTCCTTGCGTTACATGCTGGTGGATGGTCAGGGTAACTTTGGTTCTGTCGATGGCGACTCCGCCGCAGCGATGCGTTATACGGAAATCCGTATGTCGAAAATCGCCCACGAACTGATGGCTGACCTGGAAAAAGAAACGGTTGATTTCGTCGATAACTACGACGGCACCGAACGCATTCCGGATGTTATGCCAACCAAAATTCCTAACCTGCTGGTGAACGGTTCGTCCGGTATCGCGGTAGGTATGGCGACCAACATTCCGCCGCACAACCTGACGGAAGTGATTAACGGCTGCCTGGCCTACATTGACGATGAAGACATCAGCATTGAAGGGCTGATGGAACACATCCCAGGCCCGGACTTCCCGACCGCTGCGATCATCAACGGTCGTCGTGGTATTGAAGAAGCCTACCGTACCGGCCGTGGCAAAGTGTACATTCGCGCACGCGCGGAAGTCGAAGCTGACGCGAAAACCGGTCGTGAAACCATTATCGTGCACGAAATTCCGTATCAGGTGAACAAAGCGCGCCTGATCGAGAAAATTGCCGAGCTGGTAAAAGAAAAACGCGTTGAAGGCATCAGCGCGCTGCGTGACGAGTCTGACAAAGACGGTATGCGCATCGTGATTGAAGTAAAACGCGACGCGGTCGGGGAAGTGGTTCTCAACAACCTCTATTCCCAGACCCAACTGCAGGTTTCCTTCGGTATTAACATGGTTGCGCTGCACCATGGTCAGCCGAAGATCATGAACCTGAAAGACATTATCGCTGCGTTTGTGCGCCACCGTCGTGAAGTGGTTACCCGCCGTACTATTTTTGAACTGCGTAAAGCCCGCGACCGTGCTCACATTCTCGAAGCACTGGCGATTGCGCTCGCCAACATCGATCCGATCATCGAGTTGATCCGTCGTGCGCCAACGCCGGCTGAAGCGAAAGCAGGACTGGTTGCGCGTTCGTGGGAACTGGGTAACGTTTCTGCGATGCTGGAACGTGCCGGTGATGACGCCGCTCGTCCTGAATGGCTGGAGCCTGAGTTTGGCGTGCGTGACGGTCAGTATTACCTGACGGAACAGCAGGCCCAGGCAATTCTGGATCTGCGTTTGCAGAAACTGACCGGCCTTGAGCATGAAAAACTGCTCGACGAATATAAAGAGCTGCTGGAGCAGATCGCTGAACTGTTGCACATTCTGGGCAGTGCCGATCGTCTGATGGAAGTGATTCGTGAAGAGATGGAGCTGGTTCGCGAGCAGTTCGGTGATGAGCGTCGCACCGAAATCACCGCCAACAGCGCTGACATTAACATCGAAGATCTGATTACCCAGGAAGATGTTGTCGTGACCTTGTCTCATCAGGGCTACGTTAAATATCAGCCGTTAACTGATTACGAAGCACAGCGTCGTGGCGGTAAGGGTAAATCAGCGGCACGTATTAAAGAAGAAGACTTTATCGACCGTCTGCTGGTGGCCAACACCCACGACACGATCCTCTGCTTCTCCAGCCGTGGCCGTCTGTACTGGATGAAGGTGTATCAGCTGCCGGAAGCGAGCCGTGGCGCGCGTGGACGTCCAATCGTCAACCTGCTGCCGCTGGAAGCCAACGAACGTATTACCGCGATTCTGCCGGTACGCGAGTACGAAGAGGGCGTGAACGTCTTTATGGCAACCGCCAGCGGTACGGTGAAGAAAACGGCGCTGACCGAGTTCAGTCGTCCGCGTTCTGCCGGTATTATCGCGGTTAACCTCAATGAAGGCGATGAACTGATTGGCGTGGATCTGACCTCCGGGTCCGACGAAGCGATGCTGTTCTCTGCCGCAGGTAAAGTGGTGCGCTTCAAAGAAGACGCCGTGCGTGCGATGGGTCGTACTGCGACCGGCGTTCGTGGTATCAAGCTTGCTGGTGAAGACAAAGTCGTTTCTCTGATTATTCCTCGTGGCGAAGGTGCAATCCTGACTGTGACGCAAAACGGTTATGGTAAGCGTACTGCGGCAGAAGAGTATCCGACCAAGTCACGTGCGACGCAGGGCGTTATCTCCATCAAAGTTACCGAGCGCAACGGTTCCGTTGTCGGCGCGGTGCAGGTGACCGATAGCGACCAGATCATGATGATCACTGATGCAGGTACGCTGGTGCGTACGCGCGTGTCGGAAATTAGCGTGGTCGGGCGTAACACCCAAGGCGTTATCCTCATCCGCACGGCGGAAGATGAAAACGTGGTGGGTCTGCAACGTGTTGCTGAACCGGTTGATGACGAAGAACTGGATTCCATCGACGGAAGTGCTGCTGAAGGGGACGAGGATATCGCGCCTGAAGCAGAAAGCGATGACGATGCAGCGGATGACGCAGAAGAGTAATTAAGCTGTCATGAGAAGGGGCCGGAGAAATCCGGCCCTTTTTTTTAGTTCATTCGTTCCACTATCATCGCAATCCCCTGACCACCGCCGATACACAGCGTCGCCAGTCCCAGCGTTTTATCCCGCGCCTGTAGCGCATGTAGCAGTGTCACCAGAATACGCGCTCCGCTGGCGCCGATAGGATGGCCTAGCGCAATAGCACCGCCGTTAACGTTCACCTTTTGTGCATCAAACCCCAGCGTTTTTCCTACTGCCAGAAACTGTGCGGCAAAAGCTTCATTGGCCTCGATCACGTCGATATCGGATAGCTGTAGTCCGCTCAGTTGCAGCGCTTTTTGTGTGGCTGGAACAGGCCCCATACCCATCATCGCGGGTGCGACGCCGCCGCTGGCATAGGATTTGATTCGCGCCAGCGGTTTCAGCCCTGCGGCCAAGGCCGCAGATTCCTCCATTATCACCAGAGCCGCAGCACCGTCGTTAATCCCTGAGGCGTTCCCGGCGGTGACGCTTCCTGTTTTGTCGAAGGCCGGACGTAATGCAGCCAGACCTTCTGCCGTGGTGTCAACTTTAGGGAATTCATCACGATCAAAGACGATGGTTTTTTTCCGCGATACCACACTCACAGGGATGATTTCCGCCTGAAACGCACCCGATTCTATTGCTGATACCGCTTTGCGCTGCGACATCAGTGCCAGTTCATCCTGCATCTCCCGGCTAATACCATATTCGCGGGCGACATTTTCAGCGGTGATCCCCATATGGTAGCCGTGCTCGGCGCAGATTAGGCCATCGCGCAGGATAACGTCGGACAACTGCCCGTCGCCAAGGCGATATCCCCAGCGGGCTTTGGCGTCTAACAGGTACGGAGCCTGGCTCATGTTTTCCATGCCACCGGCGACAATCGCCTGAGCCTGTCCGGCCTGAATAGCTTGTGCGGCAAGCGCCACGCTTTTGAGGCCAGAGCCGCAGACTTTATTTATGGTAAAGCCACAAACGGTGTCGGAGAGGCCGCTTTTTAATAGCGCCTGGCGTGCAGGGTTTTGCCCGAGACCTGCTTGCAATACATTACCCATGATCACCTCGTCAACCCGCTGCGGATCAAGGTGGGCGCGCTCAAGCGCAGCTTTAATGACGATTGCACCGAGTTCGACGGCGCCGGTGGTTGCCAGTGCGCCGTTGAAGCTACCGATTGCTGTACGTGCCGCGCTGACGATGACACAATTTTTCATTTTTCTGTTCCTTTATGTAAGTGATTGCCGTCAGAACAAGGTCAATCCGATGACAAAAATGACGCCGGAGAAGAGCAGGGCGGTGATGCAGTAACCCATGATGTCGCGCACCCCCAGCCCGGCGATGGCCAGTGCAGGTAACGCCCAGAACGGTTGCGCCATGTTCATCCACTGCTCGCCGTAGGCGATAGCCATGACGGATTTTCCGAGGTCAGCGCCAAGCGCCTGCGCGGCGGGAATCACGAACGGCCCCTGAATAACCCAGTGACCGCCGCCCGACGGCACGGCAAAGTTAATGAGCGCAGAGCTGAAAAAGGTCATCAGCGGAAAGGTGTCTTTGTTGGCGACGTTGATGAAAAACTCGGTGATGAGTCCTCCGAGACCGGAGTGCTCCATCATCAACTGGATACCGGCGTAGAAGGGAAATTGCACCAGAATTCCAGCGGTGCTGCGCGCTGCGGCGCTGACGGCCCGCATATAGGCCATTGGCGTTTTGTGCAGCAACAGCCCGGCAATCATAAACATCAGATTGACGGTATTGATGGTGATGTTGAATCCTTTCTCGGTGAAATAGATGGCCAGGTAAGCAATACCCAGTGCACCGATGATCAGGGCCAGAATACGACTCTCTTCCAGTTTTTCTGATGGTGGTGCATCAGCGGGTAATTTCTTCTGAAAATCCGCCTCTTCCAGTAACAGTTTCGGATCGATGCTGACCACATCGGAAGGTTTTGGTGTCATCAGGCGGGTAATGAACGGCATGACGACAATCAGCGCCAGGGTGATGAAGATATTGAAACCAGTGAACAGGGTGTCGCCGACTGGAATTAACCCGGCAATATGCTCAACCGGATTGCCCGGCGTTGCCGCCAGTAGGGGCATTGAGCCGGAGAAGCCGCCACCCCAGGTGAGAAAACCAATGTAGGCACAGGCAATCAGTAGCGGGTAATCGGAGCCGGGAACCCGACGGGCGACTTCGCGGGCAAACATCGCCCCGACCACCAGACCAAAACCCCAGTTGATTACGCAGGCGACCGAACCGAAAAAAGTCACCAGCATCACCCCCTGAACCGGGGTTTTGGCGGCGGATGCCGCCGTGCGCAGCAGACTTTTAACGGGGCCTGAACTGGCTAACGCATGACCCGTCACGATAATTAGCGCCATCTGCATGCCAAATGCCAGCAGGTTCCAGAAGCCGTCACCCCAGAATCGCACCATGCTGACCGGTGTTTGCGGCGTTAGCCATAGTGCAATGCCGAAGGTCAGCAGCGTGAGCAGCATGGCGAAAATCAGCGGGTCGGGCAGCCAGCGGCTGACCACGCGAGTCATAAAGCGGGAGATGCGACCGATCATGCGTCACCCCGCTGGATAACCAGATCGGCGGCGACGTCGAACTGCGCTTCTGTTTTTTCACGCAGCGTGGCGATGTCGCATCCTTCAACGATTTCAGTGAGCCACATTTTTCCGTCAATAAAGCGGAATACGGCAAGTTCAGTGACCAGCATGTGCACCGCATGTTGCGCCGTAAGCGGCATGGTGCAGTGACGGAGGATTTTCGCTGAACCGTCTTTCGCGCAATGTTCCATGGCGATAATCACTTTGCGAGCACCGGTCACCAGATCCATCGCACCGCCCATGCCGGGCACCATTTTTCCTGGTACTACCCAGTTGGCGAGGTTAGCCTGCTCATCGACTTGTAATCCTCCGAGAACACAAGCATCGACGTGACCGCCACGAATAAGTGCAAATGACATGGCGCTGTCAAACATGGCCGCACCGGGTAAAATTCCGCACGGCTGTCCACCGGCGTTAACCAGATCAGGATGCGCGGTCGTTACCGGCCCCAACCCAAGAAAGCCGTTTTCAGACTGCAGAGTGATGTGAATATCTGCCGGTAGATAGTTGGCGACCATTGTTGGCAGGCCAATCCCCAGGTTGACAACATCGCCGTCGCGAAGCTCTTGCGCCACGCGGCGCGCAATACGTTGTTTAGCATCCATGATTAGCTCTCCTGTGGAATGACGATATGGTCGATAACGGCGCCGGGGGTGACTATCTGGTCAGGTTGCAGCTCGCCTGTTTCGACCATTTCATCCGGCTCAACCAGCGTGATGTCGGCGGCAAGGGCAATCAGAGGGTTAAAGTTACGGGCGCTGAGTTGATAGGTGAGGTTGCCAAGCATGTCGGCGCGGTGCGCGCGGATAAGCGCGAGGTCTGCACGCAATGGGCGTTCAAGCAGCCAGGTTTTGCCATCAAGCGTCATGGTCTGCTTGCCATCTTCTACGATGGTGCCGACGCCGGTTGGCGTCAGAAAGCCGCCAAGACCCGCGCCGCCGCAGCGGATTTGCTCAATCAGCGTGCCTTGTGGCACCAGTTGAACCTCCATTTCACCGGCAATCATGCGGCGACCGGTTTCAGGGTTGGTGCCAATATGCGAAGCAATCACTTTGCTCACCCGACCATTGACAATCAATGGCCCGATACCGGTATCGACAAAAGCGGTATCGTTGGCAATTAGCGTCAGATCTCTGACACCAGATTCAAGTAAGGCTTCGACCAGACGAGGTGGCGTGCCAACACCCATAAAACCGCCGACCATGATGGTCATGCCGTCACGAAAGAAGCTCGCTGCGTCTTGTAAGGTAATCAGTTTGGTTTTCATTATGTTTCCCTTGTGAATACTCCATTTTGGGTACGCTCAGGGAATTGCAAGCAGAATGCCAGGATGATGACATCCGTACTTTAATATTTAACACATTGAATTTAATTGTTTATTTCTGAGGTTTTTTTGCGGGGAAGGCGCGGTAACTATGCAGAGTTTTGCGCACTGTGCAAAATTCTGCATAGCAAAATTTTGTATCAGGAACCTGACGTGTCGATACCGTATTCCTGTAATTTATACATCAAGGCGCGTCGGCTGATGCCCAACATCAACGCCGTGCGGGTACGGTTCCCGTCCTGTTGGTCGAGTACTTCTATGATGATCCGTTTTTCCTCGCGTTTAATTTCTTCTTTCAGGTTTCGCTCGCCTGTCTGGGTCGGTTTTACTTCTGTAATTGCACTGGCGGGAGAACGGAACTGCACGGGTAGATCTTCAGCGAAAATCACCGCTCCGGTATTCATGACGACCGCGCGTTCGATAACGTTGGATAGTTCACGAATATTGCCCGGCCACGACCAGGCTGCGAGTATTGACATCGCTGTCGGGTCGATCTCGATAATATCGCGCTGATTTTCTGAGCTGAACTTCTGTAAAAAATGGTTAGCTAATAAGGCGATGTCTTCGCGACGCTCGCGCAGGGGAGGCAGCGTCAGATGAATCACGTTCAGCCGATAAAACAAGTCTTCGCGAAAGGTACCTTCTTTCACCATCGTTTGCAGGCAGCGGTTGGTAGCGGCAATAATGCGGATATCGACACGTATCGTTTGGTGTCCGCCGATACGCTCGAACTCTCTTTCCTGCAAAATACGCAGCAGTTTCGCCTGCAGAACCAGCGGCATCTCACCAATTTCGTCGAGCAATAGCGTGCCCTGATGGGCGCGTTCGAACAGCCCCTGCCGTAATGTCTGTGCACCGGTAAATGCCCCTTTCTCATGACCAAACAGTTCACTTTCCAGTAGTGATTCCGGCAGTGCGGCACAGTTGATTTTGATAAACGGCCCGTTGGCTCGACGGCTGTTGTAATGGATGGCGCGAGCAATTAGCTCTTTGCCTGTGCCACTTTCGCCACTAATCAGCACGTTTGCCTGGGAGATCGCAATTTTCGCCGTGTCTTTACAGATATCCATCATCAGCGGGCTGTTGGTCAGGATATGCCCCCACTGCCAGCTGGTGCTTAGCGCTTTATGCAGGTTGCGGATCTCTTGTTTCATCGCCTGAAGTTGTAATGCGCGCTGAATGACGAGGTGTAGTTCATCCAGATCAAAAGGTTTGATGACATAGTCAAACGCACCGCTGCGTAATGCGTCTACCGCCGTTTCGACTTCAGCGTAGGCGGTCATCAGAATGACGGGGATTCGCGGTTGCTGGGCGCGCATGGCTTTCAGCGCGGCGATACCGTCCATCTCGGGCATGCGGATGTCCATCAGCACCACATCCGGCTGCGTGTCGACAAACAGGTCCAGCGCGGCTCTGCCGTCGCTGGCACAGTGGGTTTCATGCCCTTGCAGGGAAAATGCGGTGGCAAGCATACGGCGAACATTTTCTTCGTCATCAACGATGAGAATACGGTAGGTCGTTTTCATTCTGACGGATATCCCTGCGGGTTGATCGGTAAAATAAGCGTGAAGGTTGCGCCGCAGCCAGGCATGCTGGCAACGTGAATATCCCCCTGATGCGCATTGATAATGCGCTGGCTCAGCGCCAGTCCAAGACCTGTACCTGACGCTTTTGTGGTAAAGAATGGATCAAATATTTTCTTCTGTAAGGCGGTATCAATACCGCAGCCATTATCCTCAATCATCACCGCCTGTTGTGATGCAGTGTACTGCCAGGTGCGGATGCGAATTTCCCCTCGCGCACCTATCGCCTGTACTGCATTAATTAAAATATTCAGGATCACCTGCTTGAGGAGTTCGCGATCGGCGACGATTGCCGTCAGGCTGGTATCGAATTCCGTTGTAAAGGCAATGCGCGCCTGAATACCGGAGGTTTGTACGAGGATTAACGTCTCCTCAATTAACGCATTGAGTTGAACATGCTGCCACTGGCTTTGTCGCGGGCGTGAGAAATCCAACAGTTGTTGGATGACTTTATTGATTGAATCGATTTCATTCAGCACTACGGATAAGTATTCCTGATGCTCCGGCAAAGAGGTTTGCTGACGAATGATCTGGACATAGCCGCGAATGGCCGTCAGCGGATTTCTCACCTCATGGGCGACGCCAGCCATCAGTTCGCCGAGAGTGGCGAGCCTTTCCGTTTGCGCCAACCGCCGCTGGGTCTCTTTACGGGCGGTTAAATCTGAGAAGATAACTAGCGCGCCAATCAACTCGCCATGAGCGTTATGGATCCGACTGGTGGTGACGCTTATCTCAATGGTGCGCCCGCGTCCCGGAAAGCTTACCTCTTGGGCGACATGTTCGGTGCCGCTTTCAAGAGTATCCAGTACTGGGCTGGAAAATGGGGTGTTGGCAAACAGCGTTGCATAGGGTTGCCCAACCAGCTCATGCAGCTTATAGCCTGTTATCTGTTCCGCCGCCGGGTTCATCGTGGTGACGTCGCCCTGTCTGTCGATAGCAATAACGCCGTCTGCGGCGTTTTCAATGATCAGATCGTTTAGCGTTTTGGTCTCCCGTAGCGTTTGTGCCAGCGCATTGACGCTGCGGCTGATTTGCCCCAGTTCACCGGGTAGGTCTGGCAGTCGGGCGGGAGTTTTTTGCGCCAGCGTTGAGAGTCCGTCTGTGATGATGTCGATATTGGCGCTGAGTCGGCGTGAAAAAAGAACGATAAGTAACAGACTGCTGATTAACCCTGCTGCCAGCACAGCAATGATCCTGACATCCATTTTCCAGGCTTGCTGGCGAATGTCTTCCGTCAGTTCGTTGGCCCAGATATACCCAATGACTTCACCCTGGCGTTCAATCGGGATCATTGAGTTGAGTATGTCACCGCGAACCTGCCGTCCGGAATAGACGACGGGAGTGTTGCTGCCCATCACCTCGCGTCCGGGGTGATCGTCGGTGATGGTGATGCCAACGTTACTTTGATAAAAAGCAGAGGGTGCGTAGGTGATAATGGCATCCAGCGCTTTGTTATAATACCCCGCGCCTACACCCGGAAATGCGCGCGTAATACTCTCTGTGAGAGGGCTTAGCTCGGCATTAAGTGCTCGAATACGTGCTGCGCGCGGCAGATTCGCATAGTGGCTAAAGCGATCGCCCAGCGCATCGTTAAGCAAATGCACCACCGCCGACAGTTTTTTCTCTTTTTCAGACAAGACTGCTGAACGGCCTTCTGTTTCTACGATATAACCTATGGATATCGTCGGCACAATCACCATCAGAATGGCCATCATGATCATTTGGTTGCGTAAACGTCGCGGGGTTAAACGACGAGTCAGCCATTTCAGGTCATTCATTCTGACATCCGTGTGGTGTTTTTTAGGCAAACGATGATTATCAGGGGTTGGGATAACGGTTTCTCAGCGGTGTATCATATTCCCGTAAAGAGAGGGCATTGCGACGCCGGACATTTACCGCTACCTTAACCACACTCTATTGATACCCTGAGGCGGAGCTTCGCCCCTTTGAAATACCTTGCTTCCGTTCATACAACCCTAAAAGTTTCCCGCTACCTGTTTCGTGCGCTGGCGCTGCTGGTCTGGTTTCTGATTGCTTTTGCTTCTGTGTTCTACATCGTGAATGCGCTGCATCAGAGAGAATCTGAGATCCGCCAGGAGTTTACTCTTAGCTCCGATCAGGCTCAGCGCTACATTCAGCGCACGTCTGACGTGATCAAAGAGCTGAAATACATCGCGGAAAACCGCTTAACGGCGGAAAACGGCGTGATGTCGCTGCGGGCGCGGGATGACAAAACCGTGGTGCCCAATTTTGAGCCGCTGTTTGCCGATTCCGACTGTGCAGTGATGGGCAACGCCTGGCGTGGCTCGCTGGAGTCACTGGCGTGGTTTATGCGTTACTGGCGCGACAATTTCTCTGCCGCCTATGATTTAAACCGTGTATTTCTGATCGGTAGCGATAACCTGTGTATGGCAAACTTCGGCCTGCGTGACATGCCGGTTGAACGTGACGGGGCGCTGAAAGCGCTACATGAGCGTATCATTAAATACCGTAACGCGCCGCAGGAAGAAAACGGCAATAATCTGTTCTGGATTAGCCAAGGGCCGCGTCCGGGTGTGGGCTATTTCTACGCGCTGACGCCGGTGTATCTGGCGAATCGCCTGCAGGCGCTGCTCGGCGTTGAGCAACCTATTCGGATGGAAAACTTCTTCACGCCGGGCAATCTGCCGATAGGTGTGACAATTCTCGATGAAAATGGCCATGCGCTGATTTCGCTGACTGGCCCCGAAGGGACGATTACCGCCGACCCGCGCTGGATGCAGGAGCGTTCCTGGTTTGGCTACACGCCTGGTTTCCGTGAGCTGGTGCTGAAGAAAAGTCTGCCGCCATCTTCACTCAGTATTGTGTATTCCGTTCCGGTCGATCTGGTGCTGGAACGTATTCGCATGTTGATCCTGAACGCCATCCTGCTGAATGTGCTGGTGGGCGCGGCGCTGTTTATGCTGACGCGTATGTATGAGCGGCGTATTTTTATCCCTGCGGAAAGCGATGCCCAGCGTCTGGAAGAACATGAACAGTTTAACCGTAAAATTGTCGCCTCTGCGCCGGTGGGGATATGTATTCTGCGTACCATCGACGGTATTAATATTCTGAGTAACGAACTGGCGCATACTTATCTGAATATGCTGACTCATGAGGACAGACAGCGACTGACGCAAATTATCTGCGGCCAGCAGGTTAACTTTGTCGATGTGTTAACCAGTAACAATACCAATCTGCAAATCAGCTTTGTGCATTCACGCTATCGCAATGAAAACGTAGCGATTTGCGTACTGGTTGATGTGAGCGCGCGCGTCAAAATGGAAGAGTCGTTGCAGGAGATGGCGCAGGCGGCGGAACAGGCAAGTCAGTCGAAATCAATGTTCCTCGCCACGGTCAGCCATGAGCTGCGTACGCCGCTGTACGGCATTATTGGCAACCTTGATCTGCTGCAAACCAAAGAGTTACCGAGTGGTGTCGATCGGCTGGTCACGGCGATGAACAACTCATCCAGCCTGCTGCTGAAAATCATTAGCGATATTCTCGACTTCTCAAAAATCGAATCTGAACAACTGAAGATTGAGCCGCGTGAGTTTTCACCGCGCGAGGTGATGAATCACATTACGGCCAACTACCTTCCGCTAGTGGTGCGTAAGCAGCTGGGATTGTACTGTTTTATTGAGCCGGATGTGCCGGTGGCGTTGAATGGCGATCCGATGCGCCTGCAGCAGGTGATCTCTAACCTGTTGAGCAATGCGATTAAGTTCACCGATACCGGCTGCATTGTGCTGCATGTGCAGTGTCACGGCGACTATCTCAGCATTCGCGTGCGCGATACCGGCGTGGGTATTCCGGCCAAAGAAGTCGTGCGTCTGTTTGATCCTTTCTTCCAGGTGGGGACTGGAGTTCAGCGTAATTTCCAGGGGACCGGACTGGGGCTGGCGATTTGTGAAAAACTGATCAGCATGATGGACGGTGATATATCCGTCGATTCTGAACCGGGAATGGGCAGTCAGTTTACACTGCGCATTCCACTTTATGGTGCGCAGTATCCGCTGAAAAAAGGTGTCGAAGGGCTGACCGAGATCCGCTGTTGGCTGGCGGTACGAAATGCCTCGCTGTATCGCTTTATTGAAACCAGTCTGATGCGTGCCGGGATGACGGTATTGCGCTATGAAGGTCAGCAACCCGATGCCGATGATGTACTGATTGCCGATGATGTGCTGGAACAGGCGTGGCAAGGACGTGCTGCGGTAATTTTCTGCCGTCGCCATATTGGGATCCCGCTGGAAAGGGCGCCAGGGGAGTGGGTGCACAGCGTGGCGTCACCGCACGAATTGCCCGCGCTGCTGGCGCATATTTACAGTGTTGAGCTGGACAGTGAAGCGCTCTCCAGCACGCTGCCTGCGCCGGATAAAATCGGCAGTACTCACGATGACATGATGATTCTGGTAGTCGACGATCATCCAATCAACCGCCGCTTGTTGGCCGATCAGTTGGGATCGCTGGGATATCAGTGTAAAACCGCCAACGATGGTGTGGACGCCCTCAATGTGCTAAGCAAAAACCATATCGACATCGTGTTGAGCGACGTCAACATGCCGAATATGGACGGTTATCGCCTGACGCAGCGTATTCGCCAATTGGGGCTCACGCTGCCGGTTGTCGGCGTCACAGCGAACGCGCTGGCAGAAGAGAAGCAGCGTTGTCTGGAGTCAGGGATGGATAGTTGCTTATCCAAGCCGGTGACGTTAGATGTGCTGAAGCAGACGCTGACGGTCTATGCGGAAAGAGTGAGAAAAACGCGGGGATAAAAAAAGCCTGATGAGCGTAATGCCATCAGGCCGTTTGACGTTACAAAGAATTAATCTTTATCGGACGGGCTAAGCGTCACGGACGAGAGATAATTCAGCAGGGCAATATCGTTTTCTACGCCCAGTTTCATCATTGCGGACTTTTTCTGGCTACTGATGGTTTTAATACTGCGGTTGAGCTTTTTGGCGATCTCAGTGACCAGGAAACCTTCCGCGAACAGGCGCAGAACTTCGCTTTCTTTCGGTGACAGACGTTTGTCTCCGTAGCCGCTGGCGCTGATTTTCTCCAGCAGGCGAGAGACGCTTTCCGGGGTAAATTTCTTGCCTTTTTGCAGTGCGGCCAGTGCTTTCGGCAGGTCTGTCGGCGCGCCTTGTTTCAGTACAATCCCTTCAATGTCGAGATCCAACACCGCGCTGAGGATCGCCGGGTTGTTGTTCATGGTCAGAACGATGATCGACAGGCTCGGGAAATGGCGTTTGATGTACTTAATTAACGTGATCCCGTCACCGTATTTATCTCCCGGCATAGAGAGATCGGTTATCAACACATGAGCGTCTAATTTAGGCAAATTGTTGATCAGTGCAGTGGAGTCTTCAAATTCGCCGACAACATTCACCCATTCGATTTGCTCAAGTGATTTACGAATACCGAACAGTACAATCGGATGGTCATCGGCAATAATTACGTTCATAGTGTTCATGTATTGGGCTACCTTGCTACAGCAAGCTCTTGACGTAAGCGTCAATGTCGCTGATGTACTTTTCTATACCTGGAGCATCTTTTTCTTGAATAAGATGTTCCAGCGTTTCACATAACTGCTTGCCGGGTACCAGATTAAGCATGGCAAACACGCCTTTCAGGCGATGGGCGGTTTGGGCTAACGCAGCGAAATCGCTGGTTGCTGCCTCAGTATACAACCTCTTAACATCATCCGGTACTGTGTCTACAAAGAGTGCATAGTAACCACTGGCATGAAGTTCGGCGTTTTCATCTCCACCGAGGGGGAGTTCTTGGATCTCTTCCTGCGCCAGCTGCTCTTCTATTAGCTCGAGAACAGCTTCCTGCATGGCATTGCTCATATTAAAGTTGACGCGCAGCTGACCTGGGCCAATTTTGCGTACGCCAGACTCATCATCGCTTAAAAGCAAGCCCGAGGCAGTAAGATTAGACGGATTATCAGTTAAAAAGAGATCATATTCTTGACTACTTAACCGTTCATCGGGCGTGATGCAGGTGGCTCCCCAGTTTTCTAACTGACGTAACACGATGCTACGTACATCACTGGAAGTGACATCAACCATCACGCAGACGTCATCCAACAGGCGCTCTTCAATGTCAGCGTGTTGGTCATGCAGCGGCATTTTAACATGGACGATGTAACGCGTTCCAAGTTCTTCACGCGCTTTGATATTCAGATGTCCGCCCAGTTTGCGGGCCAGCTGATCGCACAGCCAAAACGTCAGCGGGTTGGCTTTACCATAGCGATCACCTTGCGTTTCATTAATGAACGGAAAATGCAGATTATCAATTTCATTCAACGCCACACCTTCGCCGGTATCCAGAATACGGAAGGTCAGGCGCTCCGCTTCTGATTCATCCTGGTCAACGTCGAGGGTAATTTTCCCAATCTGTGTGGTGGTCACCGCGTATTGAATGAGCAGCAGCAGAATACGGCGCAGGGCGTCACGATCGCCACGGCGTTCATCGTTGGCGCTGAGGTGATTTTTAATCAGCAACTGCAAGCCTTTGCGTTTGATGACCGGCAGAACATCAGGCACCACTTCATCAATTAATTCCTGAACGGAAAACAGCGTGGATTCGCTTTTCCAGGTGTCGCTCTCCAGAATATTGGCCAACTGAATTTCATCGATCATTCGTACCAGCACATCGGCCTGATTTGCCAGTTTTTGGCTGTCAGGTGTATTGAGCGCAGCGGCGTCAACGGCCAGTGTTCTGACCGGATCTTTCAGGGTGCTGCTGATATTTTGCATAAAGGCGGCGCGGGCCTGCTGGTTTTTCTCATACAGGCGCTGCGCTTGTTTCAGCTTCTTATTCACCAGCACTTCTTTGTCCTGGTCGCGAATAATAAAGATTTGCGTGCGCGGTGAAATCTGGCTGCGGAACAGCCTGATTTCATACAGTTCATTATTGATGGTGGCCTGGATCACGCCCTGATGCTGTTCCGCCATGCTGGTGATGTTTTGCAGATTTAAATGTGGCAGCAGGTGGTCGGCAATTTTATTGCTGATGACTGTGCGATTGGCTTCCTGGTCGTGGACCAATAAACCCAGCGGCAGCAGCGAAACGATCTCTTCGTTAATTGCCCGCAGAATACGCAATTCATTATTGGCGGCAGGGTTTGGCGCCACGTCGGTCTGGCGGGCAGGGAGGTGGCGAAAGGTGGTATAGCCAAACAGCGCCAGCGCAAGCAGCGCGATGTTCAGCAAGAGCGGCAGCAGGATATTTTGCAATGTATCGAGCAGCAATGAGCCGAACGGTACTTGCCAGACCAGTCGCATATCCGTCGAGTTTAATGCCGAAGAGATCTCAATTTTGGCGTTATTGAAGCTGATACTGACGCTGTCAGGCGACTCTTTGTCGCTACTATGATCGATCGTCGAAGTGGCATCAGGTTCCAGGTGGAAACTGTCCAGCGGCATGTCAGGCGGGATCAGATCATTAATGGGCAGGTCAAAGGCCACCACGGTAGCCAGATGCCCCGGCTGATTAAAAGTGGTACGCAGCGTGAAGTAATGCCCGTTTTGCCAGACCAGACGGCGCAGCGAGGAGAAGCTTTCACGCTCATCCAGCGCATTGGCCTGCTGCAGCATTTCTGCGCGACGCGAATCGACAATATTACCAATAGTCGATTCTTTAAAACCGGAGGTAAGATCTTTCAGAGGCAACGTCGAAATCAGGATCAGGCTGTTGTCCTGACCATTGAGATAATACATTGACCACGGGACATTCTCGGCTCCCCACAGCGTATCCAGGTAGGTTGAGATTCGCTGGGTCATCTCCAGCGTCGAGCTGTCGTGCGAGCCGAAAATTAGCGCTTCAGTCTTTCTACGCGGTTTTTCAAGATAGTAGATATCTTGTTTAAGACGGGTTTCTTGCAGTCCATCTGCGGTAGCGGATTGAGGGGTGGCGGCAATATTGTCATAGATTTGCCAGGTGACGTACCGCCAGGTATCTACTCGCTTATGGATGGCATGAGTAATATCGACAATCTGGTAGCTCTTATCTTTTAGCCAGGTGTTGACCGCGCTCTGGACCATCACGCCCATCATCACTAACAGCACAACGATCAGTAATAAGAAGAAACGGGTAATACTTCCCGGGAGCAGGGAGAATCGGGTAGAAGCCGTTGTGTCTGACTGACTCATTCGTGTTTAAGACCTGTTAGAACGATGCTTAAGATGAAGGGGCAGTATAAAGGGTAATGGATGAATTGCCATACTCTCGCGACGCCGAACGCGCGGCATTTGTTTACCGCCCATTTTGTCGTCATCACCGTGCGCTACAATCTGTACAGCGAACGACGTCAGGTACAAATAGAAATGTCGAAGATATGAATTTAACATTAAATAACAAGAAATTATTTGATGAGTTTAGATGCGCCTAATGCACGTCAAAATAATTAATAATCGTTATAGTTTTTCGGCGGTAGCACAGGACGGTCTGTTTTGTGTAAAGAAGGGTAAAAAAAAACCGAACGCAGAGCATTCGGTTGAAATAGGGGTAAACAGACATTCATGAATGAATGAATGACGGTAATAAATAAAGTTAATGATGATAGCGTTGCTATTTTAGTTGCGAGTGAAGATTTTTTTTTGTCATTCAGTGCTATGAGTTATTTGAATGTAATTTGTTGATTTATATTGTAATGTGTATGATTCTTGACTATTTGTGCTTATTTTGCCCATTTCATGAATTAAAAAAAGTTCCGCCGTATTAATGTTTTGAAACATCTATGTGGACAAATGAAACACCTTAAAAGTTTTAGTATCATATTCGTGTTGGATTATTCTGTGTTTTTGCGGAGAATGAAGTTGCCGACTGGTTAATGTATGTAATCAGTATGCAGTGGCATAAAAAAAGCAATAAAGGCATATAACAGAGGGTTAATAACATGAAAGTTAAAGTACTGTCCCTCCTGGTACCGGCTCTGCTGGTAGCAGGCGCAGCGAATGCTGCTGAAATTTACAACAAAGACGGCAACAAATTAGATCTGTACGGTAAAGTCGACGGTCTGCACTATTTCTCCGACGATAAGAGCGCTGATGGCGATCAGACCTACATGCGTATCGGCTTTAAAGGCGAAACTCAGGTTAACGACCAACTGACCGGTTATGGCCAGTGGGAATACCAGATTCAGGGTAACTCCTCTGAAAGCGAAAATAACGCTTGGACCCGTGTGGCGTTTGCTGGTCTGAAATTCGCTGATGTTGGTTCTTTCGACTACGGTCGTAACTACGGCGTGGTGTATGACGTAACGTCCTGGACCGACGTCCTGCCGGAATTCGGCGGCGATACCTACGGTTCTGACAACTTCATGCAGCAGCGTGGTAACGGTTTCGCGACCTACCGTAACACCGATTTCTTCGGTTTGGTTGATGGTCTGAACTTTGCCATTCAGTACCAGGGCAAAAATGGTAGCGTGAGTGGCGAAGGCATGACCAATAATGGTCGTGGTGCACTGAAACAGAATGGCGACGGCGTTGGCGGATCTATCACGTATGATATCGGCGAAGGCTTCTCTCTGGGTACCGCAGTCACCAGTTCTAAACGTACGACCGAACAGAACAACACTGCTAACTATATTGGTAATGGTGATCGTGCTGAAACCTACACTGGTGGTCTGAAATACGACGCCAACAACGTGTACCTGGCAGCACAGTACACCCAGACCTACAACGCAACGCGTGCGGGCACTCTGGGCTGGGCTAACAAAGCACAGAACTTCGAAGCCGTTGCACAGTACCAGTTCGACTTCGGCCTGCGTCCGTCCGTGGCTTACCTGCAGTCCAAAGGTAAAGACCTGGGCCGTGGCTATGACGACGAAGATATCGTGAAATATGTTGATGTTGGCGCGACCTACTACTTCAACAAAAACATGTCCACCTATGTGGATTACAAAATCAACTTGCTGGATGACAACAACTTCACCCGTGATGCAGGTATCGGTACCGATGACATCGTAGCGCTGGGTCTGGTTTACCAGTTCTAATCTGCGTTCATGTCAATCAAAGGCCCTGCGGGGCCTTTTTTAATGCCGTTTTTCTGACGTACAAACAACTATTTTTGGTGTACTCTTGCGCCCGTTTGTATAAGGGTAACTACATATGCATATGAATTTTTGTCGTGCAGCGCTGCTGGCTGTAACGATCTTTTTTGTCGGGTGTGATGAAGCCCCGAAATCGACACAGACTCCGTCACCTGTTGCCACGGTACTGGAAGGTAAAACGATGGGCACCTTCTGGCGGGTTAGCGTGGTGGATGTCGATGCCAAACGTGCCGAGGCGCTACGAACGAAGATCCAGACGCAGCTTGATGCTGACGATCAGCTCCTGTCTACCTATAAAAATGATTCTGCGCTGATGCGTTTTAACCTGTCGAAAAGCCTGTCTCCCTGGCCGGTTAACGATGCGATGGCGGATATCATCACCTCGGCGCTACGCATTGGTGCGAAAACTGATGGCGCCATGGATATTACCGTCGGGCCGTTGGTTAACCTGTGGGGATTTGGTCCTGACCAGCAGCCGCTGCATATCCCCACGCAGGAACAAATTGACGCCGCAAAAGCCAAAACCGGACTGCAGCACCTGAGCGTGATCAATGACACGCGGCAGAACTACCTGCAAAAGGATTTACCCGATCTGTATGTGGATCTCTCAACCGTCGGTGAAGGTTATGCTGCCGATCATCTGGCTCGATTGATGGAGCAGGAAGGGATCGCCCGCTATCTGGTGTCTGTTGGTGGGGCGCTAAACAGTCGGGGGATGAACGCCGAGGGACGCCCGTGGCGCGTGGCTATACAGAAACCTACCGATCGGGAAAACGCGGTGCAGGCGGTTGTCGATATTAACGGTCATGGTATCAGCACATCCGGTAGCTACCGCAATTACTACGAACTGGACGGTAAGCGCCTGTCGCATGTTATCGATCCGCAAACCGGTCGGCCAATTGAGCACAATCTGGTCTCGGTAACGGTGATTGCGCCAACGGCGCTGGAAGCCGACGGCTGGGATACCGGACTGATGGTGCTTGGAACCGACAAAGCCAAAGAGGTGGTACGTCGTGAAGGGCTGGCGGTCTATATGATCGTCAAAGAAGGTGACGGGTTTAAAACCTGGATGTCGCCGCAGTTCACAAGCTTTCTGGTCAGCGATAAAAATTAAAAAGCAAGATTGCGGGTTTTTACACTTTGCAATGCGGACACACTAAGGCTAAGCACTATGCTTAACAAAGGAGTCCATCATGAAAAATGTATATCGCGTAACGGATGATGACCGCTGGCAGTCTGTGCTGCAACGTGATGCACACGCCGACGGTCAGTTTGTTTTTGCCGTGCAAACCACCGGTATCTTTTGTCGACCGTCCTGTCGGGCCAAACATGCGCTGCGCAAAAATGTCCGTTTTTTTGCCGATGCCGCACTGGCGCAGGCGGCAGGGTTTCGTCCCTGCAAACGCTGTCAACCTGATAAAGACAGCGCGCAGCAGCAGCGGCTGGATAAGATTGCCCGGGCGTGCCAGCTGTTGGAGCAGGAGACGCCGCTCACGCTGGATGCTTTAGCCCGACAGGTGGCGATGAGCCCGTTTCATTTGCATCGTCTGTTTAAAGCCACTACGGGGATGACCCCGAAAGCGTGGCAGCAGTCTTGGCGCGCCCGACGTCTGCGTGATGCGCTGGCGAAAGGGGAGCCGGTAACCCAGGCTTTCTTGAATGCTGGCTTTCCCGACAGCAGCAGCTACTACCGGAAAGCGGATGAGGCGCTGGGCATGACTGCAAAGCAATTTCGTAAAGGCGGCGAGAAACTTGCGGTTCGTTATACCCTGGCGGACTGTGTACTGGGCCGCTGCCTGGTAGCGGAAAGTGAACGTGGGATCTGTGCGATCTTACTTGGCGACGACGACGCCACGCTGATATCAGAGTTGCATGAACTGTTCCCCGCTGCACATGGCATGCCCGCTGATACCGATTTTCAGCAGCATGTGCGCGAGGTGATCGCGGTCATTAACACGCGCAATACCTCACTGTCGCTACCGCTGGATATCCGGGGAACGGCATTTCAGCAGCAAGTGTGGCAGGCGTTGCGCGATATTCCCTGTGGCGAAACGGTTAGCTACCAGCAATTGGCTAATGCCGTGGGCAAACCGAAAGCGGTTCGCGCAGTGGCCAGTGCCTGTGGGGCAAATAAGCTGGCGATAGTGATCCCGTGTCATCGGGTGATCCGAGGCGATGGCGCGCTTTCGGGTTACCGCTGGGGCGTCGCCCGCAAGGCGCAACTGCTGCAACGTGAAACCACAGACGAGGAAAGATAATGCTCGATCTCTTTGCGGATGCAAAACCCTGGCAGGAACCGCTGGCGTCTGGAGCGGTCATTTTGCGCCGTTTTGCGTTTGATTCCGCCCCTTCTTTATTACAAGCAATGGCAGCTGTTGCCAGACAGTCGCCGTTTCGCCAGATGGTGACTCCCGGTGGGTATACGATGTCGGTGGCGATGACCAACTGTGGCCAATTGGGTTGGACGACCGATCAACATGGCTACTTCTATTCTCCAGTCGATCCGTTAACGGGATCGCACTGGCCGCCGATGCCGGACGTTTTTGTGGAGCTTTGCCAACAGGCGGCAACAGCTGCGGGCTATCCTGACTTTCAGCCGGATGCCTGTTTAATCAATCGATATACACCTGGATCAAAGTTGTCATTGCATCAGGATAAAGACGAACCCGACCTGCAAGCACCCATCGTTTCTGTATCGCTGGGCCTGCCGGCTATCTTTCAGTTCGGTGGTCTGAAGCGCAACGATCCGCTAAAACGTCTGCTGCTGGAGCACGGTGATGTGGTGGTATGGGGTGGGCAATCGCGCTTGTTTTATCATGGTATACAGCCGCTTAAGACAGGGTACCATCCGTTGACGACGGACTGTCGCTACAACCTGACTTTTCGCCGAGCCAGTAAAGAAGAATAAAAATAAGAATTATTATTGCTGTCAGCGAAGAGATGTTTAAACTGCGGGCTGTCATTACTTGTCCGGGTTGTACACATGGAACTTTTACTTCTTGTCTGGCGACAGTATCGCTGGCCATTTATCAGCGTCATGGCGCTCAGCCTTGCCAGCGCCGCGTTGGGGATTGGGCTGATTGCGTTTATCAACCAGCGCCTGATTGAAACGGTCGATACCACGCTGATGGTGCTGCCGGAGTTTCTCGGCCTGCTGCTGTTGCTGATGATTGTTACCCTTGGCTCACAGCTGGCGCTAACCACGCTGGGACACCACTTTGTCTACCGTCTGCGTAGCGAATTTATCAAACGTATTCTGGATACCCACGTCGAGCGCATCGAGCAGCTGGGTAGCGCCTCGTTGCTGGCTGGTTTAACCAGCGATATCCGCAATATCACCATCGCCTTTGTCCGTTTACCGGAGCTGGTGCAGGGGATTATCCTGACCGTCGGGTCGGCGGCGTATTTGGCAATGCTGTCGACCAAAATGCTGCTGGTGACGGCAATCTGGATGGCAATCACCATCTGGGGCGGATTTGTGCTGGTGGCGCGGGTGTACAAACACATGGCCACGCTGCGTGAAACCGAAGATAAGTTGTACAGCGACTACCAGACAGTGCTGGAAGGGCGCAAAGAGCTGACCCTTAACCGTGAACGTGCCGAGCACATCTTTAATCAGCTGTACGTTCCGGATGCCAAAGAGTACCGCCACCATATTATCCGCGCCGATACCTTCCACCTGAGTGCGGTCAACTGGTCGAACATTATGATGTTGGGGGCCATTGGCCTGGTGTTCTGGATGGCTAACAGCCTGGGCTGGGCAGATACCGCCGTGGCGGCAACCTATTCGCTGACGCTGTTGTTCCTGCGTACACCGCTGCTGTCCGCCGTTGGTGCGCTGCCCACGCTGCTCACCGCGCAGGTAGCGTTCAATAAACTGAATAGATTTGCTCTGGCACCTTTCAAGGCGGAGTTCCCACGTCCCACGGCGTTCCCGAACTGGAAAACGCTCGAGCTGCGCAACGTGGTTTTCCACTATCAGGATAATGCCTTTTCCGTTGGGCCAATCAATCTGACGATTCATCGCGGTGAGCTGATTTTCCTGATTGGCGGCAACGGGAGCGGGAAATCCACGCTGGCTATGTTGCTGACCGGGTTATACCAGCCGCAGTCCGGCGAGATTTTACTCGACGGCAAGGCGGTGGCTGTCGACAAACCCGAAGACTACCGCAAGCTCTTCTCCGCCGTGTTTACCGACGTCTGGCTGTTCGACAAACTGTTGGGGCCGGAAGGTCAATCGGCCAACCCGGAGCTGGTTGATAAGTGGCTGGAACATCTGAAAATGGCGCACAAGGTGGAGCTGAACGACGGGCGGATTCTCAATCTCAAACTGTCGAAAGGGCAGAAAAAACGCGTGGCGCTGCTGCTGGCGTTAGCCGAGGAGCGCGACATTATTCTGCTGGATGAATGGGCCGCCGATCAGGACCCGCACTTCCGTCGCGAATTCTACCAGGTGCTGTTGCCGCTGATGCAGGAGATGGGCAAAACTGTCTTCGCCATTAGTCACGACGATCACTACTTTATTCATGCTGATCGCCTGCTCGAGATGCGTAGCGGCCAGCTAACCGAACTGCTGGGCGATGAGCGCGACGCCGCCTCGCGTGATGCGGTAGCCCGCACCGCCTGATCTCCGTAAGCCGCCGGTTTTTTATTCATCCGGCAGCTTCGTTTATTGTTATTTACATAATTCGGCATCATGATTGATGGTATTTCATATCATGGATTTATGATTAATGTCCGTAATAAACAAAAATAGCGCCAGGCTACGTGATGAAGAACGTGCACGTCTAATCTGGTTACTGACCACAGATAAAGCCATTATTTCAACGCTACTGGGCAAGCTTACCCTGGCTGAGCAATATGACGTCGGTACTCTGGCCGACGATATTGCTGAGGTAGGGGCGCTGGTGGCCCATTTGCCGCCACCCGATCTTGCCGATACCCTCGAAGCATTACCCTCTGAAGAACGTCACGCGCTGTGGCGCTTGATCCAAAGCGACAAGCGTGGCTATGTGCTGCTGGAAGCATCAGAAAACGTCTGGGACGACCTGATCGACGAAATGTCCGATCGGGAATTGCTCGACGCGCTGCAATACCTCGACATCGATGAGCAGATCTACGTGGTGCAGCATTTACCGCGTAACCTGACCGGTCGACTGCTGGCGACGTTACCGGCGGAGGAGCGCGCACGCGTGCGCCAGGTGATGCACTACGAGAAGAATCGCGTCGGTGCGATTATGGAGTTCGAAGTCATTACCGTGCGTCCGGACGTGACGCTGGAGGTGGTTCAGCGCTACCTGCGACGACTGGGTAAAATGCCGGAGAATACCGATAAACTCTTCGTTACCGATCGCAATAAAGTTCTCGTTGGTGAACTGACATTAACCTGCATTCTGCTCAATGACGTGCAGCGCAGAGTCAGTGAAGTGATGGAAGACGATCCGCTCACCTTTGCCCCGGAAGATATCGCCGAGCACGCTGCGCGTACCTTTGAACGTGACAACCTGGTCAGTGCGGCGGTGGTGGACCCCACCGGTAAGTTAATGGGACGATTAACCATCGATGAGATCGTCGATGTGGTGTATGAAGAAACCGACACCGACCTGCGTCGAATGGGGGGCTTAAGTGCCGGAGAAGATGTCTTTGCCCCGGTCACTAAAGCGGTAAAAACCCGTTGGGCATGGTTGGCGGTCAATCTCTGTACTGCGTTTATCGCGTCGCGCGTGATCGACGGCTTTGAACACACGATTTCACAGCTGGTGGCGCTGGCGTCGTTAATGCCCATTGTGGCGGGGATCGGCGGCAACACCGGCAATCAGACCATTACCATGATTGTCCGCGCGCTGGCGCTGCAAAATATTCAGCCGGGAAACCTGACGTTCCTGATCCTGCGTGAAATGGGTGTGGCGCTGATTAACGGCCTTGTCTGGGGCGGGATCATGGGCGGCATCACTTGGTGGCTGTACGATGACATTGCGCTCGGTGGTGTGATGACCCTGGCGATGATGCTCAATTTGCTGATGGCGGCAGTGATGGGCGTTATCATTCCGATGACGATGGTTAAGCTTGGGCGCGACCCGGCGGTCGGCTCAAGCGTGATGATCACCGCCATCACCGACACCGGTGGATTCTTTATTTTTCTCGGTCTGGCAACGCTGTTTTTGATGTAGTGGAGCGTTTGCCTCTGATGATGCGCGGCAGGACCAGCATCGACAACACCCCGGCAACTACACCAATCGCCAGGTTGCCGGTCGACACCGTCGCGGCAACGGTAACGAACATCACCAGCGTTTCGGTGACCGGCGCTTGTTTTAGCGCGGTGGGCTGAATGCTGTGCCAGCTGAAAGTTTTCATCGCCACAATGACCATAATGCCTGCCAGTACCGACATGGGGATTTTCGCCATCACGTCGCTTAACGCAGTGACCAGCAGCAGTAATACCAGTCCGGCGGCGAAGGTGGAGACGCGACTGCGTCCTTTGCCCATCTCAACGTTAACAATTGTCTGACCAATCATAGCGCATCCCGCAATGCCGCCGTAAAACCCGGCCAGAATATTGGCTATCCCCAGCCCGGCACTCTCGCGATTCTTATTCGACGGCGTAACCGTCAGGTCATCCACCAGACGGGCGGTCAACAGCGACTCCATCAAACCGACAAAAGCAATACTCAGCGCGCAAGGCCAGATAATCGCCAGCGTTTGCAGATTGAGCGGTACGAGTAACGGCGTTAATCCTGGCAGGCCGCCGCTCATTGAACCTTCGTCACCGACGGTCGGTAACAGTTGCCCGCTGGTGACAGTGAATATCGTCAGCAGCACGATGGCAATCAGCGGCGCGGGAATGCTTTTAATAAACCGTGGCACCCACAACACGATCAGCAGTGTCAGGACAAATAGCCCCCAGATTATCGGGCTTTTACTCCAGAAGTGCGGAACCTGAGCAAATAAAATCAATATGCCCAGCGCGTTAACAAAACCGGTCATCACGGCGGTAGGGATAAAACGCATCAAACGCGCCATTCCCAATACGCCAAACAGGATTTGGATAATCCCGGCCAGCACAACCGCAGGCAGGATGTACTGTACGCCGTGTTGATGCACCATCGGGCCAATCACCAGCGCAACCGATCCGGCTGCGGCGGTAACCATGGCAGGACGACCGCCTAAAAAGGACATCGCCAGACACAGGACAACTGAAGCAATCAGGCTGACGTTAGGGTCCACACCGGCGATGACAGAAAAGGAAATGACTTCCGGGATCAGCGCCAGAGCCGTGACCACGCCGGCCAGCGTTTCGCGCATCAGCAGGCGGGGTTTACGTAGCACAACGCCGACGGAATGCTCCGCTGCTGTGGCGAGGGATGAATGAGTCGCAGACATAGTTACTCTCAGGTCAGAAATGGCCTGATAACAGCAGACCGACAGGCATCCGTGCGGTGAATAGCAAAGCGCAGCATAGTACCCGCCTGACGGGCGGGTTTCCAGAAATGATTGTCAATAACCGTATAAAGAATCAACTTATTAATAACATTTTTAAAATTTAAATATAATTTATAAACAATATTTAATTATTTTTACTTAAGTGTTACCGTTGACACCGTTCGATTTTCACCTGCATTAAAAGCAAAAAGCGATACTAAAAGTAAGGCATTAACATTATGAAAAAAGTGACTGCCATGCTCTTCACCATGGCCTTGGGGCTGAATGTTGTCTCTATGACGGCAAAAGCGAAAGCGGTGGAAGAGCAGGAAACGGATGTACTGTTGATTGGTGGCGGTATTATGAGCGCCACGTTAGGCACCTATTTACAGGCGCTGGAACCACAATGGTCAATGACCATGGTTGAGCGACTGGATGGCGTTGCCGAGGAGAGTTCAAACGGCTGGAACAATGCCGGCACCGGCCACTCGGCACTGATGGAGCTGAACTACACGCCTAAAAAAGCTGACGGTACCGTCAGCATTGAAAAGGCCGTCGAAATTAACGAAGCCTTCCAGATTTCCCGTCAGTTTTGGGCCTATCAGGTCAACAACGACGTGATGCATGATCCGCGTTCATTTATCACTACCGTGCCACATATGAGCTTCGTCTGGGGTGATGAGAACGTCAACTTCCTGCGCGCGCGTTATAAAGCCCTTCAACAGAGCTCTCTGTTCCGTGGTATGCGCTATTCCGAAGATCACGCACAGATCAAAGAGTGGGCGCCACTGGTGATGGAAGGGCGCGATCCAAATCAGAAAGTGGCGGCGACGCGTACAGAGATTGGTACTGACGTCAACTACGGTGAAATTACGCGTCAGCTGATTGCCTCGTTGCAGAAAAAGCCCAACTTTGCGCTGCAGCTAAGCACCGAAGTGCGTGGTTTTAAACGCAATGCGGATAACAGCTGGACGGTCACGGTTGCTGATCTGAAAAACAACGAAGCGGAACACGACATTAAGGCTAAGTTTGTCTTTATTGGTGCTGGTGGTGCTGCGCTGAAGCTGTTGCAGGAAACTGACATCCCGGAAGCGAAAGGTTACGCCGGATTCCCGGTTGGCGGGCAGTTCCTGGTAGCGGAAAACCCGGACGTGGTGAATCGCCATCTGGCAAAAGTATACGGTCAGGCCTCTGTTGGTGCACCTCCGATGTCCGTGCCGCACATTGATACCCGCATTCTGGATGGCAAACGCGTGGTGCTGTTTGGGCCATTTGCGACATTCTCCACCAAGTTCCTGAAAAACGGTTCATTGTGGGATCTGCTGAGCTCGACGACCACGTCGAACTTTATGCCGATGGTCAACGTGGGTCTGGATAACTTCGATCTGGTGAAATACCTGGTAAGCCAGGTGATGCTCAGCGACGACGACCGCTTTGCTGCGCTGCAGGAATACTACCCGCAGGCGAAGAAAGAAGACTGGCGTTTGTGGCAGGCTGGCCAGCGCGTACAGATCATCAAAAGTGATGAAGATAAGGGCGGCGTGTTGCGCCTGGGTACCGAAGTGGTGAGTGATAAAGACGGTACGATTGCTGCGCTGCTGGGCGCGTCACCGGGTGCGTCAACCGCGGCACCGATCATGCTGCATCTGATGGAAAAAGTGTTTAAAGATAAAGTCGCTAGCCCGGAGTGGCAGGCGAAGCTGAAAACGATTATTCCGTCCTATGGCACGAAGCTGAACGGTAACGTTGAGGCCACGGAACAAGAGCTGCAGTACACCAGTGAAGTTTTGGGTCTGAAATATGACAAGCCGCAGGCGGCTGACGAAACGCCTCAACCGCAGTTAAAACCTCAGGCTCAACCTCAGCCAGAGCAGAAAGCGGTGGCGGATATCGCACTGTAAACAAAATGCCCGATGGCGGCACAAATGCTGCCATCGGGCATTCTTCAATTAACGTACGACTGCGTTCTGTACGTTCTCGTCTGCTTTCCAGATACGGTATTTCACTTCTACGTTTTCCGGGGTGTAGACAACAATCGGTAATTTGCTGTTGTAACGCAGCATCCCGTCGTCACCCAGATGAGCGGTGATGAATTTCTTCTCTTTCTTACCTTCCGGGCAGGCCATCATGGTTGAAACCGGAGAGGTGACTTTGTCGAATACGTAGTAGTCATAACCCCAACCTTCCAGCGTTTTGCTGTCCAGTTCTCCGCCAAGGCGATGTTGGTTACAGTCAACTTCCAGCGTTTGGCCGATCAACAGTTCTACCTTTAGAGTAGATTCATCTTTCTCGGGAGTAAGTTGGATAACCTGGCGTTTCATCCCTTTTTCCGCTTTAGGATAAGGGGCGACTTTTTCCAGCGGCTGAGCATTGGTATCACTGGTTACTGCCCATGCAGAGGTGCTGGCAAAGGTGGCTAACAGGACGGCAGGAACGATGGTCTTCATCTTATTGTTCACAGTATTTCCTTTCTTCTGTTTTCTGAACGTGTTTGTGGCAGGTTAACATATTCATATCAGCTATTAATCTAGATTTACTTATATTTTAAGTGCGTTAGTCAATGATTTTAGATTCACGCAGTGATATATCCTAAGATTTATCTTATTTTTAAGATAAATCTCTTTCGTGCTTGATCGCTATATAGATGAATATATAACTCATTGAAATGTGAGCAAAATCGTGTTTTTTTCTATCAACCCCACACTCTTTTGATCCGGCAACAGCATTTACCCCAATTGGGGTATGCACCTCTAACACATCCTGAAATATCTTACTGTTAAAAATAACTACTCATAAATAGTGCGGTTTTTGATTGTCGTTCAACCCGCTCAGGGAGAGCGTCATTTATGGAAGGGCAATGTCATGGTTGATTTATCCCGTCGAAGCATGTTGACAGGTAGCTGGCGTAACGCCGGCAACGGGATCCGTCCGCCATGGAGCAAGGAAGAATCACACTTTCTGGCTCATTGCCTCCGTTGTGACGCCTGCGTTCAGGCGTGTGAAACCGACATCCTGCAGCGAGGCCAGGGTGGTTATCCGAGCGTAAATTTCAAACACGGCGAGTGCAGCTTTTGTTACGCCTGCGCGCAAGCCTGCCCCGAATCACTCTTTCTTCCGCGCCACACCAGGGCCTGGGATCTGAATTTTACGATCGGTGAAAACTGTCTCGCAAATCAGTCTGTTGAGTGCCATCGCTGTCAGGATAGTTGTGAACCCATGGCCATTTCCTTTCGCCCCACGCTGTCCGGTATTTATCAGCCACAGCTCGACAATCAAGCCTGTAACGGATGCGGTGCGTGCGTCGCCACCTGTCCGGTATCAGCCATTAATGCGGAGTACAACCATGGACACTAACTGGCAGGTTTGCAGCCTGGTCGTTCAGGCCAAAAGTCAGCACATCAACGATATCGCTACGCAGTTACGTTCGTTTCCTGGTTGCGAAGTTGCACTGAGTGATGTGGGGAGCGGACAACTGATTGTGGTGGTAGAAGCAGAGCACAGTGAAACGCTAATGAAAACAATTGAGTCGGTACGCAACGTTGCAGGCGTACTGGCGGTGTCGCTGGTTTATCACCAGCAGGATGATCAAGGTGAGGAAACACCATGAAACTCAGTCGTCGTAGCTTTATGAAAGCTAACGCCGTTGCGGCCGCTGCGGCGGCTGCCGGGTTAAGCGTGCCGGGCGTTGCCCGCGCGGTAGTCGGTCAGCAAGAGGCCATTAAATGGGACAAAGCTCCGTGCCGTTTTTGCGGTACCGGTTGTGGCGTATTGGTAGGTACCCAGCAAGGGCGTGTTGTGGCATGTCAGGGCGACCCGGATGCGCCAGTTAACCGTGGTCTTAACTGCATCAAAGGTTATTTCCTGCCGAAAATCATGTACGGAAAAGACCGTTTAACGCAGCCGATGCTGCGCATGAAAGATGGCAAATATCACAAAGAAGGCGAGTTCACTCCGATCAGTTGGGACCAGGCTTTTGATGTGATGGAAGAAAAATTCAAAGCGTCACTGAAAGAGAAAGGACCCGATGCCATCGGCATGTTTGGTTCCGGTCAGTGGACCATCTGGGAAGGCTATGCCGCAGCGAAGCTGTTCAAAGCCGGTTTCCGTACCAACAATATCGACCCGAATGCGCGTCACTGCATGGCGTCGGCGGTAGTTGGCTTTATGCGTACCTTCGGTATGGATGAGCCGATGGGCTGCTATGACGATATCGAGCATGCGGATGCTTTCGTGCTGTGGGGCGCGAATATGGCGGAGATGCATCCGATCCTGTGGTCGCGCATCACCAACCGTCGCCTGTCCGATCCCAATGTTAACGTCGCGGTACTCTCCACCTTCCAGCACCGCAGCTTTGAGCTGGCGGATAACGGTATGGTCTTCACGCCGCAAACCGATCTGGTGATCCTTAACTATATCGCCAACTACATCATTCAAAACAATGCGATAAACCAGGATTTCTTTAGCAAACACGTTAACCTGCGTAAAGGGGTGACGGACATCGGCTACGGTCTGCGTCCAACTCATCCGCTGGAAAAAGCAGCGAAAAACCCTGGGTCCGATGCTTCTGAGCCGATGAGCTTTGAGGACTACAAGGCTTTCGTTGCCGAGTACACGCTGGATAAAACCGCCGAAATGACCGGTGTACCGAAAGATCAGCTGGAACAGCTGGCGCAGTTGTATGCCGACCCGAAGAAGAAAGTCATCTCCTACTGGACGATGGGCTTTAACCAGCACACCCGCGGTGTGTGGGCCAACAACCTGGTCTACAACCTGCACCTGTTGACCGGTAAAATCTCTCAGCCAGGCTGTGGTCCGTTCTCTCTGACCGGCCAGCCTTCTGCCTGTGGTACCGCGCGTGAAGTTGGGACATTTTCCCACCGTCTGCCTGCGGACATGGTGGTGACGAACGAAAAACACCGCGATATCTGCGAGAAGCACTGGAATATTCCGGCGGGGACCATTCCGGCCAAAGTCGGCCTGCACGCCGTGGCGCAAGACCGTGCGCTGAAAGATGGCAAGCTCAATGTCTACTGGGCGATGTGTACCAACAACATGCAGGCGGGTCCGAACATCAACGAAGAGCGTATGCCGGGGTGGCGCGATCCGCGCAACTTCATCATCGTCTCCGATCCGTACCCGACGGTCAGCGCCCTGTCGGCCGACCTGATCCTGCCGACCGCAATGTGGGTAGAGAAAGAAGGCGCCTACGGTAACGCCGAGCGTCGTACTCAGTTCTGGCGTCAACAGATTAAAGCGCCGGGTGAATCAAAATCGGATCTGTGGCAGTTGGTGCAGTTCTCTCGCCGCTTCAAAACAGAAGAAGTGTGGCCGGAAGAGCTGCTGGCACAGAAACCGGAACTGCGCGGCAAAACGCTGTATGACGTACTGTTTGCCACGCCAGCAGTGACGAAATTCCCGGTGGCTGAACTGGCTGAAGATCAACTGAACGATGAATCCCGCGAGCTGGGCTTCTATCTGCAAAAAGGGCTGTTCGAAGAGTACGCCTGGTTTGGTCGCGGTCACGGGCACGACCTTGCGCCATTCGACGATTACCACAAAGCGCGCGGTTTACGCTGGCCGGTGGTCGAGGGTAAAGAGACCCAGTGGCGCTACAGCGAAGGTAACGATCCTTACGTGAAGGCTGGCGAAAGCTACAAGTTCTACGGTAAGCCGGATGGCAAAGCGGTTATCTTCGCGCTGCCGTTTGAACCTGCCGCCGAAGCGCCAGATAAAGAGTACGACCTGTGGCTCTCTACCGGTCGCGTGCTGGAGCACTGGCATACCGGCAGTATGACTCGCCGCGTGCCTGAACTGCACCGTGCCTTCCCGGAAGCCGTGCTGTTTATCCATCCGCTGGATGCGAAAGCGCGCGATCTGCGTCGCGGAGACAAGGTCAAAGTGGTTTCCCGTCGTGGCGAAGTGATTTCGATTGTTGAAACGCGTGGTCGTAACCGTCCGCCGCAGGGGCTGGTGTACATGCCGTTCTTCGACGCCGCACAACTGGTGAACAACCTGACGCTGGATGCGACGGATCCGCTCTCTAAAGAGACGGATTTCAAGAAGTGTGCTGTGAAACTGGCGAAGGTGTAACGCGTTATGTCCCGGTCAGCAAAACCCCAAAATGGCCGCCGCCGCTTTCTGCGCGATATGGTTCGCGCGGCGGGTGGGCTGGCAGCCGTTGGCGTGGCGCTGGGGTTGCAACAGCAAACCGCACGTGCAACCGGCGTGCGGTTGCGCCCACCAGGGGCATTGAGTGAGGACGCATTTGCCAGCGCCTGCGTGCGTTGTGGACAGTGCGTTCAGGCTTGCCCGTACGACACGCTGAAACTGGCGACGCTGGCCTCCGGGCTGGCGGCCGGTACGCCGTATTTTGTCGCTCGCGATATTCCCTGCGAGATGTGTGAGGACATTCCGTGCGCCAAAGTCTGCCCCAGTGGTGCGTTGGACAGGGAAATTGAATCCATAGACGATTCACGCATGGGGCTGGCAGTACTGCTGGATCATGAGAACTGCCTCAACTATCAGGGACTGCGCTGCGACGTCTGCTATCGTGAGTGCCCGAAGATAGATGAAGCCATCACCCTGGAACTGGATCGCAATATGCGCACCGGTAAGCACGCGCGGTTTATTCCGACCGTTCACAGCGATGCCTGCACCGGATGCGGTAAATGTGAAAAGGTCTGCGTGCTGGAACAACCGGCGATAAAAGTGCTGCCGTTGTCGCTGGCAAAAGGGGAGTTGGGACACCATTACCGCTTCGGTTGGCTGGAGGGGAACAATGGCAAATCGTAAACGTGATGCCGGGCGTGAGGCACGGGCGAAAAAAGGCTGGTGGCACAGTCACCGCTGGCTGGTGCTGCGTCGTCTGACCCAGTTTCTGATACTGGCGATGTTTCTTAGCGGTCCGTGGCTCGGGGTGTGGATCCTGCATGGTAATTACAGCGGCAGTCTGCTGCTGGATACCATTCCGTTCACCGATCCGCTAATCACCCTGCAAAGCCTTGCCAGCGGGCATCTGCCTGCGACCGTGGCGTTAATCGGGGCCGCCATCATTACGGGGCTGTATGCCCTGGCGGGTAAGCGATTGTTTTGCAGTTGGGTTTGCCCAATGAACCCAGTCACCGATTTAGCCAGCTGGTTGCGCAGAAGGTTTGACTTGAATCAGTCCGCGACCATACCGCGCCATATACGGTACGTCCTGCTGGTGGTCATCCTGGTCGGTTCTGCTCTGACCGGTACGCTGTTATGGGAATGGATAAACCCGGTCTCTCTGCTGGGACGTAGCCTGGTAATGGGATTCGGCAGCGGCATACTGCTGATTCTCGCACTGTTTTTATTTGATTTACTGGTCGTTGAGCATGGCTGGTGCGGGCACCTTTGCCCGCTTGGCGCGCTATACAGCGTGTTGGGTAGCAAAGGCGTGCTAACCGTTTCAGCGAAAGAACGCGAAAGATGTAACCGCTGTATGGATTGTTTTCATGTTTGCCCGGAACCGCATGTGCTACGTGCCCCGGTGCTGGATGAGCAAAGCCCGGTGCAGGTAACCAGCCGCGATTGCATGGCCTGCGGTCGCTGTGTGGATGTCTGTTCTGAGGATGTTTTTACAATAACAACACGATGGAGTTCGGGAGCGAAATCATGAAAAGCCATGACCTGATTAAAGCGCTGAGTCAAATGACGGCCGCGCTGGCCCTGGTAGTGAGTGGGGCAGTTTGGGCTGCAAACGGAGTGGATCTGAGCCAGTCGCCGGAAGTTTCGGGGACGCAGGAAGGGGCAATTCGCATGCCGAAAGAGCAGGAGCGTATGCCGCTGAACTATGTGAACCAACCGCCGATGGTCCCGCACAGCGTTGACGGTTACCAGGTAACCACCAATACCAACCGCTGCCTGCAATGCCACGGCGTTGAAAGCTATCGCACTACCGGCGCGCCGCGCATCAGCCCGACGCACTTTATGGACAGCGACGGTAAAGTGCTGGCGGAAGTTGCGCCGCGTCGCTATTTCTGCTTGCAGTGCCATGTCCCGCAAGCTGACGCCGCGCCGATTGTCGAAAATACCTTCACCCCCTCGAAAGGTTACGGGAAATAAGAGGTCATTATGGAAAATTCTAACCGTAAACCAGGCTGGATTAAGCGCGTCTGGCAATGGTGGCGTCGCCCCAGCCGTCTGGCGCTCGGCACGCTGTTGTTAATCGGCTTTGTGGGCGGCATTATTTTCTGGGGCGGCTTTAATACCGGTATGGAAAAGGCCAATACTGAAGAGTTCTGCATTAGCTGTCACGAAATGCGCAACACGGTATACCAGGAATACATGGAAACCGTACACTACAACAACCGCAGTGGTGTGCGAGCAACTTGCCCTGATTGCCACGTCCCGCACGAGTGGGGCCCGAAAATGATCCGTAAGATCAAGGCCAGCAAAGAGCTGTACGCGAAAGCACTGGGGTTAATAGATACACCGCAGAAATTTGAAGACCACCGTCTGACGATGGCGCAAAATGAATGGCGGCGTATGAAAGATAATAATTCGCAAGAGTGTCGTAACTGCCACAACTTCGAGTTTATGGATTTAACTGCCCAGAAAGGCGTTGCGGCCAAAATGCACGACCAGGCTGTGAAAGAGGGGCAAACCTGTATTGACTGTCATAAAGGGATAGCACACAAACTGCCTGATATGCGCGAAGTTAAGCCAGGCTTTTAACAGGATGTAAATAATCAGGATGCTTGAAGCCAGAGAACTGCTCTGTGAGCGGGATGACAGAATACTGTTCAGTGAGCTCTCGTTTCGCGTAAACGCGGGGGAATGGGTACAAATTACCGGAAGTAACGGCGCGGGGAAAACCACCTTGCTGCGGTTGCTTACCGGGCTGGCTCGTCCTGATGCCGGAGACGTTCTCTGGCACGATCAACCGCTGCATCAGGTGCGGGACAACTTCCATCAGGAACTACTGTGGATCGGACATCAGCCGGGGATAAAAACCCGGCTTTCGGCGTTGGAGAACCTGCGTTTCTTTCATCATGACGGCGATGTTGCACAATGTCTGGCGGCACTGGCGCAGGCAGGCCTTGCCGGATATGAAGACATCCCGGTAAATCAGCTTTCCGCAGGGCAGCAGCGTCGTGTGGCGCTGGCCCGTATGTGGCTGACCCGCGCCCGATTGTGGATCCTCGATGAACCCTTTACCGCGATTGACGTCAATGGCGTTGAGCGTCTCACCCAACGTATGGCGCAGCATACGGAGCAGGGGGGGATTGTTATTCTTACGACTCACCAGCCTCTCAATGTAGAGACGGATAAAGTGCGGCGCATTGCGCTGACCCGCGAGAGGACAGCACAATGATGTGGCGAATTTTCCGTTTAGAACTGCGGGTTGCGTTTCGTCATAGTGCGGAGATCGCCAATCCGCTATGGTTCTTCCTGATTGTCATTACGTTATTCCCGCTGAGCATTGGCCCTGAGCCGCAGCTGCTGGCGCGAATAGCGCCGGGTATTATCTGGGTGGCGGCATTGCTGGCGTCGTTACTGGCGCTGGAACGCTTATTTCGTGACGACCTGCAGGATGGCAGCCTAGAACAGCTGATGCTGCTGCCGTTACCGTTACCGGCTGTGGTGCTGGCAAAGGTGATGGCGCACTGGGTGGTGACCGGCCTGCCGCTGCTGATCCTCTCACCGCTGGTGGCATTGCTACTGGGCATGGATATGTACGGGTGGCAAATTATGGCGCTGACGTTGCTGCTCGGTACGCCGACGCTGGGATTTCTCGGCGCGCCGGGCGTGGGCTTAACGGTGGGCTTGAAGCGCGGCGGCGTGCTGTTGAGCGTGCTGGTGCTGCCGCTCACGATTCCGCTCCTGATTTTTGCCACTGCCGCGATGGATGCCGCCTCGATGCATTTGCCCGTTGAAGGCTACATGGCGATTCTGGGCGCGTTGCTGGTCGGGAGCGCGACGTTAAGCCCCTTCGCGACGGCAGCAGCGTTGCGCATTAGTGTGCAGTAGTTTGAGTACGATGTGTAGGCCGGACAAGGCGAAGCTGCCCGCTGGCAAAACGGATTTTTATTAATTTACTGAGTCTGGTGACTGAACTATGTGGAAAACACTTCATCAACTGGCGATGCCCCCTCGGCTCTATCAGATCTGTGGCTGGTTTATCCCGTGGCTGGCGATTGCCAGCGTGGTGGTACTGATAACAGGATTGATCTGGGGATTTGGTTTCGCGCCTGCGGATTATCAGCAGGGGCAGAGCTATCGCATCATCTACCTGCACGTCCCGGCGGCAATCTGGTCGATGGGTATTTACGCATCGATGGCCGTTGCCGCGTTTATCGGCCTGATCTGGCAGATGAAAATGGCCAATCTGGCGCTGGCTGCGATGGCGCCCATTGGTGCAGTGTTTACCTTTATTGCGCTGGTGACGGGTTCCGCATGGGGCAAACCGATGTGGGGAACCTGGTGGGTCTGGGATGCCCGACTCACCTCTGAATTGGTGCTGCTGTTTCTCTACGTCGGTGCGATCGCGCTGTGGCATGCGTTTGACGATCGCCGCGTGGCGGGGCGTGCTGCCGGTATTCTGGTGCTGATTGGCGTGGTCAACTTACCGATCATTCACTACTCGGTAGAGTGGTGGAATACGCTGCATCAGGGGTCGACCCGTATGCAGCAAAGCATTGATCCGGCGATGCGCGCACCGCTGCGTCTGGCGATCGTCGGCTACCTGTTACTGTTTGTCACGCTGGCGCTGATGCGCATGCGTAACCTGATTTTGTTGATGGAAAAACGCCGCCCTTGGGTGAGTGAACTGATCTTAAAAAGAGGCCGCCAATGACCCCTGCATTTGCATCCTGGAGTGATTTTTTCGCGATGGGCGGTTACGCCTTGTATGTCTGGCTGGCTGTGGCGATGAGCGTTATCCCGCTGGTGGTGCTGGTGCTGCATTCTGCGTTACAACATCGCGCAATCTTACGCGGCGTAGCCCAGCAGCGAGCGAGAGAAGCGCGTATGCGTGCAGCGCAAGTGCAACGGGAGGCTGCGTGAATATTCGACGTAAAAATCGGCTATGGATAGCCTGTGCGGTACTGGCGGGCCTGGCATTGACCATCACGCTGGTGCTTTACGCGCTGCGTTCCAATATCGACTTGTTCTATACGCCGGGCGAAATACTCTACGGCAAACGTGAAACCCAGCAGATGCCAGAAGTCGGTCAACGCCTGCGCGTGGGCGGCATGGTTATGCCGGGCAGCGTGAAGCGCGACCCACAATCGCTGAAAGTAAATTTCAGCATCTATGACGCTGAAGGCGTGGTGGATGTGACGTATGAAGGCATTCTGCCGGACTTGTTCCGCGAAGGGCAGGGCGTTGTCGTTCAGGGGGAACTGGATGAGGGTAATCATGTACAGGCGAAAGAGGTCCTCGCCAAGCATGATGAGAATTACACCCCGCCGGAAGTCGAAAAAGCGATGCAGGAAAACCATCGTCGACCGGAAAGTGTTTATAAGGATAAAGCGTCATGATGCCTGAAATTGGCAATGGGCTATTGTGTCTGGCGCTCGGCGTTGCATTACTGCTCTCGGTCTATCCGCTGTGGGGCGTAGCGCGTGGCGATGTGCGGATGATGGCCTCTGCGCGGCCATTTGCCTGGCTGTTGTTTATCTGTGTGATGGGCGCGTTTCTGGTCTTGATTAACGCCTTCGTGGTTAATGACTTTACCGTGACTTACGTCGCCAGTAACTCCAATACCCAGCTTCCTGTCTGGTATCGTGTGGCGGCCACTTGGGGCGCGCATGAGGGCTCGCTGCTGCTGTGGGTGCTGCTAATGAGCGGCTGGACGTTTGCCGTGGCGCTGTTTAGTCAGCGAATGCCGCTGGATATCGTTGCCCGCGTTCTGGCTGTGATGGGGATGGTCAGCGTCGGCTTCCTGCTGTTTATCCTGTTTACCTCCAACCCGTTTGCCCGCACGCTGCCCAACTTCCCTATTGAAGGGCGCGACCTGAATCCGCTGTTGCAGGATCCAGGGCTTATTTTCCATCCACCGCTGCTGTACATGGGCTATGTCGGTTTCTCTGTGGCGTTTGCATTTGCCATTGCTGCGCTGATGAGTGGGCGGCTGGACAGCACATTCGCCCGTTTTTCGCGTCCGTGGACGCTGGCGGCGTGGGTGTTTCTGACGTTGGGTATTGTGCTCGGTTCGGCCTGGGCCTACTACGAGTTGGGCTGGGGCGGCTGGTGGTTCTGGGACCCGGTCGAAAACGCCTCGTTTATGCCATGGCTGGTGGGAACGGCGTTGATGCACTCTCTGTCGGTAACCGAACAACGCGCCAGCTTTAAGGCCTGGACGCTGCTGCTTTCGATCTGCGCATTTTCTCTGTGTCTGTTAGGGACATTCCTTGTACGTTCGGGCGTGCTGGTGTCGGTGCATGCCTTCGCCTCCGATCCGTCACGCGGGATGTTCATCTTGGCCTTTATGGTGCTGGTGATTGGCGGCTCACTGCTGCTGTTTGCGGTACGCGGACATAAGGTTCGCTCGCGGGTCAATAACGCGCTGTGGTCGCGTGAATCGCTGCTGCTGGGGAACAACGTTCTGCTGATTGCCGCCATGCTGGTGGTGCTGCTGGGAACGCTACTGCCGCTGGTGCACAAACAACTGGGACTGGGCAGTATTTCAATTGGCGAACCGTTCTTCAATACCATGTTCACCTGGCTGATGGCGCCGTTCGCGCTGTTGCTGGGGATTGGGCCACTGGTACGCTGGGGACGCGACCGACCACGTAAACTGAAAACGTTGCTGATTATCGCGTTTGTTACCACGCTGGTACTGTCCGTGTTGCTGCCGTGGCTGCTCGAAGATCGTATTGCCGCCATGACTGTCGTAGGTATGGCAATGGCATGCTGGATATTTGTGCTGGCAATGTCTGAGGCGTTCCTGCGTATTTCTCGGGGAACGAAGCTGACGCCAAGCTACTGGGGCATGGTATCGGGTCACGTGGGACTGGCTGTTACCATTGTCGGTATTGCCTTTAGCCAGAACTACAGCGTTGAGCGTGATGTGCGCATGAAGGCGGGCGATAGCGTCGGTATTCATGATTATCAGTTCACTTTCCGCGAAGTGAAAGATATCACCGGACCTAACTATCGTGGCGGCGTTGCTATTATTGGCGTTACCCGTGACGGTAAACCAGAAGCGACGCTGCATGCGGAAAAACGTTTTTATAACAGCACCAGCTCAATGATGACCGAAGCGGCCATTGACGGCGGGTTTACCCGTGACCTTTACGCGGCGTTGGGCGAAGAACTCGACAACGGCGCGTGGGCCGTGCGTCTGTATTATAAACCGTTTATTCGCTGGATTTGGGCTGGAGGGTTACTGATGGCGCTGGGTGGGTTGTTCTGCCTGTTTGATCCACGCTATCGCCAGCGCACGCGTCCCCGCACTGCCGGGCAAGAAAAAGCGCCGGAGGCTGTATGAAGCGCAACGCACTGTTAATTCCGTTTATTATTTTTCTCATCATTGCGGCGGCGCTGCTGTGGCAGTTGGCGCGTAACGCGCAGGGAGACGATCCCACCAATCTGGAGTCAGCGCTGATCGGTAAACCGGTGCCGACATTCCGCCTCGAGTCGCTGGAGAACCCGGGACAGCATTATCAGGCCGACGTGCTGACGCAGGGCAAACCGGTACTGCTTAACGTCTGGGCGACCTGGTGTCCAACCTGTCGCGCTGAGCATCAGTATTTGAACCAGCTTTCTGCACAGGGAATTCGGGTGGTGGGTCTGAACTATAAAGATGACCGTCAGAAAGCCGTCGTCTGGCTGAAAGAGCTGGGTAATCCGTATGCGCTGAGCCTGTTTGACGGCGACGGGATGCTTGGTCTGGATCTGGGGGTGTACGGCGCACCGGAAACGTTCCTGATCGACGGTAAAGGTATTATTCGCTACCGCCATGCCGGTGATTTAAACGCCAGGGTGTGGGAGAGCGAGATTAAACCGTTGTGGGATAAGTACGGTAAGGAGGCTGCGCAATGAGATTTTTACTGGGCGTGCTGATGCTGATTGTCTCTGGTTCGGCGCTGGCGACTATCGACGTGATGCAGTTTAAGGACGAAGCGCAGGAGCAGCAGTTTCGCCAGCTTACCGAGCAGTTGCGCTGCCCGAAGTGTCAAAATAACAGCATTGCTGATTCTAACTCGATGATTGCCACCGACCTGCGCCAGAAAGTTTATGAGCTGATGCAGGAAGGGAAAAGCCAGAAAGAGATCGTTGATTACATGGTTGCGCGTTACGGTAACTTCGTGACCTACGATCCGCCGCTGACGCCGTTAACCGTGCTGCTGTGGGTGATGCCGCTGGTGGCGATTAGTCTGGGGGGCTGGATTATTTTTGCCCGCTCCCGCCGTCGCGTACGACTTAAGCAGGAAGAGTTTCCTGACGATATCACGCCGGATGGCACGAGGGGCGGATGGTGGCTATTTGCACCAGGCGTAGTGATTGCGCTGGCGGTAGGCGCGGTAAGTTATTACCAAACGGGTAATTATCAGCAGGTGAAAGTCTGGCAACAGGCTACCGCCCAGGCACCCGCGCTGCTGGAACGCGCGTTGGATCCGAAAGCTGAGCCGCTGAATGAAGAAGACATGACGCGTCTGGCGCTGGGATTGCGTACACGCTTGCAAGCCGACCCTGCCAACGTTGAAGGTTGGATCATGCTTGGGCGTATTGGCATGGTATTAGGAAACGCCAGTACGGCGACCGAAGCCTACGCTAACGCTTACCGGCTGGATCCTAAAAATAGCGATGCGGCGCTGGGCTATGCGGAAGCGTTGACCCGTTCCTCCGATCCGGACGATAACCGTCGGGGAGGGGAGTTGTTAAGTCAACTGGTCAGGAGCGATCATGCCAATGTACGCGTTCTGAGCATGTATGCGTTTAATGCGTTTGAGCAGCAGCGCTTCGGTGAAGCGGTCGCCGCGTGGGAGATGATGCTGAAATTATTACCTGCCAACGACACCCGCCGGTCGGTGATTGAGCGCAGCATTAAACAGGCGATGGAGCAGCTGTCGCCGCAGGAAAAGTAGGTGCTAAAAATGCCCGGTAAGCAGCAGCGAATCGGGCATTTCCTGGCTACTGCAAGCCGCGCGTTTGCAGGAAAAGGATAGTGGCGGCAACGCGAGAACGCACATTGAGCTTGCGCAGCAGATTGCGAATATGCACTTTCACCGTTTGTTCGGAAATATTCAGTACTGACGCGATCTGTTTGTTAGATAGCCCCTGAGCCAACTCGTGTAAAACATCCAGTTCACGTTCGGTAAGCATGCTGAACGGATCTTCTTGTGCGCCAAACAGGTCACGTTCTCGCAGGTAGTTGCTGACGCGTTCGCTAAAGGCTTTACCGCCTTTGGCACCGCTGCGAATGGCCTCAAGCAGAACTTCCGGATCGCTGTCTTTTAGTAAATAACCGTCAGCGCCAGCATCAATTAAGGCGTACACATCGTTGGCGGAATCCGACACGGTTAGAATGATAATTTGTGCCGTGACGCCATCCCGACGCAGCGCATTCAGAGTATCTAGCCCACTCATACCTTTCATATTGAGGTCCAGCAGGATCACATCCAGGTCAAGCCGGTTTGCCAGATCGATAGCACTCGCACCATCACCGGCTTCGGCAACGACGTCAAATGCGCTATCCAGTTGCAATAATTGACTAATTCCTCGCCGCATAAGTGGGTGGTCGTCAACAATCAGCACCCGAAAAGGCGTTGCTTCAGGCATATTCTTCTCCTGAGTTTTTATTAGTATCATTATTGTTTTCAGTGCATAAATCGTCCAGATTCATCGCACTGATAAGAGGATAAATTTTACCCCAATTTCAGCATGGGTAAGTAGTAAAACCTGTGCAGGAAGCAATAGAAATAGCAGGGGATGCTGAATACAAGGCTCAAAAAAACCAACCGTAGAAGGTTGTTTTTTTGGGATTTTAGTCGGCACGAGAGGATTTGAATCTCCGCCCTCGACACCACATGATGGTGCGCTACCAGTTAATTAGTTTTTTTTCATAGGCTTGTCATTATTTAAAGTGTGTATGAGGCTTAAAAAATGGCAAATGCAAGAAAGTTACCTTCCGGCAAGTGGAACATTCAGAACCGTGTGAAAGGGTTCCCACAAAAGACAATTAGCCCCTTTTAGTTACGCTTGTTTCTTCTCGTTCCATGCGTCGGAATGCAAAATATTCCCATCTTTAAAGAGGTGCGTAATTTTCTCATAGCTCAAGGAAACATCTTCCATGTGTCCTGTGCCTGTTACTGATCTTGTGTCGTGCATCAGTGGGCTATGGCTAACCACTTTCACATTTTCCAAAGTGATCGTGTAGTAAATTTCCTCTTGCCCACTGTAGTTGATGCGGTAGAAATTAAACTCCGCGCTTTTCAGTGTCTGACCAGTGGCAACGGCTTTGAACAGATAAGGCGATGAACTGTCGATCTCTTTGGTGAAATTGAATGCGCAGTGTTGACGGCTCCCGGTAACTTTACCCGTTAGGGGATCTGTAGGAATGACCACGCCATGATGCAAACTGCGTAACTCAATACTTCCATCACGCCCGTGTACATCACAAGATCCCATGATTTGCGATCCGCCATCATCTTTCAAAATCAGGTGTACAGGTACAGCCATTTTTCAAACTCCTTGTAATTTAGTCGTACAACCATTTCCCGGCTTTAGCCGACTGAATAAACATATCAATTGTAAAATCAGGAACATCCACGGGATCGGGCTTCTTAAATGGGTTCCATGAATGCTTTACTTCGGGGTAGTAGGTTTCGATATTGAAAGCAGACATATCAACACCAAATTCTTTTGCAAAATCTTCGATCAATTCTTCTACATCGTCTTGATCAAGTTGCACATCAAAGTGAATGCTAGATTCTGGTGTGTAGGTGTCGTATTTCTGTTTCCTGAATATGTAAGCACCTGCACGAACAGAAAATAGGTGTAATACACGTTGTTCAATGGTATCTACCATAACTTATCGTTGCCTCTCGCTATGGTGTTGTATTCCTTCACTGAATTGTAGGTAATCTGTGAAACATCAACCAAAAGAACAACCTCACCAACTAGGGGAATAGTGCGGCCTACCCACGTTCCAACCTTCCTAACCATCCTGCGTTTTACCGTCCACGGTGTATAACCGCCGATCCACGTTGGCATTTTTAAGCCAAAAGGAAACATGCGATTACCGAACACTTTACGAACACCTTTAGAAAGTTTGGATGTTCCTTTCAAGGCTGTTTCAGGTTTCATTCTGGTTTCCTGATCGTTCATTCCAGCGTACAAGGCATAGATAGAGGCAATATCTTTAATCCCGAACTGATCAGCGGTGTTGAAGATAAAAACCATGAAGAAAAGCTCTGAGGCGGTTAGGTTGGATTTTCCCGCATAGAAGTATGTTCCGTTTAGTTCTTCAACTGTATCCATCAGTAACTCTATAGTTTTTATTGGGTTGCTCGCTAATCGTACACCTAATGCAATAGGAGAGGGGAAAGGATTTTTCCGGGAAAAGTCTGAAAGGTTGGTGATTCCTGAAAGGAATAGCTCTTAAAATCAAAGTGATTTAAGTAAAACTGAAATGAGGATAACTCCGTTCCATGGGATGCGGAGTTTGATGACTGCCCGGTGATGTGAATAGCTGAGATTCTGTTGCGTAGTGGATGTGCGGTGTCGGCATTATTCCCCGATAATTCCCCATTGTTTCCCCGTACAGAAAACAGGCATAAAAAAACCAGCCGTAAAGGCTGGTTCTTAAAGGAGTTTTTGGTCGGCACGAGAGGATTTGAACCTCCGACCCCCGACACCCCATGACGGTGCGCTACCAGGCTGCGCTACGTGCCGACGTTATGGCTGCTAATACTACTGCTTTCCACCACGAATGCAAGAGGATGCCTTGCTAACTGATTTATAATTAATCAGTTAGCAATAAATCGTTTCTCATCCGTCAGGACCTGTAGCAACAGGCTCAGTTGTGGTTTCTGGTCTTTAATTTTCTCGCCGCGCAAATCATAGGTCTGATAATTACCGTTGTTGTTGAGCACCAGCGTCATCTCTGGAGTGGTAATCGCCATCGTATTGCTGTCAGCTGCCGTTACCCAATAGTGGCGGCGCGTGGCATTGAACAGATCCTGACCCTGCGAATACTCATTTGCTGGCGTGCTGACGTGGAGCAGACGCTGCATCAGCGTGGTCATCAGGTCAGTATGATCGGTCAGGCTATTAATGCGCTGAGCGGGTGTGCCCGGCCAGTGAATCACCAGCGGTACCTGGAGATGTCCGCGCGACCAGTCGAAGCGATTCTCATCCTGCGACAGCGGTACACCCCGACCGGCGGTAATAACCACCACCGTATTGTTCAGCTTACCGGAATCTCGCAGGGCGCTCAGGACGCGGTTAATGTTCGCATCCACGTCTTGCGCGGCGCTGGCGTAGCGTTTAGCAAAGTTCTTCTGGTTGCTGTCATCAATGTTGGTCCCGTTAAAGGAGACCCATGAGAACCAGCGGTTATCTTCTTGCGCGTAGCGGCCCAGCCAGTTGATCCATTGATTCGCCGTTTGCTCGTCAGACTGTGTTTGTACACTCGGCATGGAGAAATCTGACAGCAACGCCTGACGATATAGCGGGCTGGTAAAGCCATCCGAGGAGAATAACCCCAGTTGGTAACCTTGTTGATTCAGCGCAGAGATCAGCGCGGCAGGCGTTCTGCTTGCCAGAATGCCGTCCATGTAGCTGGGTGACACGCCATAGAACAGGCCAAAAATACCGTTATCGGAGGTATTGCCGGAACTCATATGGCGCGTGAAGGAAATATTCTGCCCGGCAAATTCAGCCAGGGCGGGCATCTGTTTTTCAAAGCGCGAGTAGTTCAGACCGTCTACGGTTATCAGCAGGACGTTCTGGCCGGTACCCATATCACGATAGCGCAAATCGCTAAGTGGGTACTGCACGGAGAGCGCTTCCGGATTACCCTGTTCGACCAGGCGGCGCTGATACTCTTGCGCGTCCAGCAAACCATGTTTTTCCAGAAACTTACGCGCAGTCATCGGGTAAGACAGCGGCAGGTTTGCGCGCTGCATGGTGATCGGGCGATAGAAATTGGCATCTGCCCAGATGTACACCACATGCGAGGCGATGAACGATACGAAAAAGAAGGCGGCTAAGGGTTTCGCGAAATGACGGCGACGCGTCAGGCTGCGCAACTTTTGCCAGCTCCAGGTCGCAAACAGCATTTCTATCAGCAGAATCACCGGCACGCTGATGAACATCAACTGCCAGTCACGCGCCGTCTCATTCTGGTCAGGGTTAATGACCAACTCCCAGACAATGGGATTGAGATGCAGGTGGAAACGGGTGAAAACTTCGCTGTCAATTAACAGCAGCGTCATACCCACTGTCGCCAGGATGGCTGATAAGAATCGCATCAGCCTCTGGGACATGACGATAAACGTCAGGGGAAACAGGATCAGCAGATAGGCGGCAAACACCAAGAAGCTAAAATGCCCGACAATGCTCAGGTAAGAATAAACACGGCCTGCAAGCGTTGTCGGCCAGTCTGCGACAAACAGGTAACGGCTACCGAGCACCATGGCCAACAGAATGTTGAACAGGGCGAACCAGTGCCCCCAGCTAACCATCTGGGAGACTTTCTCACGGTAGCGCTGACGATGAGTTACCATAAACTGTTGTTCGTTTCCCCGGATCTGGCTCTTAGTGCGCTTGGTCGTCGTTTACCGAAGACTGCAATGCGCGGGCAAATGAATTCGCAATCGCCTGGCGTTGAGCCGGTGCGATGCTTGTATTGATAAGGTTAGTGACCATGTTTCCCAGAACCATCAGGGAAAGATCGGTCGGCGCCTTATGTTTTTCCAGTACGTTGAGCATTTCATTCAGCAATTGTTCAACGTGTTCATCACTATAGCGGGAAATTTGTGGCATAAATCGAAATCAGTCTGTTCATGAAAGGGCAACATATTACCGTAGCGACAGTTTTTTTTCTGCTTTTTTATCTTCTATTGCGTCACTGCCCGGCAGGTGGTTGAATACCGCCCGGTCTTAAAGGAGAGTTTATCATGAGTCTGGATATCAACCAGATTGCCCTGCACCAGCTTATCAAGCGTGATGAGCAGAACCTTGAGCTGGTCTTGCGCGATTCATTACTGGAACCGACAGCGACGGTTGTCGAGATGATGGCTGAGCTGCATCGGGTATATAGCGCCAAGAACAAAGCGTATGGCTTGTTTAGCGAAGAGAGTGAACTGGCGCAAACGCTGCGTTTGCAGCGTCAGGGTGAAGAGGATTTTCTGGCGTTCAGCCGAGCTGCAACGGGACGTCTGCGTGACGAACTGGCGAAATATCCGTTTGCTGACGGCGGCATTGTGCTGTTCTGCCATTACCGCTATCTGGCGGTAGAGTATCTGCTGGTTGCGGTGCTGAACAACTTAAGCAGTATGCGCGTGAATGAAAACCTGGATATCAACCCGACGCACTATCTGGATATTAATCATGCTGACATCGTGGCGCGTATTGATTTAACCGAGTGGGAAACCAACCCGGAGTCCACGCGTTATCTGACTTTCCTGAAAGGGCGGGTAGGGCGCAAAGTTGCCGATTTCTTTATGGATTTCCTCGGCGCCAGCGAAGGTCTGAATGCTAAAGCGCAAAACCGTGGTCTGCTGCAGGCGGTAGATGACTTCACCGCCGAAGCTCAGTTGGATAAAGCTGAACGCCAAAACGTGCGTCAGCAGGTTTATAGCTACTGCAACGAGCAGCTTCAGGCCGGTGAAGAGATTGAGTTGGAATCTCTGTCAAAAGAGCTTTCTGGCGTCAGCGAGGTTAGCTTCAGTGAATTTACCGCTGATAAAGGCTATGAGCTGGAAGAGACTTTTCCGGCAGATCGCAGTACGCTGCGTCAGTTAACTAAGTTTGCCGGTAGCGGCGGTGGGTTAACGATAAACTTCGACGCCATGCTGCTGGGCGAACGCATTTTCTGGGATCCGGCGACGGACACCCTAACCATTAAAGGTACGCCGCCTAACCTGCGCGATCAGCTACAGCGTCGCACATCGGGCGGGAAATAGACGCGTAGGCCGGATGGCGGCATAAACGCCAGATCCGGCCTGCGAATTGCCTGGCATCTGAATCAAAAAATGCCATAAAAAAAACCCCGCCGAGGCGGGGTTTTTCTTCAACTTGTTGGCGATTACGCGCGAACGAAGTCGATGTGAGCCAGTTTCGGCTTGAACGGGTGACGCTGTACAGCCTGAGCTTTAACTTTAACTTCTTTACCGTCAACAACGATGGTCAGAACTTCGCTGTAAAATTCAGCTTTAGCTTGCATGTTCATGATTGAATCGTGATCCAGTTCGATAGCAATCGGGGCTTCTGCGCCACCATAGATGATTGCCGGGAACTTGTTAGCGGTACGCAGGCGGCGGCTCGCACCCTTACCCTGCTCTTTACGTACTTCAGCGTTGATAGTAAACATTTAAATCTCTCTTTAATAATTCCTGCTACAGGCGACCCAGCAACAGGTAAGTGATCTGCTTTGCGTATGCAAAAGCGGGCGAGATTCTATCCTCAAATGGCGGGTACATCAATCAAAAGTACGATTAACCGCGTAATTCATGTGCCCGTCGGAAGCGACCTTCGTAATCGAAGACCTTTTCACGTACCTGCCAGTACTGGCCTTTCATTCGTGCGACAACGAAATCGGGATGGCGCAACAGCGCCTGCTGTACCAGGATATCGGCGGCGGTTATCCAGCGTAAAGGGATGCCGGGCGTTCGGGTGTGCGGGCGAATAAACAGTTGTTCAAATGCAGTGCGCTGTGCGGGCGTGTGCAAGCGAAAACGTTCGCTGACGTCGGCACCATCCTCGTCATAATAGGTAATTCTCAGCCATTCGCCTTTGTCATCCTGACCATGTTGTAACGCCATACCGCTACAGCGCAGGACCAGCGCATCCTTGAGCCTGAGCGCCGCTTTCAGCATATCGTCCGGATCGACCAGCACGGTATCGCATTCCCGACAGCGGCGAGCGGCAATGTCATTTTCTGCATTGCACTGCGGACAGTTTTTAAAACGAAAACGGAAATCACACTGTTCGCGATGACCATCATCATCTTCAAACCACCCTTGGCAGCGGCGGCCAAAGTGTTCGATCAGCGTGCCATCGGCTGCAGTCTTTCCCCAGAAGGTGTTAGCAAACCCGCAGGCAGGGCAGAATACCTGCACCGGGACGTTGTCGCTTTTCCCTTTTGGCGCGCCTACTTCCGGGGAGTACAGATCATGAGGGTTACCTGCGTAGTCGAGAATCAGGCAATCTGTTTTTCCCGGAGCAAGGCGCAGTCCACGCCCGACGATTTGTTGGTACAGACTGACTGACTCAGTAGGGCGCAGAATGGCGATGAGGTCGACATGCGGTGCATCGAAGCCGGTCGTCAACACGGCCACGTTGACCAGATAGCGAAAACGCTGGGCTTTGAAGTCTTCAATCAACACATCTCGCTCAGCGCCTGGCGTGTCGCCGGTGATCAGTGCGGCATCATCAGCAGGCAGCAGGCCAACAATCTCTTTAGCGTGCTCCACGGTAGCGGCGAAAATCATGACGCCTTTACGCGTCTCGGCAAACTCGACAATCTGGCTGATGATATGCGGCGTTATCCGCTGCTGTTTTTTCAGCTCATGGTTAAGGTCGGCTTCGCTGAACAAACCATTACTCTGTGCCTGCAGGCGGCTGAAGTCATATTGGACGACCGGCATGTCGAGGCGCTCGGGCGGCGTTAGATAGCCGTGTTTAATCATGTAGCGCAGCGGCAACTCGTAAATACAGTCGCGAAATAGCGCTTTTTCATCGCCGCGTACCATGCCGTGATAATGAAAATGGTAAATCCAGCCTTTGCCGAGGCGAAAAGGCGTGGCGGTAAGCCCGAGCAGACGTATGTGAGGATTGACGTGAGTCAGGTGAGTCAGGATTTGCTGATATTGGCTCTCTTCGTCGTCACCAATACGATGACATTCATCGACGATGAGCAGGGAAAACTCTCCCTGAAACGCGTCCAAATTACGTGCCACCGACTGTACGCTACCGAAAACCACTTTCCCGTGGCTCTCTTTTTTATTCAGACCGGCGGCAAAAATATCGGCTTCAAGCCCCAGTGCGCTGTATTTGGCATGGTTCTGCGCGACCAGTTCTTTTACATGCGCCAGCACTAATACACGTCCGCGCGCCACGCGTGCCAGTTCGGCAATGACCAGGCTTTTACCTGCCCCGGTTGGCAGAACGATGACCGCAGGCGTGCGGTGGTGGCGAAAATGGTTGAGCGTGGCATCCACGGCTTCTTTTTGGTAAGGACGAAGTGTAAAAGTCATGGTCTCACTACGGTAGGCAATAACAACGAATAGTATGCCACGAATCTTTTTCTCTTGAGGGAAGTTGTTAGCCCGCTATACTGAGCGGAAAACGGCTCCACTTTTCGGGCATAACGCTCGATTCCCGTATTGTTACAGGCAAAATCACACTCATGCGACTTGATAAATTTATCGCTCAGCAACTCGGCGTCAGCCGCGCTATTGCCGGGCGTGAAATCCGTGGTAACCGTGTTACCGTCGATGGCGAAATCGTCAGAAATTCCGCGTTTAAACTGTTGCCAGAACATGACGTCGAATACGACGGCAATTCACTGGCTCAGCAAAATGGCCCACGCTATTTTATGCTCAATAAACCTCAGGGCTATGTGTGTTCAACGGAAGATCCGGATCACCCGACGGTGCTCTATTTCCTTGATGAGCCTGTCGCGCACAAGCTGCATGCGGCAGGGCGTCTGGATATCGACACCACCGGACTGGTACTGATGACCGATGATGGTCAGTGGTCACACCGCATCACCTCGCCGCGTCACCATTGTGAAAAAACCTATCTGGTGACGCTGGAATCACCGGTGGCGGAAGATACCGCCGAACAGTTTACTCGTGGCGTACAGTTGCATAACGAGAAAGATCTGACGAAACCGGCGGTGCTGGAAGTTATTACACCAACGCAGGTGCGTTTGACCATCAGCGAAGGGCGCTATCATCAGGTTAAGCGTATGTTTGCCGCTGTGGGTAACCACGTTGTGGAACTGCACCGTGAGCGAATCGGCGCCATCAAGCTTGATGACGATCTTGCGCCCGGTGAATACCGTCCCTTGACCGAAGAAGAAATCGCCAGCGTTAACTTAACCCCTCGTTAATTTCAGGAGCTAAATGTGACCACCCGGCAGAACTCTTCAATTGCCATTGTTTTTATCCTTGGCTTGTTGGCCATGTTAATGCCGTTGTCGATTGATATGTATCTTCCGGCGCTGCCGGTGATCTCTGCTCAGTTTGGCGTGCCTGCGGGTAGTGCGCAAATGACCCTCAGTACTTATATTCTGGGGTTTGCGGTGGGGCAGTTGATCTACGGCCCCATGGCAGACAGCATTGGGCGTAAGCCGGTGATTCTGGGGGGAACGCTGGTGTTTGCGGCGGCGGCAGTCGCCTGCGCGCTGGCACAAACTATCGATCAATTGATCACTATGCGTTTCTTCCATGGCCTGGCAGCTGCGGCGGCGAGCGTGGTGATCAACGCCCTGATGCGTGATATTTATCCGAAAGAAGAGTTTTCACGCATGATGTCCTTCGTCATGCTGGTCACGACAATTGCACCGCTACTGGCGCCGATTGTCGGGGGCTGGGTGCTGGTTTGGTTAAGCTGGCACTACATCTTTTGGATCCTGGCCGTGGCGGCGATCCTGGCTTCGGTGATGATCTTTACGCTTATCAAAGAAACTTTGCCCGTTGAGCGACGTCAGCCGTTTCGCTTACGCACCACAATGGGCAATTTCGCCTCGCTGTTTCGCCATAAACGTGTATTGAGTTATATGCTGGCCAGCGGGTTTAGCTTTGCCGGGATGTTCTCATTTCTCAGTGCCGGTCCCTTTGTCTACATTGAGATCAACCATGTTTCACCGCAGAATTTCGGCTATTACTTTGCGCTGAACATCGTTTTCCTGTTTGTGATGACCATTATCAACAGCCGCTTTGTTCGTCGGGTTGGGGCATTGAATATGTTCCGCACCGGGCTGTGGATCCAGTTTGTGATGGCGGGTTGGATGGTATTTAGCGCGCTGTTCGGGGTAGGCTTCTGGGCGCTGGTGGCCGGCGTTGCGGCGTTTGTCGGATGCGTATCGATGGTGTCATCTAACGCGATGGCAGTGATCCTCGATGAGTTTCCGCATATGGCCGGAACAGCGTCATCGCTGGCGGGAACTTTCCGTTTTGGCATTGGCGCGATTGTTGGCGCACTGCTGTCACTGGCGACCTTTAACTCGGCGTGGCCGATGATCTGGACGATTGCATTTTGTGCGACCTGTTCAATTCTTTTCTATCTCTACGCAAGCCGTGCCAAAAAAACGGTGATCTAATACACAACCTGGAGGCCATAAGGCTTCCAGAGTTGATGTACATCAACCCCAAATCTATCATTCCCCCCAGCAATGTTTATTTTATGTAAAATCAATTTATGTAAAAAGTCACATCATTGTAGTTAAAAAGGTTGAGTTAGATCGCAGAAACGCGTACATATAGCCCGGAAATATGCCAGAACTGTTGAATAAATTTAAATACTGGGTTCTGAAAGTGGCATAAGGACAGGGTGTAAACGTTTACGAACTGTCTAAAGACGTGTTGTCAATGATGTGTTAATATTGATGTAAAATAATTGTGAAGTGATTGTACTTCCAGGGAAAGAAAGTGATGACATTACAACTCTCAATCGTTCATCGTCTGCCGCAGTGCTATCGCTGGTCGGTGGGTTTCGCAGGTTCAAAAGTTGAACCGATTCCGCAAAACGGTCAGAGCAATGAAAACAGTCTGGTGGCCCTTAAATTGCTTAGCCCGGACGGCGATAGCGCGTGGTCGGTGATGCATAAACTCAGCCAGGCGTTGAGCGACATTGAAGTCCCGTGTTCCGTGCTGGAATGCGAAGGGGAGCCGTGTCTGTTTGTGAACCGTCAGGATGAATTTGCGGCGACCTGCAGACTGAAAAATTTCGGCGTAGCCATCGCAGAGCCTTTTTCAAACAACAATCCATTTTGAGCGTCAGCTTAGCGCGAGCAGCTGACGCGTATAGGCCTGTTGTGGCGCGTTAAATACGTGCTCGCATTGCCCCTGCTCCACGACCTCTCCTTGCCGTAGCACAATAACCTGATGGCATAACGCGCGTACTACATGCAAATCGTGGCTGATGAAAATATAGGCCAGGCGATGTTTCTGTTGTAATGACTTAAGCAACGTCAGGATTTGCGCTTGTACGGTTCTGTCGAGTGACGACGTTGGTTCATCCAGAATGATCAGCGATGGTTTTAAAATCAGCGCTCTGGCAATTGCAATACGTTGACGCTGACCACCGGAAAACTCCGCAGGATAACGATGTCGTGTTTCGCTATCCAGACCCACTTCTGCCATCACCGATTTTACCTGCGCTTCGCGTTGTTCGGCGGATAGCGCTGGCTGGTGAACGCGTAGTCCCTCCTCAATAATCTGTAACACGCTCAGGCGCGGGTTCAGCGACGAGTTAGGGTCCTGAAAGACAACCTGAATGCGGTGGCGTATCGGCAACAGCTGGCGACGATTTAAGGTGTGCAGTGCCAGACCGTCGAACACAATGCGTCCTTGTGAGGCGATGAGCCTCAGTAGAGCCAGACCGGTAGTACTTTTCCCCGAGCCTGATTCGCCGACCAAACCCAAGGTTTCCCCCGGCTTTAACGTAAAGCTGACGTTGTTGACCACCACGTTATGGTCCACCACGCGCTTAAGAAGCCCTTTACGGATAGGAAAAGCGACGCGAAGTTGCTCCACTTCCAGCAAGGGCGATTCTCCGGCGGGTAAAGGCACCGGATCGCCAGAAGGCTCACTGTTTAATAGTCTCTGCGTGTAGGGATGCGTTGGCGCAGAGAGCAGCAACGCGGCACGATTTTGCTCAACGCACTGACCGTTTTGCATCACCGCAACGGTGTCCGCCAGCTTTTTCACGATACTGAGATTATGGGTGATGAACAGCAGGCCCATATTCAGCTCGCGCTGGAGTTCGCGCAGCAGTTGTAAGATTTGTGCCTGCACGGAAACATCCAATGCGGTGGTAGGCTCGTCGGCGATCAGCAATTCAGGGCGTGTGAGCAGCGCCATAGCTATCATCACGCGCTGGCGCTCGCCACCGGAAAGCTGGTGTGGATAATCCGCCAGGCGTTTGGCGGCCTGGCGGATCCCGACGCGATCCAGACAGGTCAAAATCTCTGCCCGTGCGGCTTCCCGACGCATTCCCCGATGCAGCGACAGCACCTCATAGAGCTGTTTTTCCAGGGTGTGCAGCGGGTTAAGTGACACCATTGGTTCCTGGAAAATCATGGCGATTTTATTGCCCCGCACGCCGCGTAGCGTTTGCTCGCTGGCGTGGAGTAATGATTCCCCTTTAAAGCGGATATCACCGGCAAGGTAGACCACAGGAGGTGTGGGGAGCAAACGTAAAATCGAGAGTGCGGTGACGCTTTTTCCGGAGCCGGACTCGCCTACCAGCGCCAGGGTTTGCCCAGCATCTACTTGCAAAGAAAGCGTATTCACCACGGTACGCACGGTACCCTGGTGGCGAAAACCGACCGATAAATTGTCAATGGCTAACAGAGATTGCGTCATCTTATACCGCCTTGTTGGGATCAAACGCGTCGCGTACTGCTTCACCAATGAAGATCAGCAGCGATAACAACAGGGCTACCGATACGAATGCGGTGATCCCAAGCCACGGTGCCTGTAAGTTGTTTTTACCCTGCAACAGCAACTCTCCCAGCGACGGGGAACCGAGTGGTAAGCCGAACCCCAGAAAATCCAGCGAGGTGAGCGTGGTAATTGAGCTACATAAAATAAACGGCAAAAAGGTCAGGGTGGCAACCATCGCATTCGGCAGCATGTGGCGCAGGATAATGCCGCGATCGCTCACGCCGAGCGCCTGTGCGGCACGGATATAATCAAAATTTCGCGTACGTAAAAACTCCGCGCGTACGACACCAACAAGGCTCATCCAGCCAAACAGCACCGTAATTGCCAATAACCACCAGAAGTTGGGTTGAACGACGCTTGAGAGCAGGATTATCAAAAACAGTGTCGGCATGCCGGACCAGACTTCAATGAAACGCTGTCCCCACAGGTCCATCTTTCCGCCGTAATACCCCTGTAGCGCACCGGCCATGACGCCCATGACGCTGGAACACAGGGTTAACATCAAACCAAACAGGATGGAAATGCGGGTCCCGTAGAGGATGCGCGCCAGTACGTCACCACCGTTGGCATCCGTACCCAGCCAGTTTTGTGCAGACGGTGGAGAAGGGAAGGGCGTGTCGGTAGAAAAGTTGATGCTGGTGGCACCAAAGCGCACAGGTGCCCACAGGATCCACCCCTGGCTTTCCAGACGCTGCTGCAACCACGGATCCTGATAATCTGCTTTGGTGGCTAACGGGCCGCCGAAGTCACTTTCACTGTAGTTTTTGACCAATGGAAAATACCAACTGCCGTCATAGCGCACCAGCAGCGGTTTATCATTGGCAATCAGCTCGGAGCACAGGCTGAGGCCGAACAGCAGCAGAAAAATCCACAACGACCAGTAGCCGCGGCGATTATGGCGAAAACGCGCCCAGCGGGCCTGATTGACGGGGCTTAATCGCGACATTAGCGTCCCTCAAAATCAATACGAGGATCGACCAGCGTATAGCTGATATCGCTGAGGATATTGAGCAGCAGGCCAATCAGAGTGAAGATATAGAGTGTGCCAAACATCACCGGATAGTCGCGTGACACGGTCGATTCATAGCCCAGCAATCCAAGCCCATTTAGCGAGAACATTACTTCTATCAGCAGCGAGCCGGTGAAGAACATGCTGATAAACGTGGCTGGAAAACCGGCAATCACCAGCAGCATGGCGTTGCGAAATACGTGTTTGCGCAAAATATTTTTCTCGCTAACGCCTTTGGCTCGCGCGGTGACGACATACTGTTTGCGAACCTCATCCAGAAAGGAGTTTTTGGTCAGCATTGTTAGTGCGGCAAACCCGCCAACCACCGTTGCCAGTACCGGTAGGGTAATATGCCACAGATAATCGGTGATTTTCTGATACCACGGCAGGGCGTCAAAATTGGCGGAAACCAGACCGCGTAGCGGGAAGAGGTCGTAATAGCTGCCGCCGGCAAAGAAGACGATCAATAAAATGGCGAACAGGAAGGCGGGGATGGCATAGCCGATGATAATAAATGCGCTGCTCCACACGTCAAAGCGGCTGCCGTTGTACACCGCTTTGCGGATCCCCAGCGGGATCGACACCAGATAGATGATAAGCGTGCTCCATAATCCCAGCGTGACGGACACGGGCAGGCTGTCTTTGATTAACGTGAGCACCGACGCGCTACGAAACAGGCTGTCGCCAAAATCGAAGCGAATATAATCCCAGAGCATCTTGAAGTAACGTTCGTGAATTGGCTTATCGAATCCGTAGCGACGGGTGATCTCGGCGATCACTTCCGGATCCAGTCCCCGGCCACCGCGATAATTACTGTCGCTAATATTCCCGACGCCGGTTTGCGCGTGGCTGGCACGAACGCCTTCACTGCCTGCGCCCGGCAACGCGCCACTTTGCCCGAATTCAATGGCGGCGACGGCCTGCTCGACCGGACCGCCGGGGGCGATCTGCACGATAAAAAAGTTGATGGTAATGATTGCCCAGAGCGTCGGGATCACCAGCAGTAGCCGCCTAAACAGATACGCGCCCATTTATTCCCCTTGTCGTCTGGCGGCGGGAAGCTTTGCCGCTTTGTTGACGTCATACCACCAGTTTTCTATGCCAATGGTATAAATCGGGCGAACGGCAGGCTGTGAAAATTTATCCCACCATGCCAGCCGGTCTTCGGCCATAAACCACATCGGCAACATGTAATAATTCCAGGTCAACACCCTGTCCAGCGCCCGTCCCAGCGGGATAAGTTTTTCTTTATTACCCTGTGCCGCAATGATCTGGCTAATCAGTTTATCGATGACGGGGCTTTGCACGCCGGGGGCGTTATAGCTGGAATCAATATATTCGGAGGCCCACAGTATTTGCAGATCCGAACTTGGCCACGGCATTGCACGATACAGTCTTGGCATCATGTCATAGTCGCGGTTACGCAGGCGGTTAGTGATTTGCGAGTTATCGACCTGGCGGATGTTCATCGTAATGCCCAGCCGCTGCAGGTTGTGCTGGAATGGCAATACCCATTGGCTGTTACTGCCAGCCGGAAGCAGCAGTTCAAAGGTCAGCGCTTTGCCGCTGATGCTGTTGACTCGCTGTTGGCCCTTCAGTACCCATCCCGCTTTTTCCAGTAGAGTACTGGCCTTCAGCAGGTTTTCACGATCGTAACCATCGCCTTTTGACGTGGGTGGCTGATAGATTTGGCTGAAGACCTCCGGAGGCAGATCTTTTTTCATCGGGGCGAGTAACACCAGTTCATCCGCATCGGGGTAATTTTTGGCGGCATACTCGGTATTTTGGAAATAGCTGTTCGTCCGGCTCCAGGCATTATAAAACAACGCCTTGTTCATCCATTCAAAATCAAAGGCCAGCGTGATCGCCTCACGTACACGCCGGTCGTTGAACACCGGACGCTGGATGTTAAACGCTAACCAGCGCGTATCCTGCGCCGATTCATTTTTTTGTTCAGCTTTGACGATGTAATGTTTAGCGAAGTTCTTGCCGGTGTAACGTGTTGCCCAGTTTTTGGCATCGTTCTCGAGACGCAGGTCAAATGCCCCGGCCTTAAACGCTTCAAAGGCCACGTTATCATCAAGGTAATAGTCATAGCGGATGGTATCAAAGTTCCAGCGTCCGCGATTAACTGGCAGGTTAGCGGCCCAGTAATCTTTGACGCGCGAATAGACAATATACTGCCCCATTTTCCACTGGGTGATGCGGTAAGGTCCGCTGGCAAGTGGAGGAGATGACAACGGATCGCTGAGTTTGTGATCTTTCCAGTATTTCTCTGGCATCACCGGTAATGAGAATAGGCTGAGCATGTCCTCTTTGCCTGGCTTGGCTAACTCAATACGTACAGTTAACGGCGCGATCGCTTTGACGGTCGTTCCTTTGTATACCAGACGAAACTGTGGCACACCTTCGGTCATGAATTTGTGGAAGGTAAAGGCGACGTCGCGGGCGGTGATCGGCGACCCATCGTGAAAATGCGCGCGCGGGTTGATAGCGATTTCGACCCATGAATAGTCGTCAGCGTAGCGTGCGCTGTCGGCGATGAGCGGGTAGTAGCTGCCGGGTTCATCATCGGAAGTGGTAAACAGGGCATCGTAAAGTGATTCGGTACGGGCCCCTGGATTGCCGCGCATTGAATAGCGGTTGAAATTATCGAAGGTGCCGATAGATGAGAGCGTAATTTGTCCCCCTTTGGGGGCCGCGGGGTTTACATAGTCGAAGTGAGTAAAATTGAACGCGTACTTGGGTTCGCCCAGTACGGAAAACGCATAGCTTTCTTTGATGGACTGAGCCTGAGCGCTAAAACCGATGACGGCGAAAAATAGCAGCAGTACGCGAGCGATCATATGCAAGTGGTTTCCTTATCTTGTCACCAGCCGACGGACATCATGTCCACGCCCTCAAGGATGTGCCGGCTAGTATAGCGCATAGCGCATCACACAGTGCGATCACCACTTTGGCATATCGGGTTTAGCCATCCAGCGTACGAAATCAGCCAGCTTTAGAGGGCGACTGACCCAGAACCCCTGGAAAAAATGCACCCCGCGATCGCGCAGCCATCGGGCTTGTTCCTGCGTTTCTACCCCTTCAGCAACTGTCAGCATATTAAGGCGTCTGGAGAGTGTCAACACGGCATCCAGTACCGGCGACGTCAGGGTCTCTGTACCAATGGCATTGATAAACCCGCGATCGATTTTCAGGTAATCAACCGTAAAGCGTTCCAGATAGATAAGTGCACTATGACCGGTGCCGAAATCATCAATGGCAATTTCGAACCCGGCAGAATGCAGCCATTCAAATAATTTGGATGCCTCGTGTTGATCGAGCATATCCCGCTCAGTGATTTCCAGCACTATCTGAAAATAGTGTGCGGGTAGAGTGGTGCTCAGATTCTGAATATCTTCTTTAAAGCTTTCACCGTGCAGATGCGTTGGCGCGATATTAATCCCCAGTTTTGCGCCTTTGGGGAGCACTTTTTGCAGGGTAGGGGCGTCGCGGGCCACCAGCTTAAAGAGATGCTGCGTGAGCGGCACAATCATTTGCTGTGATTCGGCGTAGTGAATAAAGGCATCTGGCGGGATCTCGCCTGTTGTCGGATGATGCCAGCGTAACAGGATTTCTACACCTTTGACCTCCAGCGTCTGCATCTCCACTACCGGCTGGTAGACCACATAAAACTGATTGTGCTTGATGGCGGTCAGGATATCTTTCCCAGGGCGCAAACGGATAGCGTAGATGTAATACCAGAGAAGGAGGGCAGCGATAATCCCCAGCATACATCCCAACATTACGGCATATCCGACGTCTTTATACGACCAAGCATCAGCGTAAAAGCGTACTTCCAGCGGCAATTTAGTAAGAACCGCACTATGTGATGGGGTGTCAGGGAGATCGGTCGCGGGGACTAATTGTCTGGAAAACGTCGAGATAGCTGTGTTATTGATGATGAGAGCCACGCCGTTGAAATCATCCTGTCTGGCGCTATAGAGGAGATAGGGAGCCAGGTTGATATTCAGGGTGGTAAAAACACCACTGTTTTTCAGAGAAGGATTTTGATACCAAATCATTATTGCTGGTTTATTCGGCATCATTGGTGTGCCGGATTGTAAGTCCATATCGATATTTTTAGTAATATCAAGATTGGGAACCAGTTGCTTGATTGGTGAATCCATTGGCCCGGTTGCTGAGGAGCAGAAAGCGATGCCGTCTTTTACCAGTAAAAAGGCACGAACGTTCAGGCTGAATGCCGCGCTGGAGGTGAGTTGAGCGGAGACTTGTGAACAGTTTTCTTTTATCAGAGGTTGCAGAGCGTTCGTGGTGTTTTCGAGGTCAGTGAAGAAACTTTCAATATAGTTTTGTATGTTAGACGTTAGCGTTTCGTACTTAGCGTTTCGTTGGTGCCATGACATGAAAAATTGCAGGCTACTAACGAGTAATGCGACGATTATCCCCGTTAAAATGCAGGTGAGCAGAAGTTTTCGGCCGGAAGAAGAGGTACGTTTGAACATAGGCCCTTAAGTTAACCAGGAGTAACCGCTTAATCTGTAAGAATATAACCTGGAATGACTCAGATTGTGAGATTTTTCTTAGTCCGCGACAGAAAGCAGAAAGCAAAAAGCACCGCCTAAGCAGTGCTTTTGATTTGTCTCATCAGGATAGCCAAGGGATAGCTGCCAAACGAATTAACTACGGCTCAGAACCCGGCGGGCTTCGTTGTAACGTTTTTTCCAGTACGGCTCGTTCATGCTGGAAATAACAACGCCGCTGCTGGTAGAGGCATGTACAAACTGGTTGTTACCGATATAAATACCGACGTGACGGCCCGTAGAGCCAGCACGGAACAGAACCAGATCGCCGGTGCGCAGATTTGTGCGCGAAACGGATTTACCCGTTTCCTGTTGTTCATAGGTTGAGCGAGGAAGCTCTAAACCAAATTGTTCACGGAATGTACGTTGTACAAAGCTTGAACAATCAATTCCTTTTTTGGTGCTGCCGCCAAGGCGGTAACGCACGCCTTTCCAGTCAGCATACTGGTCCATAATACGCGATTTAACATCGATATTACGTACCATATTTTCAAATTCATCCTGAGAGGCTTGCAGTGAAGAGTTATCTCTATTGCCCACAGCATGCGTCTCAGAATGCATATTCTTGGCGGTGTTCGTTGTGCTACATGCAGAAAGCAGAACCGCAACTGCTATCGCGGGTATGCCCCGCAAGATATATCTCAAAATCGGTTGAGATTTGACCATGTTGTTTGTTTTCCCTTGAAGTCCTTAACGATAAATATCGTTATAAAAAATGCCAAACGTGACGAGACTAATTACCTACGCACGATGAGACAATTCTTTATGGTCAAATCTGTGGCAGAACGCACAAATTTATTCGTATAGAGAATAATTATCCCGCGAGGCAAAACGTGTTCGAGATTACCCGATCGCTACAGTCATTGCGAGTGATTTTATGTGATTTCTTATAAGAAAAAGTGATACAGAAAGTGAATAAACGGCATTGATTAAATTAAGAGCGATTAGGGTAAAAAACATGCAATTCATTCATTTAAAACATGAATAAGATGACAGGAGAATGACAGTTTTAATGATGTATCAGTGACAAACATTATCAGAGAATCAGAAGCGTCTCTGATAATGTTAATTACTATGCGTTATTTGTTTAAAAAATGTTTGTTTTTGCCGGGGAGGTAATTCGTAAACAAAGTGACCAGCCGGTCGCTTAATGGCGTCATGAGCCACCAGGGCAGGCCAATCAATACGACGGTCATGGAACCCACCACGATATCGGTAAGCCAGTGAGCACCAATCATTACTCGCGGGAATGCAAAAACCACAGCGATAATAAGGCCGATTAATCCTGCGACTTTTCCGAAATAACGCAGCATAAATGCGGAAAAAATAAGCAGCATCATGCCGTGATCGCCAGGGAAGCTGTCTCTTGACGCATCTTTGGTCGGAATATGCAGCAACTCGCTGACGCGATGAATATTATCAAGCATCAGCGTCGGGCTGGCACGTTTGACCGGAATAAGCGCCTGGCCCAACTGATTTAATACCACTGCGGTGAGCAGCATGACCAGGCCAATAGCCACAATGCGTCGGCGACCTTCCGATGTTTCTTTCAGCCAAAAGTGCAGCATCAGTGCACCCATTGCCAGCAACGAGCAGCCATCAAATGCCCGGTTATTGGTGATAGCCACAACCCACAGGAACAGTGGGCTTTCGACCAATTTCTGATTGAAGAAGCGGAAGATGCCCGTATCCAGTGAAGACCAGAACCCGTGTCCGGCCGGAATATACCAGGACAGAAACAGCGCCAAGCCTGCAATATTAAGCAGAAGGATAAGAGGGTATCGGGTTTTCATCGTCGTTCACCATTGCCAAAATCGCAGGCAACCTTACGCGTTAACATCTAAACGAAGCTTCAACAATGCACTCTGTAACGTGTTCCAGTCAGTCTCGGTGTCGGAGATAAGCTCAATCCGGCTGTCCGGTGGCGCGACGTTTTGCGTCTCAATGTGCCAGTCATCGCCCTGACGGTTGATGCGCACTAATCCTTCTTTGATTCGCATGACGCCCTTTACGCGCCCAACCGGGGCAAGGCGCGACCATTCCAGCAGACCGATGGTATCGAACACGGTATCGGCATCAAAAATCCAGCCGCAGGCCTGATGCCCCTGGCCGCTGTTCAGGCTACGACGCCAGCGTTGCTGTGCCGGCAGGCTTAGTGCCCCCAGCCCCTTTTTGTCGGCATGCTGATGGGCGTGCGCAGCACTTGCGGGAAGCGCCGCCAGATTCAGCCGTGGTAAATCCAGTAACTGCCCGTCAATGTGCCCGTGATCGGCGTGAACCAACTGACGGTTACCGCCGTTGTGCTGCCACCAGGTTTGCAGGGCATTTTCACTTTCTGTCGTGGCGCGATCGATTTTGTTGGCGACGATAACGTCGGCTGAAGCCAGCTGATCGCGGAAATTCTCATTGGCTACGCTTTTTTCATCCAGTAGCAGGCGAGGGTCGAGGATACAGAGCGTGGCGCGCAGATCGATCCACGGTTCGTAAACCGGGGCGGTGAGTAAATCCAGAATCTGTTTTGGATGCCCGAGACCGGTCGGTTCGATCAGTAACCGGTCAGGCTTGCCCTGACGCAGCAATGTATTGAGGCCCACCTGCATCGGTAAACCGTTAACACAACACATGCAGCCACCGGGGATCTCTTTCAGCAACGCGCCGCTATCGGCCAGCAGGGCGCCGTCAATACCCACCTCGCCAAACTCATTGACCAGTACGGCCCACTTTTCGGCGGGATCTTTGTTCGCCAATAGATGAAGAATAGAGGTGGTTTTGCCACTGCCGAGAAAACCGGTGATGAGATTGGTTTTAGTCACATTTACTCCAGAAACATAAATTACCGTAATGGCATTTAACAATCCTGGCGAAAAACAGGGAAAAAGAGAAGGGGTGAGAGGACGAAGACGTGCTTCGTCCTGTTTAATGGCAGAAATCGTTAATTTTTTAACATCTGTATGACGGCCTGATGCGCGCCGTATTGGGCAATACGTTGCCAGGCCTGCTCAATAGCCTCGACAAAGTGCGGGTTCTGCACCAGGTCGGTGGCAAAAATCTCGTGCAAGGAAAGCAGGGCGCTGACGCGATCTGATTCTGTGCTTTGGTCAACAAGAGCGCCAATTTTCTCACTCATCGGATCGCGTACATCAATGGCTGTTCCCGCATCATCCACGCCGCTCACGTAGCGCATCCAGCCTGCGACGCCGAGTGCCAGCAGAGGCCAGTCGCTTTTCCGCGCTAAATGAACGCGGATCCCTTCCAGCATTCGCTGCGGTAATTTTTGGCTGCCGTCCATCGCGATTTGCCAGGTCTTGTGCTTCAGCGCCGGATTGGCAAAGCGTTCCAGCAGGCTTTCGGCATACTGGGGTAAATCGACGTTAGTGATACGCAGCGTGGGGGCTTGCTCCGTCATCATCAGGCGGTAAGCCGCTTCACGAAAGGCATTGTCCTGCATGCAATCACTGATGTGGTGAAATCCGGCCAGATAGCCAAGATAGGCCAAAAATGAGTGGCTGCCGTTCAGCATCCGTAGTTTCATCTGTTCCCACGGCAACACGTCGTCAACCATCTGAACACCGGCAGTTTCCCACTGTGGGCGACCGGCAACAAAATTGTCCTCAATCACCCACTGGATAAACGGTTCGCAGCTGATGCCACAGGGGTCGGCTACGCCCAGTTCATGGGCTATTTCATTCAGCGACTCTTCGGTTGCGGCAGGGACAATCCTGTCCACCATGGTGCCCGGAAAACTGACTTGCTCTTGTATCCACGTTGCCAGTTCAGATGAGCGTTTTTGCGCCATTCCCAGAACCGCGTTTTTCACTACATGACCGTTGTCCGGGATGTTATCGCAAGAGAGTACGGTAAACGGCGGAAGCCCGCGTTCGCGGCGGCGATGCAGGGCTTCGACAATAATTCCCGGTGCTGAGTGGGGCTCATCCGGCGAGTGTAAATCATGAACAATGCGCGGGTTAGCGAGATCAAGCGATCCTGTAGCCGGATCAATACAGTAGCCTTTTTCCGTGATGGTTAACGACACAATCGCCACCTGAGGTTCACAGAATTTTTCAATAATAGCCGCCAGCGAATCAAGCGAGGCGTTCAGGCATTCGTTAACGGCACCGATCACGATCGGTTGATTACCGTTCGGGCCTTTTTCTAACACGGTATACAGATGATCCTGCTCGCGAAGCTGACCCATCAGCCTGTCGCCGCTGAACAGGCTAATCTCACAAATTCCCCAGTCTCCTCCCTGCGTATTGAGCACCTTGTCGGTTAATAATGCCTGATGAGCACGGTGAAAAGCACCGAAACCAAAATGCACGATCCGTGATTTTAACTGTTGGCGATCGTACTGCGGTATCCGTACATTTTCCGGGAGTGGAGCCGTGGCAATAGTCTTCATTACACACACCTGATTAACCATTAATTAACAATGGCAGTATAAAGTTATATGACAACAAGTTAAATTGGTGTGCCTTATTTATACTGGGAATGTGAGCTAGATCAATCAATGATGGGCGTTATGTTGATCATTAAGCCGAGGCCTGTATGGTAGTCGTCATACACTCATTCTAATTTGGTATAACAACTTGTGAGGTGAAGCAATGGAACAAACCTGGCGTTGGTACGGACCTAACGATCCGGTATCGCTTGATGATGTGCGTCAGGCTGGCGCAACCGGTGTTGTGACCGCCTTGCACCACATTCCCAATGGTGAAGTGTGGCCCGTTGAAGAGATTCAAAAGCGTCAGGCTATTCTGGCTGAGAAGGGGCTGACCTGGTCGGTGGTGGAAAGCATCCCCGTTCATGAAGACATCAAAACGCACTCCGGACAGTATCAAACGTGGATTGCGAATTATCAGCAGAGTATCCGTAATCTGGCGACCTGCGGCATTGATACCGTGTGTTATAACTTCATGCCAATCCTCGACTGGACGCGTACAGACCTTGAATATCAGTTGCCAGATGGCTCTAAAGCTCTGCGCTTTGATCAGATTGCCTTTGCGGCCTTTGAGCTGCACATCCTGCAGCGCCCAGGCGCTGAGGCGGATTACACCGCTGAAGAACAGCGTCAGGCGCTGGACTATTTCAACGCGATGAGCGAAGCCGGGGTGGAGAAGCTGACCCGCAACATTATCGCCGGTCTGCCGGGGGCGGAAGAAGGTTACACGCTGGATAAGTTTCGTGCGCGCCTGGCGGAATATGATGGTATCAGTAAAGATGACCTGCGTAATAACATGGCCGTATTCCTGCGGGCGATTGTGCCGGTGGCCGAAGAAGTCGGCGTGCGTCTGGCCGTGCATCCTGACGATCCGCCGCGTCCGATCCTCGGCTTGCCGCGCATCGTTTCCACCATTGAAGATATGCAGTGGCTGAAAGAAACGGTAGACAGTATTTATAACGGTTTCACCATGTGCACCGGTTCCTACGGCGTGCGTGCGGATAACGATCTGGTGAAAATGATCGAAACCTTTGGCGATCGTATTCACTTCACGCATTTGCGTTCGACCTGCCGTGAAGATAACCCGAAAACCTTCCATGAAGGTGCTCACCTGCAGGGCGATGTGGATATGGTATCGGTAGTGGCTGCCATTCTGAGCGAAGAACAGCGTCGCAAGAAGGCGGGCGATCTGCGTCCTATCCCGATGCGTCCGGATCATGGGCATCAAATGCTTGACGATCTGCACAAGAAAACCAACCCGGGTTACTCCGCGATTGGCCGTCTGAAAGGGCTGGCAGAAGTTCGCGGTGTTGAGCTGGCGCTGAAACAAACGCAGTTCCGCGATCTGCTGTAATAGCATCAACAGGGATTGGGCGAGTGGCTCGATCCCTGTTCAGCCATCAGGTCTGAATTAACGCCTGCTCCAGCACTCTCAGCACCTTATTGATCTGCGGTAACTGCAACCCACCAAAACCGAAAAACATCACCGCGTCGCTGCTCTCCTTGCGCCAGATTTCTTCTGAACCGTTTTCAATGTCCTGCAGCGTATCAAAGCGCACACCTGCCAACAAACAGCGCTGTTGCAGCGTGGTGATGATGTCGGGCGATCGGTCAACACGTAAAGAAAGGTGCAGGCCCGCTGCAGCACCATCGATTTTGCCATCAGGAAACAGCGCGGAAAGACCGTCCCGGAGAAGCGCGAGACGTGCCGCGTAATTGCAGGCCAATTTACCGAGGTGGGTATAAAACACCTGATTTTGCATTAATTCAGCTAAAAATTGCTGCAATAACCACTGGCTACCGTTGTTGTTTAACGCTTTCATATTCTGCACTGCTGGGAGCAGTTCATCAGGACAAATGAGGTAGCCAAGACGTGCCCCCGGCCCCAGCGTTTTTGAGAATGTCCCCATGTAGATAATCCGATCGTGATAATCCATGGCTTTCAGCGCGGGAAGGGGATTCGCGCCGTAAGTAAAAACGGCATCGTAATCATCTTCGATAATGTAAGCCCCGACACGCTGCGCCCACGTCAGTAATGACAGACGCCGTTCCAGCGAAAGCACACTCCCCATCGGGTATTGATGCGCGGGCGTTACGTAACAAAGTTGGGTTGCATAGTCGGGTAATTGATCAGTGCGCAGGCCCAGGTTATCCACGGCGATTGGCGTAATGTCAGCACCATAATAATTAAACAGATGCCATGCGCCAGAATAACAAGGGGATTCGGTCACAACATGACACTTTTTTTCCTGACATGCTGCATGATGAATAATAAATATCTGGCTGAGCAGCGATAATCCTTCCTGAATTCCGTTGGTAATGATGATGTTCTCAGCACGGGTATTAATCCCCCGGGATAAATTAAGGTATCTGACCATTTGCTCACGCAATGAAAATAATCCATTTGGTGAATGGTATCGGGTAAATAATTGCTCTTTAAGTACGCTGGGAGCGTTATTCCACTTTCGCCAACTTGACCAGGGAAAGGCGTTGGGATCGGGGACACCCATCCGGCAATAGAACTCCCGCCCCATCTCGCTGTATACATCGGTGGAAACCCCTGCAGGTTCAGGTTTTACCGGAGGAGAACCCTGAGCTACCGGTACGTGCGCCGGGGTCGTGCGTACCGGCGCGGTGAATATGACTTCATAGCCTATGCCTTTTCGGCTCTTAATAAACCCTGCCGCCATCAGCTTTTCATACGCCATAACGACCGTAATTTTGGCCACGTTTATCGCTTGCGCCTGCTCTCGGATAGAGGGGAGTTTGTCTCCGTACAGCAAATCTCCCTGCTGAATAGCTTGAAAATAAAACTGAAAAATCTGCAATTGCAGCGGCGTACGACTTTCTCTGTTGAGAGACAGTGTCAGCATGAGAAATTCCTTATTAAAACGATAGCGGTATATTACGAGTTTCCGTTTTTAACTATTTTGATTCGCCTCATGGAGTGAACGCTGTTCCTATACTCTGTCGCCAGTGTCTCTATTTTCCTTTTTTAATATCCCTTAGCGTGTCGCTATTAAAATAATGGAGGCAAGTATGTCGTGGATAAGAAAAAACGCTCTGTGGTGCGCATTCGGCGGGGCCTTTGCAATGGCCTTTGCCATTTGGGGAACGTGGCAAGGCGTACATTACACCAGCAGCACTGAGTTTTGTTTGTCGTGCCACTCGATGCGCACGGTGGGGGAGGAATATAAGACCAGCGTACATTTTCGTAATGCATCCGGTGTGCGTGCCGAGTGTCAGGATTGCCATATTCCACCGGGAGTTGTCCCGACGCTTATCCGCAAAACGGAAGCTTTAAACGACCTCTACCATACGTTCATTTCGCCTTCTATCGATACCCCTGAAAAGTTTAGCGCAAAGCGGGCGGAGTTAGCTCAGCGGGAGTGGGCGCGAATGAGTGCCAACAATTCAGCAGCCTGTAAATCCTGCCACAGCTATGAGGCGATGGATCACGGTAAGCAATCGACAAATGCGGCGGCACAAATGACCGCAGCGGCGGCGAAGGACAGCAACTGCATTGACTGTCACAAAGGCATTGCCCATCACAAGCCCGATATGAGCAGTGGCTTTCGCGACCGTTTTAAGCAACTACAACGCCAGGCGGAGACACCATCGGATGCGGCCACGCTGTTTTCATTAAGCGAGAAAGCCCTGACGGCAACGATAGGGAGCCCGGCAGGGAAAGCGCTGCTATTTCCGGCCACCGAGGTCAGGGTGCTGAAAAAAGAGGGCAGCAATATCCAACTGGAAGTGACGGGCTGGCGTGAAAGCAAAGGCCGTGGGCGTGTTATCACCCAGTATATGGGTAAACGCGTGTTCTCCGCTGTCCTTGATGATTCTCTGATGCCTAACGTAAAAGTCCTACAAACCCAAGTTGATCCTGATTCTCATCAAGAGTGGCAGCAGGTGAGCGTGACCGCCTGGACCTCTGCTCAGGGACTTATCACCAGCATCGCACCGGTGTGGGAATACTCGGACCAGATGCTGCAATCCACCTGTAGTGCCTGCCACAGCACACCGCCAACCACCCGTTATACCGCCAATGGCTGGATCGCCGGACTAAAAGCAATGTCGACCTATTACCGACTTAATCCGGTGGAAGAACGTACGTTGTTGAAATACCTCCAGACGCATGCCAGCGATGTGTCTGATCCCAAATAACAGAGAGGATAATATATGGATATTCATGACTTTAATCCGTCCCGCCGCCGTTTTCTGACCGGTATGCTGGCGGTGGGGGCAGCCAGTGCGCTGGCGCCGAATCCGCTGATATCAAAAGTATGGGCGGCAGGAGAAAACCCTGAGCAGTGGATCCAATCCGGCTCGCATTATGGCGCTTTTGAAGCCAAAGTGGTCAACGGTGAGTGGACCGAAACCCGCCCTTTTAAACACGACAAATACCCGTGCGATATGCTGAATGCGGTGCGTGAAGTGGTCTACAACCCTTCACGGGTCCGTTACCCAATGGTTCGGCTGGACTGGTTACGTAAGCGTGAAAAATCGGACCGCAGCCAGCGCGGAGATAACCGTTTTGTGCGAGTCAGTTGGGATCACGCGCTGGATCTGTTTTATGAAGAGCTGGAGCGGGTACAAAAAACTTACGGCTCCTCCGGCGTATTTACTGGGCTTGCCGACTGGCAAATGGTGGGCAAGTACCATAAGGCTGGCGGCGCAATGGACAGGGGGCTCGGCCTGCACGGTAGCTATGTCACCACCGTCGGCGATTACTCGGCGGCGGCCGCGCAGGTCATCTTGCCGCATGTGATTGGCTCGCTGGAAGTCTATGAGCAGCAAACCTCGCTGCCGCTGGTCATTCAGAATACTAATACCATCGTACTGTGGGGCTGCGATCCGATTAAGAATTTGCAGATTGAATTCCTGGTGCCCGACCACGATGCGTTCGGCTATTGGCAGCAGATTAAAGAGGCGGTGGCACAGGGTAAAATGCGCGTCATCAGCGTTGATCCGGTGCGCAGCAAATCGCAAAACTTTCTTGGTGCTGAACAGCTGGCGCTGCGTCCGCAAACCGATGTCGCTTTGCTGCTGGCGCTCGCACATACGTTGTATGAAGAAAAATTGTACGACACCGCGTTCATTAACGATTACACCGTCGGCTTCGAGCAGTTTTTACCGTACCTGAAGGGGGAAACTGACAATCAGCCGAAAAACGCCGAGTGGGCCGCGGAAATCTGTGGTCTGACGGCGGAACAGATTCGTGATTTTGCCCGCCTGTTGGTGAAAGGCCGTACGCAATTTATGGGGGGCTGGTGCGTACAGCGTATGCACCATGGCGAACAGTATCCCTGGATGCTGGTGGTGCTGGCCAGCATGGTCGGGCAAATTGGCTTACCGGGCGGCGGCGTAGGATTTGGCTGGCACTATAATGGCGGCGGTACTGTGACGTCGGCCGGGCCTGTTCTGTCGGGGCTCGGAGGGATTAACAATCCACCCGAGGCGAAGTATAAAGCGGATTTTCGCGGCGTCTCCGAGCATATTCCCACCTCGCGCATCGTCGACTGTTTGCTTGAACCGGGCAAAAAAATTGCTTTTAACGGCGAAACGTTAACCTGGCCTGACATCAAAATGGCGATTTACAGTGCGGCCAACCCGTTCCACGCCCAGCAAGATCGCAACCGTATGATCGAGGCGTGGAAGAAGCTGGAAACTGTGGTGGTGTTAGATCATCAATGGACCGCATCCTGTCGTTTTGCCGATATCGTCCTGCCCGTCACCACGCGCTTTGAGCGTAACGATATTGAGCAGTTTGGTACGCATTCGAACAAAGGGCTGATGGCGCTGCATCAGGTGGTCAAACCGCAATATGAAGCACGGCACGACTTTGATGTGTTTGCCGGGCTGTGTAAGCGCTTTGATAAAGAGGCGGTATACCGTGAAAACCGCGATGAAATGCAGTGGATACAAGCACTTTATGATGAAGGTGTGAAGATGGGCGCATCGCTTGGTGTCACCTTGCCGGACTTTGACACCTTCTGGAAAGGGGATGGATACGTTGAATACCCGGTGGGACAACCGTGGGTGCGTCACGGCGAGTTCCGCGACCAGCCGGATCTTAACCCGTTGGGCACCCCGTCAGGGCTTATTGAAATCTACAGTAAAACCATCGCCGGTTTTCAGTATGAAGATTGTCCAGGACACCCGGTGTGGATGGAGCCGTTTGAACGCAGCCATCAGGGCAAGACAGATAAATATCCGCTGCATCTGCAATCCTGTCACCCGGATAAACGCCTGCACTCGCAGTTGTGCTCAAGTGATGCGTTTCGCAACACCTACGCGGTGGCCGGCAGGGAACCGCTCTATATCTGCGAGCAAGATGCAACCGCACGCGGTTTAAAAGCCGGAGATATCGCCCGCGTGTTTAATGCTCGTGGTCAGGTGCTGGCAGGCGTGGTGATTAGCCCGGATTTCACTCCTGGCGTGATCCGCATTCATGAAGGAGCGTGGTATTCCCCGCAGGAAGGCGGGAAAGCCGGGACGCTATGCACCTATGGCGATCCAAATGTCCTGAGTGCAGATATTGGTACTTCACAACTGGCGCAAGGCCCTTCCGCACATACCGTGCTGGTGGAGGTTGAACGTTATCAGGAGAAGGCCCCGCAGGTTACGGCATTCGGTGGACCAGAGACCGTTAAAGAGGAGGGAGCCAGTGCCGCATAATCACATTCATCAGCAGCGGGCAGCAGTGTATCAGTGGTTTTCGCAACTGCTGTTTCGTGAGCTGGACGAGAAGCAATTAGCCAGCCTGGAGAATGGGGATAGCCGGGAGTGGATTACATCACTGGCGGGAATACCTGGGGTGAGTGCTGACGTCAAAAATTTTGAGCGTAGTCTGGCGCAGGCACTGCGGCGTGAAAGCCGACAACTGGAGCTGGCAGCAGATTTTGCTTCGCTGTTTCTACTGGCGCCTCCGGGCGGTGTTTCTCCTTATGCTGGGCATTATCCGCACACGACGGCACCTGAAGAACGACGGCAAATGAACGCATTGTTAGTTGAGCAGGGGTTGGCTGCGCGGGAAAATGAACCGTCCGATCATATTGCGGTACAGCTGGCATTAATGGCGAGGAGGGTTGGTAAAGAGGAAAGCGTCGCTGCCCAATATTACTTTTTGCATCATCACATTATGTGTTGGGCACCTCTGTTGCGTGAAAGCTGTTTACATCGGGATGAAGGGGGTTTTTATCCTCAGGCGGTTAACGTTATTGTCAGTTTTATGCGCGAGGATGAGCAGTATCTGGAATCATTATTGATGGATGATTTTTATCTCAGCAGCCAGCGCTGAAAATGATAAAGGGACAGCCTGTGCTGTCCCTTTAGATCAACATTACGGCAGAGAAATTAGTCTGCACGTCCCATATAGCGGCGTTCTTCGATATGAATGCGGATTTTCTCACCCGCGCTCAGATACTCAGGAACCTGGATAACCAGACCGGTGCTCAGCGTTGCAGGTTTGTTACGCGCACTTGCTGACGCGCCTTTAATGCCCGGCGCTGTTTCCACGATCTCCAGATCAACCGTCTGCGGCAGCTCAAGCGCCAGCAGTTGGCCGTCCCAGATCAGAACCTGCATATCCGGCATCCCGCCTTCCGGGATGAACAGCAGTTCTTCTTCAATCTGGTCTTTGGTGAAGGTATACGGGGTATAGTCTTCTTTATCCATAAAGACATATTCGTTGCCATCGACGTAGGAGAAATCAACGCCACGACGGCTCAGGGTAACGGTGTCAACGATATCGTCGCCTTTGAAGCGCTCTTCGACTTTCAGACCGGTACGGACATCAGAAAAACGCATTTTGTACAGCGTGGCGGCACCACGTGCTGACGGAGATTGAATATCGATATCTTTTACAATCAGCAGTTTGCCATTGTAGTTCAGTACCATACCTTTTTTAATTTCGTTCGCTCTTGGCATCGAAAAAATCCTGTAGTGAGGAGTGTCTAAAATATCGCGTCAAACTACTCGCGCCGGGTCGTTCAGGCAAGCGGAATTCACACTTTTGCCTATGCATAAATAGTGTTACTGTTCGCTACCTACACAATCCGCAGGTTTACCTTAAAGAGAATACTGTATGGAATGCCGTCCGGATTGTGGTGCATGTTGCACTGCGCCTTCTATCTCTAGCCCCATCCCCGGCATGCCTGATGGCAAACCTGCTAATACGCCATGCATCCAGCTTGATGAATCCCTGCGTTGTAAAATTTTTGGCTCCGCACTACGCCCAAAAGTGTGTGCCGGTTTGCAGCCCAATGCGGAAATGTGCGGGCAAACGACGCATCAGGCCATGGTGTACCTTATTGAGCTTGAAACGCTCACCGCACCTTAAACGTCTTTGATCCGCGCCAGGCAAAATACCGTGGCGATAATCATCACCAGCGCAAACCAGAACACTGAATGATAATTCCAGATTTCAGCGGCGATACCCGCAAGCGATCCGGCAATAATCCAGCCCACGCGGATGGTGTTGGTGTACAGGGTGGTTGCAGAACCCGCCTGTCCCGGCATTAAGTCCTGGAAATAGAGCATGCCAATACCGCCGAGGATACCGATGTAAATCGCGTTCAGCAGCTGTAAGCTGAGCAAAATGGCCGGTGAATGCGCCAGCAGCATCCCGGCATAAAAGAAAAATCCGGCGACCACAGCAATTTTCATCAACAGTCGTTTGCCCAGACGCTTAGCGAAGTATCCGGCAATCAGCATGGTCGGGATTTCCAGTCCGGCGGCGGTGCCCATCATGATGCCTGCGAGCTTTTCCGGCAGGTGCAGTTCGTTGATGATAAACAGCGGCATATTAATGATGTACAGGCTGTTGGTGCCCCACATTAATGTGCAGATAGCAAAAAGCAGCAGCGTATCGCGCCGATTACGGCGTGGCGCTTCTACTGCGCCTGTGGCAAGGGACGCATTTTTGTTCATCGACGGTAAGAACAGCCAAACCATGACGCCGCAGACGATAAACGCAACGGCGGCGCTCAGGTACATCACCGTAAAGCTAAAACCCATGGCCAGCGCGTAGGCCAGCGGCGGACCAATCACCCATGCCAGCGAAACCTGAGCACGTAAAATGGAGCTGAACATAACGGCTTCCCGGCCTGTGCGATCGGCATGTTCGCGGGCGAGGGCAAACATTTGCGGGTTCGCGGTCGATCCAAAGCTACTGAGGAATACGCCAACAAACAGCAAAATAAAATAGTTACGATTCCAGGCAAACAGCACGCAGGCCAGCATCCCCAGTACGCAGCAAAACACGATCAGGTTTTTGCGATCGCCTTTTTTATCAGAACGTCCAGCTAAAAACTGGCTCACCAGAATGCCGATGACGGCGCTACCGGTAAAAAAGAAACCGACCATTCCCGGGCGGGCATGAACTTCATCAGTCAGAAAAAGGCTGAGCGTAGGGGTCTGCAATGCGCCGGCGATACCCGTAAGAAAAGCGACAAGCAGGAACGCCGAAGACGTTAAATCAAACGACTTGGGGGTGGCGGCTACCGGGGTGTTATGCATGTTTCAATATCTGTGATTTGAAGAGACGCGGAGTTTACGCCGCCTGTCAGAAAATAAACAGGGCGCGAAATCAAAATCGGCATGAAAAATCAAAATACCATTTCAGTCTACGAAAACAGTCTGCTGACGATGCTGAAACTGTGTAGTTGACGTCATTTTTCCGTCAGCATTTTAAGATTCACAGTAGAAAAAATGTGCGTCATATCTAAATTTAGCAAGTAAGTTGCTAACTTTACTTGCGTGCTGAAGCAGAAAGAGCAAAACTTCTTGAAACGTTTCAGCGTCATCTCGGCATAACTGATAGAGTCAGATGACGCCTTTTTTCTCATGTTAGCTGAATCGTTTCAATTCAGCAGGAGAGGAGAACCATGTTCCAGTTATCTGTTCAAGATATTCACCCGGGCGAACAGGCCGGAAACAAAGAAGAGGCCATTCGCCTGGTTGCTGCTGCGTTAGTGCTGGCAGGTAACGTCGCGGAAGGCTATGTTGACGGCATGCTGGCTCGCGAGCAGCAAACGTCTACTTTCCTCGGTAACGGTATTGCTATTCCACACGGCACCACGGACACGCGTGACCAGGTGCTGAAAACTGGGGTGCAGGTATTCCAGTTTCCACAGGGTATTACCTGGGGCGAAGGCCAGGTTGCGTATGTGGCTATCGGTATTGCGGCCAGCTCCGATGAACATCTGGGTTTGTTGCGTCAGCTGACGCACGTACTCAGCGATGATTCGGTGGCTGAACAGCTGAAATCAGCCACGACAGCAGAAGAACTGCGTGCGTTGCTGATGGGGGAAAAGCAAAGCGAACAGCTGAAGCTTGATAACGAAACGCTGTCGCTGGACGTTGTCGCCAGCTCGCTGGTCACACTGCAGGCGCTGAACGCCGCACGTCTGAAAGAAGCTGGTGCGGTTGATGCCAACTTTGTTGCCAGAGCGATCAATGAACAACCGCTGAACCTCGGCCAGGGGATCTGGCTGAATGATTGTGCTGAAGGCAATCTGCGCAGCGCTATCGCCGTCAGCCGTGCGGCAACTGCGTTCGACGTACAGGGCGAAACAGTCGCGCTATTGGTTACCGTTGCGATGAATGATGAGCAGCCCGTAGCGGTGCTCAAGCGTCTTAGCGATTTACTGCTGGAGAATAAAGCTGACCGTTTGCTGAAAGCGGATGCAGCTACCGTACTGGCGCTGCTGACCAGCGATGACGCATTGACTGATGATGTACTGAGCGCAGAGTTTGTCGTGCGCAATGAGCATGGTTTACATGCCCGTCCGGGCACCATGCTGGTGAATACCATTAAACAATTTAACAGTGAAATTACCGTGACAAATCTTGATGGAACCGGCAAGCCGGCGAATGGACGCAGTCTGATGAAAGTTGTGGCATTAGGCGTGAAAAAAGGACATCACCTGCGCTTTACCGCACAGGGTGAGGATGCTGAACAGGCGCTGAAAGCGATTGGCGACGCCATTGCAGCCGGTCTTGGGGAGGGCGCGTAATGAGCAGACGTGTGGCAACTATCACCCTGAACCCGGCCTACGACCTGGTGGGTTTCTGCCCGGAAATTGAACGCGGTGAAGTGAATCTGGTAAAAACGACCGGACTGCACGCCGCAGGCAAAGGCATTAACGTTGCTAAGGTACTGAAAGATTTGGGTATCGACGTCACGGTGGGCGGTTTTCTGGGGAAAGACAACCAGGATGGCTTTCAGCAATTGTTCAGCGAGCTGGGCATTGCGAACCGTTTTCAGGTGGTGCAGGGACGTACGCGCATTAACGTTAAGTTGACTGAAAAAGACGGTGAAGTATCCGACTTCAATTTCTCCGGTTTTGAAGTTACCCCAGCCGACTGGGAACGCTTTGTGAATGACTCCCTGAGCTGGTTGGGTCAGTTCGACATGGTGTGCGTCAGCGGAAGTTTGCCGACCGGCGTGAGCCCGGAAGCATTCACCGACTGGATGACGCGCCTGCGCAGTCAGTGTCCTTGCATTATCTTTGATAGTAGTCGTGAAGCGCTGGTAGCGGGTCTGAAAGCGGCACCGTGGCTGGTGAAACCAAACCGTCGTGAGCTGGAAATCTGGGCAGGCCGTAAGCTGCCGGAAATGAAAGATGTGATTGAAGCGGCGCATGCGCTGCGCGAGCAGGGTATTGCTCACGTGGTGATTTCGCTTGGCGCGGAAGGTGCGCTGTGGGTTAACGCTTCAGGTGAGTGGATTGCTAAACCGCCGTCAGTTGAGGTGGTCAGCACAGTAGGCGCAGGTGATTCGATGGTTGGTGGTCTGATTTATGGCCTGCTGATGCGTGAGTCCAGCGAACATACTCTGCGTCTGGCGACCGCTGTTGCCGCTCTGGCGGTAAGCCAAAGCAATGTGGGTATTACCGATCGTCCTCAGTTGGCCGCAATGATGGCGCGTGTCGACTTAAAACCGTTTAACTGACAGCAGGAGATGCATAATGAAAACGCTGCTGATTATTGACGCTAATCTCGGCCAGGCTCGTGCTTACATGGCGAAAACCTTGCTTGGAGCGGCGGCGAAAAAAGCGCATCTGGATATTATCGATAATCCGAATGATGCAGAGATGGCGATTGTCCTGGGTGACACCCTCCCTAACGACAGTGCGCTGAACGGCAAAATAGTCTGGCTGGGCGATATTGGTCGTGCGGTTGCGCATCCTGAACTGTTCCTGAGCGAAGCGAAAGGCCATGCAAAACCTTACAGCGCCCCGGTTGCGACAGTACCTGTGACCAGCAGTGGTCCAAAACGCGTGGTGGCGGTGACGGCTTGTCCGACCGGTGTGGCACATACGTTTATGGCCGCTGAAGCTATTGAAACCGAAGCGAAAAAACGCGGCTGGTGGGTGAAGGTTGAAACCCGTGGCTCAGTCGGCGCAGGCAATGCTATTACCCCGGAAGAGGTGGCACAGGCTGATCTGGTAATTGTGGCGGCTGACATTGAAGTTGATCTGGCGAAGTTTGCCGGAAAACCGATGTACCGCACGTCAACCGGTCTGGCGCTGAAGAAAACCAAGCAGGAACTGGATAAAGCGGTAGATGAGGCGACACCGTACCAGCCCGCAGGTAAAAGTCAGTCTGGGGCAACAGAAGGTAAAAAAGAGAGCGCAGGTGCGTACCGTCACTTGTTGACAGGTGTGTCTTACATGCTGCCGATGGTGGTTGCCGGTGGTCTGTGTATTGCACTGTCTTTTGCGTTTGGTATTAAAGCGTTTGAAGAGCCGGGTACGCTGGCTGCGGCGTTGATGCAGATTGGTGGCGGCTCAGCGTTCGCGCTGATGGTGCCGGTTCTGGCCGGTTACATTGCGTTTTCCATTGCTGACCGTCCCGGCCTTACGCCAGGTCTTATCGGCGGTATGCTGGCGGTAAGTACTGGTTCTGGTTTTATCGGCGGGATCATTGCCGGTTTCCTTGCCGGTTATGTGGCGAAGCTTATCAGCACCAAGCTGAAGTTGCCGCAGAGTATGGAAGCGCTGAAGCCGATCCTAATCATTCCGCTGCTCTCAAGCCTGGTGGTTGGTCTGGCCATGATTTACCTGATTGGTAAACCGGTTGCCGGTATCCTGGAAAGCCTGACTCACTGGCTGCAAACCATGGGGACGGCGAACGCGGTACTGCTCGGTGCGATTCTTGGCGGCATGATGTGTACCGACATGGGCGGCCCGGTGAACAAAGCTGCGTATGCGTTCGGTGTGGGCCTGCTCAGTACGCAGACGTATGCACCGATGGCGGCCATTATGGCTGCGGGGATGGTACCACCGCTGGCGTTGGGTTTGGCTACGCTGGTAGCGCGTCGTAAATTCGACAACGCGCAGCGTGAAGGGGGCAAAGCGGCGCTGGTGCTGGGTTTGTGCTTCATCACTGAAGGCGCGATTCCGTTCGCCGCCCGCGACCCAATGCGTGTGTTGCCATGCTGCATCGTCGGTGGTGCGCTGACAGGTGCACTCTCAATGGCGGTGGGTGCGAAGCTGATGGCACCCCACGGCGGCTTGTTCGTGCTGTTGATCCCTGGCGCGATTACGCCAGTAGTGGGATACCTGCTGGCGATTATTGCCGGTACGCTGGTGGCGGGTCTGTCTTATGCCTTCCTGAAACGCCCGGAAGAGGATGCTGTTGCTAAAGCGGCATAATTAAACGCGGATAAAAGGGCAGAGATTTCTCTGCCCTTTTTTTGATCTGCACATTCCTGTCGTTGAGGCTAGCGGCCTTACATCACCGCAATGTAAACCGTCATTTATTATCTCATGCAATCATTGGTGCAATGATAAAGCCAAAGGCAACGCCAGCAATGATGCCGCCGAGTCCGGGCAACATGAACGGATGGTTTAAGACATACTTGCCGACACGCGTTGTCCCCGTGGTATCGAACTCCATTGCCGCCAGCGAAGTAGGATAGGTAGGCAGGACAAACACACCGGTTACCGCCACATAGGAGGCCAAAATAGCCCATGTGGGCATGCCGAGGGCTATTGCGAGTGGGATAATCAGCGGCGTGGTTGCTCCTTGCGAATAGAGAAGTGCGCAGGTACCAAAGAGTACCAGTGCCAGCAGCATAGGATAAGCCCGTAAAATATCGCCCGCGAGATCTTTAATCTCCGCCAGGTGAGCATCGATGAAGGTTGTACCTAACGTCACAATTCCGAGGATCACCGCCAGCGAACTCATGCCCGCACGAAAAGTGGATGTCAGTACAATCGAATCTGTGGAGGTTTTGCATAACACTACCATCAGACAAGCGGCAGATAGCATGCAGATTATGATGATATCCCGCGTATTCATCGGGGTACCAACGTCGAATCCGGGGCGTAACTGAGGGCAGGCGGCAAGAATAACGATGGCAACTGTTGCCAGCATAAACAGAGCGACAGAGAGCACGGCGCCTGGCGTCGTACTGCTCTGTCCTTCATATTTACGGACCAGACCTTTTTGCAGACGTTCCAGATACACTTCATCATCCTGAAGCTCGCATCCCTGGCGTGAAGCGATAAATGCGGCGGCCATTGCAGCAACAAACGAGGCTGGCAGACATACCGCCATAACCTGAATAAAGCTGACGCCGTTTCCTTCCATGATAGTCAGCATTGCCGCCATAGCGGCACTGATTGGCGACCCGGATATCGCTACCTGGGACGCCACGACGGATCCTGCGAGCGTGCGGGAAGGGCGGATACCGGACTCTTTGGCCACTTCGGCAATGACCGGTAGGGTAGAAAAAACAATAAATCCGGTCCCCGCCATAATCGTCATCGACCAGGTAATAATCGGCGCAATAATATTGATATATTTAGGGTTACGCCGCATAAAATTCCCAGCAATACGAACCAGATAGTCCATACCCCCTGCGGCTTGTAGTGTAGATGCTGCCACGACAACCGTCATAATAATAAGAATGACGTCCACTGGCGGGGAGCCGATGGGGAGACCAAACCCTAGCGTTAGAATTGCCAGCCCCAGACCACCGCATAAGCCGATACCAATTCCGCCGAGTCGAATACCAAAAAATATTGCGCCTAATACTACGATAATTTCTAGCCAAATCATGATGGCCTCCGCCAGACAATTATTGTCATTAAAGGTGAGTGTTTATTAGATGTGATTATTAAATTGGAACGTGATTGTTATTGCGCCAGAAGATGGTGTTTTCCTACTCTTTTTTCATACCATTTAATTCCGGCGCGAACTAATGAACCTGTTGAGTCAATATATTTGTCAGGTAACTGTTTGACCGCATCGGCAAGAATGACGGGGACTTCCGTACAGCCCAGGACAATGACCTCAGCGCCACGTGAGAAGAGAATTTCAGCCTGTTCATTCATCAATTCTTGAGCGCGTTTAATATCGCCTGCTTTTAAGCAATAAATACTTTCCATGACTTTTTCCTGACCCGTGGTATCAGGACTGATACAAGATAAGCCAAGCGACTCGATACCTTTTTGGTAGAGTCCCATGTAGAGCGTGGCGTTGGTTGCCAGCAGTCCGATACGGGATTTCCCGCAGTTCTCGACTTCATTCATTGTGGTTTCAACGATGCTAAGCAGGTCGATATGGCAGGCATCTTTTAACTCTTTGAACCAGAAATGGGCGGTATTGCAAGGAATCACAATACACTCCGCACCGGCGTCTTCGAGTTTATGTAGATAGTCGCGCATCGCCGGAAGCGGGGATCGTCCATGATGCATCAGAGCATCAGTGCGGTCAGGAATGTCAGGTATAGATGAAATAATTAATGGGATATGTTCCTGATCGCGCTGTGCTGCTGTAAACGTGACAAACTTATTAAAGAGATCAACGGTTGCCGCAGGACCCATACCGCCAAGTACGCCAATTAAACCTTTCACGATTTATACCTCGATTGACTGTTATTAATATCCGCGAGAGTTTTATTTCTTGCGTTACTGTTTAACAGCAGATAACACCGAAGAGAAATGCAATAATGTTTATGTTGATGCAAAACGCGCATGGTTGCGGTTTTTTTACATGCACAGAAGAACGGTTTGCTGTGGGAGACGTGGCGCCTGGCGGGAAATGAGCCGCAGTGGCGGGGGCGGGAAGAACAGACTGTTAATGTCAAAAGTGAAGGTGTTATGCAAAAAATGAATCGTTAATTGCTAAGAGTCAATGCTCTTTGCTGATAAATTCAGGCATGATGTTTTATGCTAATCGACATATTTAAACATCGGCGTGATAAAAATGAAAAATATTGAGACAAAATGGTTATATGATTTCCTGACGCTGGAAGCTTGCCGACATTTTTCCCAGGCCGCCGAGGCGCGCAATATATCCCAACCTGCATTTAGCCGGCGGATCAAGGCGCTCGAGTCAGCCGTTGGCGTCATGTTATTCGATCGTACAACTTCACCGCTACAGTTGACGGAAGAGGGGAAGTTATTCCACTCGCAAACCCGAAGCCTGCTACAACAACTTGAATGCAATCTGGATGAGCTAAGCGGTCATAACCTGCTTGGGGTGCCGAATATAAAAATAGCCGCAGCGCATTCTCTGTCGCTGACCATGTTGCCCAGATTAGTGCATGCGATGGCAGCCTACGGTGAAGAATTTGTTTATCACGTTGAGGCGATTGATGTTGTGCAGGCGGTAAATACCCTGCGAGAAGGAAAAAGTGATTTTATTATCTCATTTCGCGACGAAGACTTGATGCAGTCGCCTTTCTGCGGACTGAAAGTGTTTGAGTCTGAGCTGTATCCCGTTTGTGCTGCTGATGAGCAGGGGAAACCTTTGTTTGATATCTATCAGCCACAGGTGCCGGTGCTTAACTATACCAGCGCGTCTTATATGGGACGGCTGGTTAATCGGCATCTGGCGGACGTTGGTGGTATTGCGGCGCGTACGTTATTGATGTCTTCGATGAGTGAATTACTGAAAAATATGGCACTTGACGGGCATGGTATCGCCTGGCTGCCTGCGTGGTCGATCGCTAATGAATTGCGTGCTAAGCGCTTGGTTTGCTTGGCTACGCCGGAGCTGATGGTGCCAATTCAGGCCTATATTTACCGGATGGATACCCGGTTGAATAAAACGGCCGAGCAATTCTGGCGTATCTTGCATAATCATATGCCAGAAGATCTGATTTCACTCGCCTGAAGCGCGCCGGTACGTCCGGCGCATCAGAAAACCTCGGCTATGGCGGAGGATACTTCTTTATCTGCTCAATTTGTGTCCTGGCTCTCAACTTTCTCCTCTCTTGCAAACTGTATCTAAAGAAAATTGTGATTCTGTTCATATCTATTCGCTTTTGATCTTGCGAATGGATTTACTTTGCCAAAAACATGCATACTATGAACACATGTTCACATATGAACATTTGCTCTAATAATCTCATGTGTGGCGGTTGTTATTTTTAACGATCTCATTTGTGGCATTTTATTGCCAGGGGGCGTGCTGTGCGTGAAAAGGAATACGTAGTAACCATTGGTTCGGCCAATATGGATGTTGCCGGATATTCGCATGCTTCTCTGAATTATGCGGATTCGAATCCTGGAAAGATAAAATTCACCCCAGGTGGCGTGGGGCGTAATATTGCACATAATTTAGCGTTACTCGGGAAAAACTCATGGCTGCTGACTGCGGTGGGTAACGATTTTTATGGACAGTCATTACTAGCGCAGACCAATCAATCAGGCGTCTATGTTGATAAATGCCTGATTGTGCCAGGGGAAAATACATCAAGTTATTTGTCGCTGCTGGATAACACGGGCGAAATGCTGGTCGCTATTAATGATATGAGTATAACCGATCACATTTCAGCAGCGTTTTTGTCGCAACATTTCGATTTTATTCGTGGTGCGAAAGTGATTATTGCTGATTGTAATATCAGTGAAGACGCACTGGCATGGGTGCTGGAACATGCAGGAGAAGTCCCGGTGTTTGTGGATCCGGTATCGGCATGGAAATGCGTCAAAATTCGCGAACGACTCGGCAGAATTCATACCTTAAAACCTAATCGGCTTGAAGCAGAAACGTTGAGTGGAATTGCACTCTCTGGACGTGAAGATGTCGGGAAAGTCGCCGCATGGTTTCACGAGCGCGGTTTAAATCGTCTGGTGCTCAGCATGGGTGGAGACGGCGTTTATTATAGCAATATCACCGGGAATAGCGGCTGGTCGCTTCCGATTAAAACCAACGTAATTAATGTGACGGGGGCAGGCGATGCGATGATGGCCGGTTTGGCTTCCTGCTGGGTAGACGGTATGCCCTTTATTGATTCGGTTCGATTTGCGCAGGGTTGCTCATCAATGGCGTTGGCCTGTGAATATACCAATAACCCTGATTTATCTGTTGCGAATGTTAGCTCAATAGTGGAGAACACAGAATGTCTGAATTAACTCTTTCCTCTGAATTATTACAAATATCGCCAGAAGTACAGGACGCTTTAAACAGTAAAAAACCGATTGTTGCACTTGAGTCGACCATTATTTCTCATGGCATGCCATTCCCACAAAATGCACAGACAGCGATTGAAGTAGAAGAAACAATTCGTAAGCACGGCGCTGTACCTGCAACTATTGCCATTATTGGCGGGGTAATGAAAGTTGGCTTGAGTAAAGAGGAAATTGAACTGTTAGGCCGTGAAGGGCATAACGTGACGAAAGTGAGTCGTCGCGATCTACCGTTTGTGGTTGCCGCAGGAAAAAATGGTGCGACGACCGTCGCGTCTACCATGATTATTGCCGCTTTGGCTGGAATTAAAGTCTTTGCAACCGGTGGTATTGGCGGAGTTCACCGTGGGGCTGAACATACGTTTGATATATCTGCCGATCTACAGGAACTGGCGCATACCAATGTGACGGTCATTTGTGCGGGGGCGAAATCTATTCTCGACCTCGGATTAACCACCGAATATCTGGAAACCTTCGGCGTGCCATTAATTGGTTATCAGACCACCGCGTTGCCAGCATTTTTCTGCCGTACCAGCCCGTTTGAGGTCAGTATCCGTCTGGACAGTGCGAAGGAGATTGCGCGCGCAATGGCGGTGAAATGGCAAACCGGGCTGAATGGCGGTTTGGTTGTCGCAAACCCGATCCCTGAGCAGTTTGCGATGGCAGAAGAGAAAATAAATGCGGCAATCGATCGGGCGGTGAAAGAAGCGGAAGAGCAGGGGGTGGTAGGTAAAGAGAGTACGCCGTTCCTGCTGGCTCGGGTGGCGGAACTTACCGGAGGCGACAGCCTGAAATCGAATATTCAACTGGTGTTCAACAACGCGGTACTGGCTTGCGAGATTGCGAAGGAATATCAACGCCTCGTTTGACCGAATTTTACGGGCAGAAAGCGGTCGCCCGCGAATATTAAACCTACCAAAACCTGGCGCTAACGCCGGGTTTCCTGGCATGAAGGGAATTTCATTATGGATATAATGAGAAGTGTTGTGGGCATGGTGGTGTTACTGACTATCGCGTTTCTGCTGTCAGTAAATAAAAAACGTATTAGTTTGCGTACCGTTGGGGCCGCACTGGTACTGCAAATTGCCATCGGTGGAATTATGCTGTATTTCCCGCCGGGAAAATGGCTGGTTGAGCAGGCTGCGCTCGGTGTCCACAAGGTGATGTCCTACAGCGATGCGGGGAGTGCATTTATCTTTGGTTCGCTGGTAGGGCCAAAAATGGATGTGCTGTTTGACGGTGCCGGTTTTATTTTCGCCTTTCGCGTTCTCCCGGCCATCATTTTTGTCACCGCACTGATTAGCCTGCTGTACTACATTGGCGTGATGGGGCTGCTGATTCGTGTCCTTGGCGGTATTTTTCAGAAAGCGCTGAACATTAGTAAGATTGAATCTTTTGTTGCGGTGACGACCATTTTCCTCGGACAAAATGAGATCCCGGCCATTGTGAAACCGTTTATTGACCGCCTGAATCGCAACGAGCTATTTACTGCGATTTGTAGCGGTATGGCTTCTATCGCCGGTTCGATGATGATTGGTTACGCCGGAATGGGCGTACCGATTGACTATTTGCTGGCGGCATCGTTGATGGCAATCCCAGGTGGTATTTTGTTTGCGCGCATGCTGAGCCCGGCGACGGAAGCATCCAGCGTCACCTTTGAAAACCTGTCGTTTACTGAAACGCCGCCGAAAAGCATCATTGAAGCGGCGGCCAGCGGCGCAATGACCGGCCTAAAAATTGCCGCAGGTGTGGCGACGGTTGTGATGGCATTTGTCGCCATTATCGCGCTGATTAACGGCATTATTGGCGGTATTGGCGGTTGGTTTGGCTTTGGGCACGCCTCGCTTGAAGGGATTTTTGGTTGGGTTCTGGCACCTTTGGCCTGGATTATGGGGGTGGACTGGAGCGATGCGACGCTGGCGGGTAGCCTGATCGGACAGAAACTGGCGATTAACGAGTTCGTTGCCTATCTCAACTTCTCCCCGTATCTGCAAACCGCAGGGACGTTGGATGTGAAGACCATTGCGATTATTTCGTTCGCCCTGTGCGGTTTTGCTAACTTTGGCTCGATTGGCGTTGTTGTCGGGGCATTTTCCGCCATTGCGCCACAACGCGCACCGGAAATCGCGCAACTTGGGATGCGTGCACTGGCTGCGGCTACGCTCTCAAACCTGATGAGCGCCACGATAGCCGGTTTCTTTATTGGTTTAGCGTAGCCAGTGATATTGCCGGAAGGCGACGCTTTGCGCCTTATCCGACCTACAAGATGTGCGATCCTGTAGGCCGGATAAGGCGTTTATGCCGCCATCGGCATTGTGTTCAGACCTGGGAGGTTTGCAGCAGATACAGCGCGTTATCGGCGGAGAGCGTTGGGTTATTGATACTGACGCTGGCACGCGATAATGCCGCACAGGCCATTGCAAAATGGGCACTCTCACGGAACTCGCTACCTTCCAGAAAACTGTACAGTAATCCGGCCATGAAAGCGTCATCAGCTCCAAAATTGTCTACGATCGGATGCGCGGGAGGAGTCAGCAAAAATTGCTCTCCGTCCTTTTCACTGCAAAAAACGGATTCATCTTCCATACAAACAAAAATTCGTTTTATCCCCTGTTGGTGCAGGGAGTTTACGGCCAGTAAGCGATCGGCAGCTGAATGGATAGGTTGACCCCATAAAATCTCCAGCTCTTTCTGAGTGGGTTTCAGCGTATGAATTCGCGTAAACCAGGTTTTCATTTTTGCCGCTTTGAACTCTGAAACGGTATCAATAAACACCGGGATATCATCGGCAATAGTAAAGACCCACTCAATGGCTTCGGCAGTCAGATTACAATCCGCCAGCACGACACCACAATGGCGGATCAAATCCCGCGAGCCGTTCAACAGTTGTGGGGTTAACTGTTGCAGGATGTGGGTATCGTTAATTGCCAGTACGGTCTCTTCCTGCTGAGTGGCGATCGACAAATAGGTTGATGTGTTATGCCCATGCAGTCGAATGCAACTGGAAACATTGACGCCTGCCTGACGCGTCTGTTCCAGCAGCGTTTCACCATAAAAATCACTGCCGACCGCGGAAATTAAATGCACATCACGCCCCAGCAGCGCCAGGTTATGAGCGATGTTGCGGCCCACGCCGCCAGCTGAACAGTGAATGCTGCCGGGATGAGAAGCTGCCTGAGGATAATGGATGTCAGCGACGCCGCGAATATCCATATTGATAGCCCCGACCACCACGCAATAATCCTGCTCGGTGAGGATATAGCCTTTGCCTTTAATCATTCCTTTGCGCATCAGATCCATAATATGTGCAGCGACGCGCGAACGGCTGATCTGCAAAATATCCGCAATTTCATTTTGCTGAATTAACGGATTGCGCCGCAGGATCTTAAGGATCTGCTTTTCTCTGTCGTTCATGGTTACGCAACCGCCTTTTCTGTTTGCTGCGCTTTCAGCCAGGCTATCTCTTCCGCCCAGATATCCGGATTAATGGTTTCCAGGACCAGCGGAATGCCGTCAAAACGGTCGTCCTGCATGATCCAACGGAAGGCATCGTGACCGATGTTGCCTTCGCCTAAGCTGTGGTGGCGGTCAACGCGGCTGCCAAATGTGCTCTTGGCATCGTTGAGATGCATCCCGCGTAAATAGTTAAAGCCGACAATACGTTCAAACTCCGCAAAGGTCTTTTCGCACTCGGCGGCGCTACGCAGATCGTATCCGGCGGCGAAGGCGTGGCAGGTATCAATGCAGACGCCGACGCGGGATTTGTCTTCTACGCCGTCGATAATGGCGGCCAGATGTTCAAACTTAAACCCAAGATTGCTGCCCTGACCGGCGGTATTTTCGATGACTGCTGTTACGCCCTGGGTCTGCGCGAGAGCAATGTTGATGGACTCGGCAATGCGCGCCAGGCATTCATCTTCCGGGATCTGCATTAAATGGCTGCCCGGATGAAAGTTAAGCAGGGATAACCCCAGCAACTCACAACGTTGCATTTCATCAATAAAGGCATCGCGTGATTTTTCCAGTGCATCGCTGACCGGGTGACCGAGGTTAATCAGGTAGCTGTCGTGAGGCAGGATCTGGGCGGAGGTATAGTGATACTTCTCGCAGGCCGACTTGAAATCATCAATGACTTCGGTGGTCAACGGTGCGGCGCGCCACTGGCGCTGATTTTTGGTGAACAGGGCGAATGCGGTCGCTTCGATTTCTGCGGCTCGAATAGCGGCGTTTGCCAGGCCGCCAGCGGCGCTTACGTGCGCTCCAATATATTTCATAAATTAAACCCGCCATACTCAAATATAAAAGGGGAGAGTATAGCGGGTCAGCGGGGGTTAGTCGTGGTCGATTATGCCATCAGGGCGTGGATGGCAACGTTGATTGCACCACCACCTACAATCAGCCAGGCAAACAGGACCAGCGCCATCAGTAAGGGTTTTGCTCCGGCTTTTTTCAGGGCGCTAACGTGAGTGGTCAGCCCAAGTGCAGCCATTGCCATTGCCAGCAGTACGGTATCCAGGGTTACCAGCATGTTCACCACAGACTGCGGCAGCAGGTGGAACGAGTTAAAGATCGCCACCACAATGAACAGGATGGCAAACCACGGAATGGTGATTTTGCTCTTTTCGCCACCGTTAGCCGGAGACAGCTGTTTCACACGAGCAGCCAGGAGAATGAGGAACGGAGCCAGCATCATGACGCGCAGCATTTTGGCAATCACCGCGGCGTTTTCTGCATCCGGGCTAATCGCGTGTCCGGCAGCGACAACCTGTGCGACTTCATGCATGGTTGACCCAATGTAAATCCCGTAGGTTTCCGGGCTAAACCAGTGTGCCAGCAGCGGATACATCGCCGGATACAGGAAGATAGCAATGGTACCGAAGATGACTACGGTGGCGACAGCGACCGTCACCTTACTGGCCTCAGCTTTCACTACCGGCTCTGTTGCCAGTACCGCCGCAGCACCACAAATACTGCTCCCGGCACCAATCAGCCAACTGGTGTGTTTGTCCAGGCCAAACACTTTCTGACCAAGGAAACAGGCCAGCATAAAGGTGCTGGTCAGCGTCAGCGCATCGATCACAATCCCGCTGACGCCAACATCCGCAATCTGCGCGAAGGTGAGACGAAAGCCGTAGAGGATTATCCCAAGGCGCAACAAATGTTGTTTGGCAAACAGTACGCCGCCGTCACAGCTTTTCCAGATGTGTGGATAGACAGTGTTGCCGAGAACCATCCCCAGTAAAATGGCTAAGGTGAGGGCGCTGAACCCGGCTCCCGCGACGGCGGGGATAGAACCACCCCATAACGCGGCCCCGGTGATTACTGCGCTCAGGGCAAGCCCCGGAATAAAATGCCACACTGTACGTCGATGATTCTGTAGGGCGAGTTCAGTCATAACCCCTCCTGTGAATGGAATGTTTTCTTGGAGAAAATAGTAAGGTGAAGTGGCTTAAAAATAAAATTGATTATATATTTATAATTAATCTGTATAAGTGGTATACCCGTCATACTTCACGTTGCATGTGCGTTGGCTGCGCTCGCTCGCCCGAATCACTTACCAGAGTAAGCTCATCGGGACTCACTCACTTGCCGCCTGCCTGCAACTCGAATTATTTAGGGTATAAACGCGGGCCATCTGGAGGAAAACGACCATGCATATCACCCTGCGACAACTTGAAGTGTTTGCTGAGGTACTGAAAAGTGGCTCGACGACCCAGGCTTCGGTCATGCTGTCATTGTCGCAATCAGCGGTGAGCGCGGCCCTGACCGATTTGGAGGGGCAGCTTGGCGTGCAACTGTTCGATCGTGTGGGCAAACGTCTGGTGGTTAATGAGCACGGGCGTTTACTCTATCCCCGCGCATTGGCGCTGCTTGAGCAAACTGCCGAAATTGAACAGCTCTTTCGTGAAGATAATGGGGCGATTCGCGTCTTTGCCAGCAGCACCATCGGCAATTACATTTTACCCGCCATGATCGCCCACTATCGACAGGATTTTCCCGATCTGCCGCTGGAGCTGAGCGTGGGCAACAGCCAGGACGTGATTAATGCCGTACTGGATTTTCGGGTCGACATTGGATTGATTGAAGGGCCTTGCCACAGTACGGAAATTATCTCTGAACCCTGGCTGGAAGATGAACTGGTGGTGTTTGCCGCACCGACTTCTCCGTTGGTAAAAGGTCCCGTGACGCTGGAGCAACTGGCTGCTTCACCGTGGATCCTCCGCGAGCGCGGGTCCGGTACGCGTGAACTGGTGGATTACCTGCTGTTGTCTCATTTACCGCGATTTCAGATGGCCATGGAGTTGGGCAACTCTGAGGCCATTAAGCATGCAGTGCGTCATGGATTAGGGATTAGCTGCCTGTCGCGCCGGGTAATTGAGGAGCAACTTCAGGCGGGAACGTTGAGTGAAGTATCCGTACCGTTGCCACGTTTAGTGCGTACCCTTTGGCGCGTTCATCACCGCCAGAAACATCTCTCGAATGCGCTGCTGCGCTTTTTACGCTACAGCGACCAGCAGTAGGGGCGATGTTTTGTCCGGCAACATGCCTGCCATTTTCTGCTTTACTTATAATCCACGGCCAGTCATGAAGGTCTCTTATAACAGCGTATTTGTGCCGGAAGAATGCCGTTTCGTCTGCTACAATCGCGCCTCATTTTTTGGATGGATAGCATTTTCACATGGTTTCCGAAATTAAAACCACAGAAGCGCCCACGCTACGTCGTGAACTGAAGGCGCGCCACCTGACGATGATTGCCATTGGTGGCTCCATCGGTACGGGTCTTTTCGTTGCATCTGGTGCAACCATTTCTGCGGCGGGTCCAGGCGGCGCGCTGTTTTCCTATATCCTGATTGGCCTGATGGTGTACTTCCTGATGACCAGTCTCGGTGAACTGGCCGCGTATATGCCGGTTTCCGGCTCGTTCTCCACCTACGGTCAGAACTATGTAGAAGAAGGCTTTGGTTTCGCGCTGGGCTGGAACTACTGGTACAACTGGGCTGTAACCATTGCCGTTGACCTTGTGGCCGCGCAACTGGTGATGAGCTGGTGGTTCCCGGATACGCCAGGCTGGATCTGGAGTGCGCTGTTCTTGTGCGTCATCTTCCTGCTGAACTACATTTCGGTCAGAGGTTTTGGTGAAGCGGAGTACTGGTTCTCACTGATCAAAGTTACCACCGTCATTATCTTCATTGCGGTTGGCGTGCTGATGATTTTCGGTATCTTCAAAGGCGCTCAGCCGGTGGGCTGGAGCAACTGGACCACGGGAGACGCGCCTTTTGCCGGTGGCTTTGCAGCCATGATCGGCGTGGCGATGATCGTCGGCTTCTCCTTCCAGGGCACTGAGCTGATCGGTATCGCTGCGGGTGAGTCTGAAGATCCAGAGAAGAATATTCCGCGCGCGGTGCGTCAGGTGTTCTGGCGAATCCTGCTGTTCTATGTGTTCGCTATTCTGATTATCAGCCTGATTATTCCGTATACCGATCCAAGCCTGCTGCGCAACGATGTGAAAGACATCAGCGTCAGTCCGTTTACGCTGGTATTCCAGCACGCTGGCCTGCTTTCTGCTGCGGCGGTGATGAACGCCGTGATCCTGACGGCGGTGCTGTCGGCGGGTAACTCCGGCATGTACGCCTCAACGCGTATGCTCTACACCCTGGCATGTGACGGCAAAGCGCCGCGTATTTTCGCCAAATTGTCTCGTGGTGGCGTTCCGCGTAATGCGTTGTATGCGACTACGGTGGTGGCGGGTCTGTGCTTCCTGACATCCATGTTTGGCAACCAGACCGTGTACCTGTGGCTGCTGAATACCTCTGGGATGACGGGCTTTATCGCCTGGCTGGGGATTGCCATCAGTCACTATCGCTTCCGTCGCGGTTACGTGATGCAGGGGCGTGATGTGAACGATCTGCCGTATCGCTCAGGCTTCTTCCCGCTGGGACCGATCTTTGCGTTCGTGCTGTGCCTGATAATCACTCTGGGTCAGAACTATGAAGCGTTCCTGAGAGACTCCATTGACTGGGGCGGCGTGATGGCAACCTATATTGGTATCCCGCTGTTCCTGATTATCTGGTTCGGCTACAAGCTGACCAAAGGGACGCGTTTCGTGCGTTACAGCGAAATGCAATTCCCGGATCGCGTGAAGAAATCGTCTTAAGCGGTTTGGCAGGAAATAACAACAAGCCCCGGCATAATAATAAGTGCCGGGGCTTTTTATTGGGCCGAACTTAGAAGTTATACGTCAGGCCAACCGTGTAACGACGACCATCGAGTATGGTGTCGTAGGTATCGTAATCGATTTGCTTATCCAGCACGTTGTACACACCGGCGGTGGCGAGAACATCTTTGCTCACGTAGTAACGTACACCGACATCGACCTGGGTATAAGACGGTGTTCCCTGTGCCATCGAGGTACGGCTCAGATACTCAGACGTTTTCCCGCGTAGATTTAGACGGCTCCAGAAACCGAGATCCTGCGTTGCCTGCCAGTCCAGCGTGGTGTTAAACATATGTTTCGGCATTTTGTTTAACGGCTGACCGGAGAACTGACCGCTTTTCTGTTCAGATTCGGTGTAGGTGTAGTTTGCCGTCCAGTTGAGATCGGTGGTGATTTTCCAGCCGAAGGTGGATTCTACGCCACGCATATTGGCTTTATCGACGTTAACGCGATCGCTGACGAAGTCATAGTGGGTATTGCCGATGGTGCAGGCTGGATCGGCGCTGCTGTTACAACGGCGAACTTCAGTGATCTTGTCTTTGAAGTCGGTGTTGAACAGCGTCACACCCGCGTTGAGGTCGTTGCCGTTATCCCACAGCAGGCCAATTTCTTCGCTCAGGCTCTTCTCCGGTTTCAGATCCGGGTTGCCCACAATGATCCCGTTCAGACGGCCGCCGCCGGTCACCTGTCCCCAGCTTGCTGACGACTGGCGCAGATCCGGTGCACGATAGCCCGCAGAGACACCGCCTTTCAACGTCCATTGATCGCTGAGATGCCATACACCGTAGCCGCGCGGCGTCCAGTTATCACCGTAGTTTTCATCTTTATCCATACGCAGACCGCCGGTCAGCGTGAAGGTATCGGTCACCGCCCATTCATCTTCCGCAAACAGCGCCCAGCTCCAGCGGGTCAGCTTATTCAGGCCATCAGCCGCTTGTAGCTGGTTACCGTTATCGCGCAGTTTTTCATAACGGTACTGCCCACCCGCCGTCAGAGTATGCGCCCCGAGGAAAATCTGGTTCTGATTGTTAAAGATGGTGTTGTAGGACTTCATCTGGCGACCTGGATTATCGGTCTCCTCCTGCTGAACATAGCTGGTGGTGTTGAAGTCGTCGTAGTAACCGCTGTGGGTCACTGAATAGGTGGTGTGCACATACTTATTTTCGCTTTTGCTGTTTGGCTTACAGCTCCCGTTACGACAGCTTTCTTCTGCCATTGATTTGCCAGGCGTACTGTCGCGATCCTGCAGTTCACGTGCGTAATCGAAATCAATGTCGTTTTTATCATCCGGCGTAAAGTTCAGGGTTAATCCCCCGTTACGCATACGCTGTTCGTTGTAGCCATTGACGATTTCATCTTCTGCACGGTGAGAGAATAAACCGGTGACTTTTGCGCCGAGCAATCCGTCAATCAGCGGCCCGGACGCATAGGCGTTAGTCTGGTAAATATCGCCGGAATCGCGGTCTTCCTGGAAGGTGGCATCACCGTGTAAGGAACCGCTCCAGGCTTTGGTATTCGACACTTTTTTGGTGATCACGTTAATCACGCCGCCCATCGCATCGGAGCCGTAAAGCGATGACATGGGACCACGGATCACTTCGATTCGTTCGATCGATTCCAGCGGCGGTAGCCAACCTTGTTCAATACCTGAGTTATCGCTGTTAGGGCGTGTTCCTCGTGTGCTGATGCGCTTCCCATTGACCAGGAAGAGCGTGTATTGCGAAGCCATCCCGCGAATACTGATATCACTGCTACTGCCGCCGCCTGTAACGACGACGCCAGGCACATCTTTGAGCGCATCGGTGACGTCACGGTAGGCTTTATCCTCAATTTGCTGCTTGGTGATCACAGAAATAGAGGCGGGGGCGTCCTGAATCTTTTGCTCGAACCCGGTGGCGGTGACCACCACGGTATCCTGGTTAGTTGCATAGACGAGTGATGGGAGGCATGCCGCGCTGACTGCGACAGCAACAGCCTTAACGTGAGGTATAGTCATTTGTATCATTCCATTTAAATGAATTTACCCGTCATACTTCAAGCTGCAGGTGCGTTGGCTGTTGCAACCCGAACTATTGCGGGTACTGAACTGCGTGTCATGTGAAAGGCCATGACAATTGTATGTATTTGTCTTTTAAGGACTCTTTTCAGTAAAGAGGCGGAGAGGATTGTACAAAAGTATGAATTTTTGTAAACACAAATGATAATAGAAATCATTTGTGTTTGATGTAATTTAAAGTGAAAGCCTTTTAAATCAATAAGATAATGAAGAAAGAAAAAAGGAGAAAAAGTGAAGGAATGATGGAGAAATGAAGAGGGCTGCCGCCCTCACTCAGGCGTTACTTCAGCAAATATTGGGCGTGAAAGCGCAGGTGATCCTCAATAAATGACGCAATAAAGTAATAGCTGTGATCGTAGCCTGGCTGGATGCGTAACGTCATCGGCCATGCGGTCTGACGCGCCGTTTCGGCCAGCACCGCTGGCTGCAACTGATCGGCAAGAAACTGATCGCTATCACCTTGATCAATCAGCGTTGGAATCGCATCTTCTGGCTTACTGGATAACATCAACGCGCAGCTATCCCACTCTGCCCATAGAGACTTATCCGCGCCCAGATAGGCGTTAAAAGCCTTCTCACCCCACGGTACGCGGCAGGGGTTTACGATCGGCGCGAAGGCGGAAACGCTGGTGTATTTTCCAGGATTTTTCAACGCCATAATCAGCGCACCGTGACCGCCCATGGAGTGCCCACTGATGGCGCAGCGTTCGCTGACGTTAAACTGTGACTGAATGAGCTGCGGCAGTTCATCACGTAAATAATCATACATGCGGAAATGCGTAGCCCATGGCTGCTGCGTGGCATTGAGATAAAAACCGGCACCCTGGCCTAAGTCGTAGCTATCATCGTTGGCCACCTGTTCACCGCGTGGGCTGGTATCTGGCATCACCAGCACAATCCCCAGCTCAGCAGCAATACGCTGCGCGCCCGCTTTGGTGGTGAAATTTTCATCATTACAGGTCAGACCCGATAACCAGTACAGTACCGGAGGCGGGGTGTTATTGCGCGGCGGCGGGAGAAAAATGCTGAAGGTCATGGTGCAGTTTAACGCGGCGGAATCATGACGCCAGCGTTGCTGCCAGCCTTCAAAACAGCGGTGCTCTTCGAGCATTTCCATGCGTGGCTCCTTGTTGTGTTGAACCTGAATATGTTTGCGAATTCACCATAATACAGATTATTCATGGCGCTGTGAGTAACTTTCACTTCCGCATTGGGCAAACATACTTCATCATCTGTATAACGTTGCATTAACACTCAATGTCACTGGTCTGAACAATAAGTGAAATCTGTACGCTGAAAGGCTGTGCCAATTTCAATAATTATCGCGGTGAATACTGGATTATGTGCGCCGCCTCACGCACAATGTTCTGGCTGTTTCCCAGCTTAAAAACTTTGCCCCACGCAGGGCGAAGGCGCCACACCTGCAGGAGAAAAATAAATGTCATCACTCAGTAAAGAAGCGGCCCTGGTTCATGAAGCGCTGGTCGCGCGTGGTCTCGAAACACCGCTGCGCCCGCCCGTGCATGAGATGGATAACGAAACGCGCAAACGTCTTATCTCCGGTCATATGACCGAGATTATGCAATTGCTCAATCTTGATTTGAGCGATGACAGCCTGATGGAAACTCCACATCGCATTGCGAAAATGTATGTTGATGAGATTTTCTCTGGTCTTGATTACGCCAACTTCCCGAAAATCACCGTCATTGAAAACAAAATGAAGGTTGATGAGATGGTCACAGTGCGCGATATCACGCTGACCAGCACCTGTGAACATCACTTTGTCACTATCGATGGCAAAGCGACGGTGGCGTACATCCCGAAAGATTCAGTGATTGGTTTGTCGAAGATTAACCGCATTGTGCAATTCTTCGCCCAGCGTCCGCAGGTGCAGGAGCGTCTGACCCAGCAAATTCTAACCGCGCTGCAAACGCTGCTGGGGACGAATAATGTGGCGGTATCGATTGATGCGGTGCATTACTGCGTGAAAGCGCGCGGCATTCGCGATGCGACCAGCGCGACTACCACCACCTCACTGGGTGGATTATTTAAGTCCAGCCAGAATACGCGTCAGGAATTCCTGCGCGCTGTACGTCACCACAACTGACCAGGACAGGGACCATGGAGCGTAATGTCACGCTGGATTTTATTCGTGGCGTCGCCATCCTCGGTATCCTGCTTCTCAATATCAGCGCCTTTGGTTTGCCAAAGGCGGCATATTTGAATCCGGCCTGGTCGGGCAGCATTACCTTATCGGACGCCTGGACCTGGGCGGTGCTCGATCTCTTCGCGCAGGTAAAATTCCTCACGCTTTTCGCTCTGCTGTTTGGCGCGGGCCTGCAAATGCTGCTCCCGCGCGGTAAACGCTGGATCCAGTCGCGGCTGACACTACTGGTCTTATTGGGCTTTATTCACGGCTTACTCTTCTGGGATGGCGATATCCTGCTGGCGTATGGCTTAATCGGCCTGATTTGCTGGCGGCTGATCCGCGATGCTCCCTCGGTAAAAAGTCTGTTTAATACAGGCGTGTTGCTCTATCTGGTGGGGATTGGCGTACTGCTGCTGCTGGGCGTTATTTCCGGGAGTGAAACCAGCCGGGCCTGGACGCCGGATGCTTCCGCGTTGCTGTATGAAAAATACTGGAAAATTAATGGCGGCATGGAAGCGGTCAGTAATCGTGTGGATATGCTGTCGAACAGTCTGCTGGCTCTGGGGGCACAGTATGGCTGGCAACTGGCGGGAATGATGCTGCTTGGTGCGGCATTGATGCGCAGCGGCTGGCTGAAAGGCCAGTACAGCTTGCGGCACTATCGACGTACAGGTGTGCTGCTGGTGGCGACAGGAATAGCCATCAATCTACCTGCGATTATGCTGCAGTGGCATCTGGAGTGGGCGTATCGCTGGTGTGCCTTCCTGTTACAAGCCCCGCGTGAACTGAGCGCGCCTTTTCAGACCGTCGGCTACGCTGCTTTGATGTTTGGTTTTTGGCCGCAGCTTAGTCGCTTCAAAATTGTTATCGCCATTGCCTGCGTAGGGCGCATGGCGCTGACCAATTATCTGTTGCAGACGCTTATCTGTACCACGCTGTTTTATCAGTTCGGTTTATTTATGCAATTTGACCGGCTGACGCTGCTGTATTTTGTAATTCCTGTCTGGGCCGTTAACCTGTTTTTCTCTGTCATTTGGCTACGTTTTTATCGGCAGGGTCCGGTAGAGTGGCTATGGCGTCAATTAACCCTGCGTGCTGCAGGGACATCATTACCGCGAACATCCAGATAACGATCTGGATCACATTCATTAACAAAATGGATGTAACCGTTTTCATTCCTGTGACATGACTCACGCAGTCCTGTACCTCGTGCTGACAAAATAGCCAGACTGGGTGTCCGTGGGCAACCGCAATCTTAAACAGGGCAGTGAATATGGTAACCATACGTGATGTGGCACGGCAGTCTGGCGTTTCTGTAGCGACGGTATCCCGCGTACTGAATAACAGTGCGCTGGTGAGTCCTGACACCCGTGAAGCGGTAATGAAGGCTGTGACGCAATTAGGCTATCGACCCAACGCCAATGCGCAAGCGCTGGCGACGCAGGTGAGCGACACCATTGGGGTCGTGGTGATGGATGTATCTGATGCTTTTTTCGGTGCGCTGGTGAAAGCGGTGGATCAGGTGGCTCAACAGCACCAGAAATATGTGCTGATTGGCAACAGTTACCATGAAGCTGAAAAAGAACGTCATGCCATTGAAGTCTTGATTCGCCAACGTTGTAATGCCTTGATTGTCCACTCAAAAGCGCTAAGCGATCGCGAGCTCAGCGAGTTTATGGACAGCATCCCAGGCATGGTGCTAATCAATCGCATCGTCCCGGGTTACGCCCATCGTTGCGTCTGTCTGGACAATATCAGCGGGGCCAAAATGGCGACCCGTATGCTGCTTAAAAACGGGCACCAACGTATCGGCTACCTGGCGTCAAGCCACCGTATTGAAGATGATGCGATGCGCAAAGAAGGTTGGATGAGTGCGTTGCAAGAACACGGCATTACGCCTGCGGAAAGCTGGGTTGGTACTGGTTCACCTGATATGCCGGGGGGAGAGTCAGCCATGGTGGAACTGCTGGGGCGCAATTTGCAGCTGACGGCGGTCTTCGCCTACAACGATAATATGGCTGCCGGCGCGCTGACGGCGTTAAAAGACAACGGCATCGCCATTCCGTTACACCTTTCTATCATCGGTTTCGATGATATTCCCATTGCTCGTTACACCGATCCTCAGCTGACCACCGTGCGCTATCCCATTGCGTCAATGGCGAAAATGGCGACAGAGCTGGCGCTACAAGGCGCTGCCGGAACGCTGGATCCTGCGGGGACACACTGCTTTATGCCAACACTGGTGCGTCGTCATTCTGTGGCATTGCGGCAGAATGCGGCACCGATCACTAACTGATAATATCGAGCTGTGTAACCGCTTTCAATATGTGAGTAAATTCACAGTATCTTAACAATGCGATAGCTATGATGACACTGTTTGTTGCGCTGTAACTACTATGTAACGGTGAATAATCATTTTCATCGAGGTATAGGCGTCTTAAACGATAATTAAAGCCTGTTTTTGGAGCGTTGCCAGACACGGAAGAAATATTTTTAAAAGTGAGCTTCGGCGTTCAGTAACAGATTAGTAACGTTCTGCCTCGCCGAGCATTTATCTCAAGTACTACCCTGCATAATAAAACCGGAGATACCATGAATAAGAAGGTGTTGACCCTGTCTGCTGTAATGGCAAGCATGTTATTCGGCGCGGCTGCGCACGCTGCTGATACCCGCATTGGTGTGACGATTTATAAGTATGACGATAACTTTATGTCTGTGGTTCGTAAAGCTATCGAAAAAGATGCCAAAGCGGCGCCGGATGTACAACTGCTGATGAATGACTCCCAGAACGATCAGTCTAAACAAAACGATCAGATTGATGTGTTGCTGGCAAAAGGTGTTAAAGCCCTGGCGATCAACCTGGTTGACCCGGCAGCGGCAGGCACGGTCATTGAGAAAGCTCGCGGTCAGAACGTCCCTATTGTGTTCTTTAACAAAGAGCCTTCTCGCAAAGCGCTGGACAGCTATGACAAAGCTTTCTATGTCGGTACTGACTCTAAAGAATCCGGCATCATTCAGGGTGATTTGATTGCTAAGCACTGGGCGGCGAACCCGAACTGGGATCTGAACAAAGACGGTAAAATTCAGTTTGTTCTGCTGAAAGGCGAGCCGGGACATCCGGATGCTGAAGCACGTACCACCTACGTGATTAAAGAGCTGAACGACAAAGGTATTAAAACTGAGCAGCTGCAGTTAGACACCGCCATGTGGGATACCGCTCAGGCGAAAGATAAAGTTGATGCGTGGATGTCCGGCCCAAATGCCAACAAAATTGAAGTGGTTATCGCCAACAACGATGCCATGGCGATGGGCGCAGTTGAAGCACTGAAAGCGCACAACAAAACCAGCGTTCCGGTATTTGGCGTGGATGCGCTGCCAGAAGCGCTGGCACTGGTGAAATCTGGCGCTATGGCCGGTACCGTGCTGAACGATGCGAACAACCAGGCGAAAGCTACCTTCGATCTGGCGAAAAACCTGGCTGCCGGCAAAGGTGCCGCTGATGGTACGAGCTGGAAAATCGAGAATAAAATCGTTCGTATTCCTTATGTTGGTGTCGACAAAGACAACCTGGCCGAGTTCACCAATAAATAAGATCTCCGTCTGTGGGCGCAATTTCATTGCGCCCTTAATAACACGCTTTGCAAGGCCAACAAGGTATAATTATGGTCAGCACTAATACTCAGTCGTCAGGCGAATACTTGTTGGAAATGAGCGGCATCAACAAGTCCTTTCCCGGCGTTAAGGCTCTTGATAATGTCAATTTAAAAGTCCGCCCACATTCTATTCATGCCCTGATGGGCGAGAATGGTGCTGGAAAGTCGACATTATTGAAATGTCTTTTTGGGATCTATCAAAAAGATTCCGGCAGTATCTTATTCCAGGGTAAAGAAATCGATTTTCATTCTGCTAAAGAAGCACTTGAAAACGGTATCTCGATGGTACACCAAGAATTAAACTTGGTATTACAACGTTCAGTGATGGACAATATGTGGCTGGGTCGCTATCCCACCAAAGGTATGTTTGTCGATCAGGACAAAATGTACCGTGACACCAAAGCAATATTTGATGAGCTGGATATTGATATCGATCCGCGTGCGCGCGTCGGCACATTATCCGTTTCACAAATGCAGATGATTGAAATTGCCAAAGCATTTTCGTATGACGCCAAAATCGTCATTATGGATGAACCGACCTCATCGTTAACCGAGAAAGAAGTTAATCATCTGTTCACCATCATCCGCAAACTGAAAGAGCGTGGATGTGGCATCGTGTATATTTCTCACAAGATGGAAGAGATCTTCCAGTTGTGCGATGAAATTACCGTGCTGCGCGATGGCCAGTGGATTGCGACCCAGCCGCTGGAAGGGCTGGATATGGATAAGATCATCGCCATGATGGTTGGTCGCTCGCTGAACCAACGATTCCCGGACAAAGACAATACGCCAGGTGAAGTGATTCTGCAGGTGCGAAACCTGACGTCTCTGCGTCAACCGTCGATTCGTGATATCTCTTTTGATCTGCACAAAGGGGAAATTCTCGGGATTGCTGGTCTGGTCGGCGCAAAACGCACGGATATCGTGGAAACCCTGTTTGGTATTCGGGAGAAATCATCGGGTACGATTACACTCCACGGCAAAAAAATTAATAACCACAGTGCGAATGAAGCCATTAACCATGGTTTTGCGCTGGTTACGGAAGAGCGCCGCTCAACCGGTATTTATGCCTATCTGGATATTGGGTTTAACTCGTTAATCTCTAATATCCAAAACTATAAAAATAAAGTTGGTCTGCTGGATAATTCCCGCATGAAGAGCGATACCCAATGGGTTATTGATTCGATGAGGGTAAAAACGCCGGGACATCGTACGCAAATTGGTTCACTTTCCGGCGGTAATCAGCAGAAGGTGGTTATTGGTCGTTGGTTGTTAACACAACCAGAGATACTGATGCTGGATGAACCCACGCGCGGAATCGACGTTGGTGCGAAATTTGAAATTTATCAGTTAATTGCTGAACTGGCGAAAAAAGAGAAGGGGATAATTATTATTTCCTCTGAAATGCCGGAATTGCTGGGTATTACCGATCGTATTCTGGTTATGAGCAACGGTCTCGTGGCTGGAATTGTTGACACTAAAACAACAACGCAAAACGAAATCCTCCGTCTTGCGTCTTTGCACCTTTAAGATTAGGGGCTCCTCATGAGTGCGTTAAATAAGAAAAGTTTTCTTACTTATCTGAAAGAAGGCGGAATTTACGTTGTTCTTTTGGTTCTGCTGGCCATTATTATTTTCCAGGACCCCACATTCTTAAGTTTACTGAACTTGAGTAACATTCTGACGCAATCCTCGGTGCGTATTATTATCGCGCTGGGCGTTGCCGGACTGATTGTCACCCAAGGGACTGACCTGTCAGCCGGGCGTCAGGTCGGACTGGCGGCGGTGGTTGCGGCAACGTTATTGCAGTCGATGGAGAACGCCAACAAGGTGTTCCCGGAAATGGCCACCATGCCAATCATCGTGGTGGTGCTGATTGTCTGCGTCATTGGTGCCATTATCGGCTTGGTCAACGGCATTATCATTGCTTACTTGAACGTGACGCCGTTTATCACTACCCTCGGCACGATGATCATCGTTTACGGGATTAACTCCCTGTACTACGACTTTGTCGGCGCATCGCCAATTTCTGGTTTTGACAGTGGGTTCTCAACCTTTGCGCAGGGCTTTATTGCACTGGGCAGTTTCCGACTTTCTTACATCACCTTCTATGCGCTGATTGCGGTAGCCTTTGTCTGGGTGCTGTGGAACAAGACCCGCTTTGGTAAAAACATTTTCGCCATTGGCGGTAACCCGGAAGCGGCGAAAGTGTCGGGCGTTAACGTTGCGCTGAACCTGCTGATTATCTATGCGCTGTCCGGGGTGTTCTACGCCTTCGGTGGTTTGCTGGAAGCAGGGCGTATCGGCTCGGCGACTAACAACCTCGGTTTTATGTATGAACTGGATGCGATTGCAGCTTGCGTGGTAGGCGGCGTGTCGTTCAGCGGTGGGGTAGGTACGGTCTTCGGCGTGGTGACCGGTGTGATAATTTTCACCGTCATCAACTATGGTTTAACCTACATCGGCGTGAATCCTTACTGGCAGTACATTATTAAGGGCGGCATCATCATATTCGCTGTCGCGCTGGATTCCTTGAAATACGCGCGTAAGAAATAACGCGGTAAAACAAAAATCCCGGTGCAGAGAATTCTGCACCGGGATTTTTGTGTCTTACGTTACAGCGTTAACGTGTGCTCTTTCTCACCTGTTTTGAATTTCACCTCACCCAGATCGATACAGGCGACCGGGCAAACGTGACCACATAGCAAGCAACCCACGCATTTTTCGGTGTTGCAGTGTGGGGTACGGGTTTGCTCATTCCATTCCATCGCCTGATGCCCGCCGTCATAGCAGGAGATGTAACAGCGTCCGCAGCCGACGCATTTATCGAGGTTGATATGTGGGTAGACGATGTAACTGCGATCAAGATCTTCAGCCGGAATGATATTGGCATTGGCAAGGCCGACCATCTCTTCCAGTGAATTAAATCCCTGATCGGCAAGATAGTGCGACAGCCCACTCCTCATATCCTCCACAATCCGATAACCATATTGCATGATCCCGGTGGTCACCTGCAGCGTAGCCGCGCCTAACAGTAAAAACTCGGCGGCGTCTTCCCAGGTTTCAATACCGCCTATGCCGCTAATTGGGAAATCGCGCAGTTCGGGGTGCGTGCGCAGTTGTTGGATAAAGCGCAGCGCGATGGGTTTTACCGCCTTACCGGAATAGCCAGAAATGCTGGATTTCCCGTTGACCACCGGCATGCCGATTTTCCGGGTCAGGTCGATATTGGTGATGGATTTAACGGTGTTGATGGTGGCGATACCGTCAGCACCTCCGCGTTTAGCCGCCAGAGCCACTTCACACATATCACCAATATTCGGCGTCATTTTGGCTAGCATCGGCAGGGAAGAACCGCGTTTTACTGCCCGGCAATATTTTTCGACCAGCTCAGGGCTTTGCCCAACATCGCTGCCCATCGCATGTGATGTCATCTGCGGACACGAGAAGTTGCACTCAATCATATCCGCACCGGCTTCTTCAACCAGACGTGCCAGCTCCTGCCATTGCTGTTCATTTTCCCCCATGATTGACGCAATCAGCACCTTATCCGGGTAGTTTTGTTTCAGCCTGCGAATGGCTGCCAGATTCTCTTCCAGCGGATGTTCGGCAATTTGCTCCATATTTTTGAAGCCAATAAAGCCGGTATCTTCTTTTGTTAGATGATCAAATCGCGGGGAGACTTCATTGGCAATGAAGAAACCGATGGTTTTAAAAACAATGCCGCCCCAGCCAGTATCATAGGCTTTGGCGCACATTTCGTAGCAGTTGCCCACCGGAGAAGAAGAGAGACAAAACGGGTTAGGGAATTTGACGCCGCAAAAGGTAATAGAAAGATCTTTCGTTAACATGAGCAAGCCCCCTCTAAATAGTGATGAATGGCCTGAGCGGCTTCTTTTCCTGTTTTTACGGCGTACACCACGGTTTTATCGCCTTTGACAATATCGCCTGCTGCAAACAGAAGCGGGTCGACAGTTTGATAATTGTGCGTGTTGATAATATTGCGTTCTGGCTTTAACGCCGCGAAATTATCAAGCTGAGCATGTTGGCTGACGGCGAGAATAATGTGTTCGGCTTCAAGCGTGAGTTCTCCTGGCAGTCGAACATGCTTAAAGTTGACTTTATTCCCGGCGACATTTACCGGCGTGAAACCGTCGATGATCGATACGCCTAACGCTTGCGTGCTGGTGAACTCTTTGTCACTGGCGGGGAATTCGTCCAGTTCTTCACGTGCGACGCAGGTGACAGACGGGCAGCCGAGGAGTTTCAGCGTGCTGGCGACATCCATGGCCACATCGCCACCGCCGATGATTAACGCACTCTGCGGCACGGAAATATCGCCACTGTTCTTACGGGCGCGTTGCAGAAAATCGACAGCAATCTCGACGTTTTTCGCTTGGTCAAATATGGGCAGCGTGGAGCCGTAAGACATCCCCACCGTGACCAGAACTGCGCGGTTTTCAGTTTTGAGTTGTTCAATCGAGAGTGCGTTACCGACTTCGCAATTGCACTTGATGGTGACACCCATT